>JACVJF010000044.1 GCA_015711855.1 Candidatus Solincola quzhuomuensis | reverse complement strand
CCGGCCACGGTGAACAGCATGGTGAGCGGGCTCTCCTCCTGGATAACCGAGACCCTCCTTCCCGGGCTGGACACCGGAGCCATCGCCGGGATAGCCAATGCCGACAGCACCAGGGACTTCCTGACCACACTGCTTCCGCAGATTGACGAATCGAAGCTGGCTTACGTGGTAAACAATAACGGTGGTTGGATAGCCGACCTCATCTCCAACCTCGACGCCTCGGTTATCGCCGCTGCCCTGAACGCCAACGAAGCCTTTGTCACGGCCCTGGTGCAGAACCTGGACACCACCGTCCTGGCCAACGTGATTAACGCCAGCGGCACCTTCCTCACCCAACTACTTGGCAAGCTCGATCCAACCGTGCTGGCCAACGCCATCAACGCCAACGGCACCTTCCTGACCAACCTGCTGGGTGCCCTGAATCCCACCGTGGTGGCCTCGGCCATAAACGCCAACCAGACTTTCGTGAACAACCTGCTGGGAGCCCTCAACCCGCAGGTGCTGGCCAATGCGGTCAACGCCAACCAGACGTTCATAACCAATCTGATAGGATATCTGAACCCGGCGGTGATAGCCGGGGCGGTCAACGCCAACCAGACATTCGTCACCGGGATGGTCACCAATCTGTCTCCCACGGTCTTGGCTACGGCCATCAACGCCAACGAGGCTTTCCTGAGCAGCCTGATAACCGGCTTGGACACCACCGTCCTCGCCAACGTGCTCAACTCCAACTCGGTGAGGGATTGGCTGGTGACCCTGGTCTCCAAGCTGAACGCCACTCAGGTGGCCTACATCGTCAACAACAACCAGACTTTCCTCACCAACTTGCTCGGAGCACTGAACCCGACGGTACTGGCGGCGGCCATCAACGCCAACGGCACTTTCCTCAACAACCTGCTGGCCAATCTCAGCCCGTCGGTGGTCGCCGGGGCCATCAACTCCAACCAGACATTCCTTACCCAGCTCATATCCAACCTCAACGCCAACGTCCTGGCGGGGGCCATTAACGCCAACGGCACTTTCCTCACCAGCCTCATCGGGGCCCTGGACACCAACGTCCTGGCCGGCGCCATAGCCTCCAACGGCACTTTCCTGACCAATCTCATCCTCAACTTGGGCGGCCCCAACAACAACGCCCGCGGGCAGGCTATAGTCAATGCGCTCAACGCCACGGGCGTGGATCAAGACAACAACACCGCTCCCATAACCTTCTTCGACCAGTTGATCCTGTACATGCATTCCAACCTGAACGTATTGGGTATGGGGCATCACATCGCCGGCAAGATCGAGGGCTTCCGCTGGGATCCGGACGGAGGCGACCCCTATGGAAGCCCGCCCAATCCGTGATGCTGGGTATTGGTGGAAAGGCAGGTGTATCAAAAGAACTTATGATTTGATAGCGAACATAAAGGTATTGAGGTTAGAGGGCCGGACGAAAACACGTTCGGCCCTCGTTTGCGTGATCGGGAGCCTCTAAACCCCAGTACGTGAAGTGGACGATGATGAATTTAGGGTTATTGGATAAAGGTTAAAAGACGGAAGTGGAATTGAGTTATAAAAAGGGAGTGATTCCTTTCCCGATTATGGTTGTTATCCTCGGAACCCTCTCCCTTCTTGCGTCTATGCCGGGTTGCCGCAACGCCTCAAGGACGGAAATTCTGGAGAGGATCGATTACGCCTACCGCAGGGGAACCTCCAGACTCTCCGATTTGACCGCTTTCCTGAAGGTTATGAAGGATTTCGATTTCGAGAGGGCCTCCTTTTATGAAGAAGCCGTCCAGTCGATAGAGAAAGGCAAAGAGGCGTCGTTGGAGATCAGGAGCAGCCTCGAGGAACTCACCACTTGCGAGTACGCCGGCTATATGGAGGAATTGCGGGAGTATGTGTTGGCTTACGTGCAGGGAATGGGTCCGGCGCTCGACGAACTCGAGGAGGTCTTTAGGGGGCTCGAAGAACTTCTTGCTTCGATAAAACCCATTCTGGAGGTAGAAGCGGTACTGACGCAGATGGAGGTGCCCCAAAGTGAAGAAGAATGGAAAGGCAGGCTTAAGGGCTTGAAGGAGGCCCTGGAAGTCTCCTTACAGTCGCTGGAAGAGGTGGAGGTCACTTCCGTAATGGCCGAATATTATGATTACATGGCGCAGTTGTTCTCCCTCATGGACAAGCTGGTGGGAGATATCTTGGTTGCTCTTTCCGAAAGGGGATTGGCAGCGGAAGCGGAAAGAAATCCGGATTTCGAGCGGCTGTGGCTGTTGATAGAAGGTCACGGTTCCGCGGTGGAGGCTCTCGAAGATGCTTTGAAGATCTCCCACCTCGATCCCCTGATGAGCCGGGTGGAATTGGAGATGAATCGCCTTTTCCTGGAGGGATCCCGTTGAAGGCGGATCTGGAGGGCGGAGTTTCATATGCGGGGGTGGGATATTTCAAAGTATAGGATCGAAACTGACAACGGCGAAATTTTCCTGGGCGAGCGGGTTGACTTATCGGTACTTCTTAAAAGGTCCTTTTTGGCGAATCGAATTTCGATTAATATCGATATGAAGGCCATGGAACAGATCGGCTTCGATCCATTGTGCGGACTTCTCGAGAAAACGAGTTTGGAGCCGAGGAGGTAATAGCTTGAACTGTACCCGCCACCCCCATAAGAGGGTGATAGCATCCTGTCGGGAATGCGGCACGGGGTTCTGCATAGAGTGCGTGCGGGAGACGGACCAGACCACCCTTTGTCCTCGGTGCCATCGGAGGAAGCTGGACGCCATAGCCAGCGAGTTCGAACCTGCGGGGAAGGAAAGCATGCCCACTGAGCGTAGTGCCCTTGAGGAAGCCACCTCCGTCACCTTGGAGGGAGAGGCGAAACCCGCCGAACTCCCTGAATCCATTGAACCCGTTTATCCCGGGACGGAGGAGAAACAGGCAACGAGGGTGGAGGAAAGACAAGGTAGGGGGATGCGCGGTTTGATCCGCCCAAGGGATGAAGGGAAAAGGACGGAGGATAAAGACAAACCCCTGGCGCCGCAAATGCGCCGAGCTGGCTTCGGGGACGCGGGATCTGGCATCGAAGAGGTTGAGGAAGCGGCACTTGAGGAGACGACGGCGGATTTCCTGGCCCTGGGGCCGGACGAGGACTTCAGCGACCTGGCGAGTGTGAGTAGAAGGTCGGTTTTTCGCCTACCTTGGAAGAACAGACCGGAGGAAAAAGCAGAAGCCGGGGAAAAGGATACCGAGCTCCGGGAAGGGGAGGGATCGCGCGAAGCGGGTCCCGGCCGGGGACCAACACATAGGCAGGCCAGGCCACGCCGCGCTTCCCACCGAAAGCCCCAGCTCCCGGCGCGGGGATCGGACTCGGAGGAAGCGCTCCTGAATGACGTCGTGTCCGCCCTTTTGCGCCCGGACGAGGCAGAAAAGGAAAAAGAGGCGGAGCGCAAGAGGAAGGCAAAGGAAGAGACATCTACGGCCGAGAGCGTGGACGAAGTCCTTTCGACCCTTCTCCGCCCGGGGGCCGAGGTGGTGCCCGAAATTGAACCCGAGGGAGAGGCCGGTGAAGCAGGCCGGGCACGCAGCGAGGTGGCGGTCACGGCCGCTGAGCCGGAAGTTTTGGGGGAGGGGGTGGAGACCGCCGCACCGCGGAAGACAAGGAGAAAGGTACCCGGTCGATGGGACTTCCTTGCCCAACCACGCTCCTCCGATTTCACCTACATATCCGACACCAAGTGGGGAGCGGTCGTTTTCACGGTCATCATGTTGCTCCTAGGCATCATACTGTGGGCCGCTCCCAATGCCTTCCTGATTCCCCGGGACGACGAGTACGGGATCCATGCCGTGGCCATAGGCATAGTGCTCGGCCTCCTTTTTTGGTGGAAGGCGGGCAGGAAGCACGGCACCAAGCTGGCCGTTCAGGCCTCCCTTACCACCTTCTTCGCCCTCATTCTGGGCGAGTTCGCCCACTGGTTTCTGCAGATTTTGAAGAACTCGGCCCTGCGGACCATCTTCTTCGACCTCGTGTCATTCCGGTTCCTGCGGGAACACGGAGCGGAGATCATGCAACACGTGGTCGAGGCCATGTTCCCCGGTGCCTTCATATGGATAATCGTCTTGCCCACCCTTTTGGCCTTCATCATCGGCTTCGGGATGCCTCCCATCCCGGAGGTGTTCTTCCAGGCCGGTAGGGCCATAAAAGGTTGACCTTCTTGGAGGGCTGAAATGCCCTGGGAAGTGGAGGAGGTCGAGCCCGGCCGTAAAGCCCTGGTGCGCTTGGAGGGCGTGGTGGACTCCACCAACGTGGGGGAGTTCTTCTCCCTCATAAACTCCATATTCAAGCGTGGGATATGCCGCATGGTCTTGGATATGGAAAACGCCAGCTATCTATCCAGCGGCGGCATATCGGTGATCGTGGACGCCTATAAAAGGGCGGAAAAGGAAGGAGGAAGACTGGTCATCGCCCGAGCTTCGGAGATTATCGTCGACCTCCTCGAGGTGGTGCAGGTGGGGAAGATCATACCCATATATAAGACCCTCGAGGAGGCCCTGAGGGCGATCTGAAACGCGCCACTTTAAAGATCTTTCAGATAGCCACCACCCGCATGACTTCCTCGATGGAGGTTATACCCATTTTCACCTTTGTGAAACCGTCGTCGCGCATGGTGATGAGACCTTCTTCCTTGGCCTGTTTCATGATGGTGGTTGCCGAGGCTTCCTTCACGGTGAGCTTCTTGATCTCGTCGCTCATGGGCATCACCTCGTAGAGGCCTATGCGCCCCTTATACCCGGTGCCCCCGCATCGGGAGCAGCCGTTCTCGTTGGCCTTGTAGAGGACGAGTTCGTCCATGTCGTCCAGGGGGAACTGCAGGGCCTTGAGAACCTCCAGGTCCGGTTCGTAGGGCACCTTGCAGTTGGGACACAGCTTCCGAACCAATCTCTGGGCCATGACGCAGTTGATAGCCGAGGAGACCAGGAAGGCCTCCACGCCCATCTCGATGAGGCGGGGAAGGGCGCTGGGGGCGTCATTGGTGTGCAGGGTGGAGAGAACGAGGTGGCCGGTCAAGGCGGCCTCGATGGCCGTCTTGGCCGTCTCCCGGTCGCGGATCTCGCCCACCATCAGGATGTCGGGCGAGGTGCGCAGGATGTTGCGCAGGGCGTTGGCGAAGGTCAGACCCGCCTTGGGGTTGACCTGTACCTGGTTGATCCCCGCCAGACGGTACTCGACGGGATCCTCGACCGTGGTGATGTTTTTGTGTTCCGTGTTGAGCACGTTGAGGGTAGCGTAGAGCGAGGTGGATTTACCGCTCCCGGTTGGCCCGGTCACCAGGAGGGCTCCGTGGGGTTTCATGAACGCCTGACGGTATTTTTCCAGGGCTTCGGGCAAGAACCCCAAATCCTCCAGGCGTAGGAGGATGCTGGACTTGTCCAGGATACGCATGACCACTTTCTCCCCGTAAACGGTGGGGAGCACGGCCACTCGGAAGTCGATGGACTTGCCTTGCGACACCATGGCGAAATGGCCGTCCTGCGGGACCCTGCGCTCGGCGATGTTCAGGTCGGAGATGATCTTAATACGGGAGACGATGCCGTCGTGGATGTTCTTGGGAAGGCGCTTTATCTCCTGACATACGCCGTCTATGCGGTACCGGATGAGCACTTCGTTTTCACGCGGGTCGATATGGATGTCGCTGGCCCCCCGGTTGATGGCCTCAGCGACCATCGTGGTGGTAAATCTTACCAGAGGGGTGTCGTCCACCACGCCGGAAATGCCTTCTGCTTCCTCCTCCTGCCTTTCCTGGAGTACGGCTTCCACCACATCCGTGTCCAGGTGATAGTAGCGTTGGATAGCGTTGAGTATATCGTCTCGGGCACTGACCACCGGCTTGACCTCGTACCCGGTGGACAGGCGGATGTCGTCCAGGGCGTAGATGTTGGTGGGATCGGCCATGGCCACCACCAACTTCCCGTCCTGGAAGTCGATGGGGATGCAGTTGTATCGCCTGGCCATAGCCTCGTCGATGGAGGTGGTGGCCTGTATGTTTATCTTATACTCCAGGAGGTCCACGTACTCCAGCCCAAGTTCCTTGGCGATCAACTCCGCAAGCTGGTTTTCCTTAACCATTCCCAGCTCGAGGAGGACCCGCCCCAAGCTGGCGCCGGTCTCTTTCTGGCGCAAGAGTGCCCGCGCCAACTGGTCCTCGGTGACCACTTTGTTCTTCAGGAGTATCTGCGAGAGCCTGTCCGTTGCGGATGGCATCCTCCCCTCTCCCCTACGGTTATTTGCTATCGGAAAAACGCATAAACTTAATAATATTTAATCACACGATTATTCGGCAGATGAGAAGGGAAACTGAAGTTGCTCCCCTGAACCACCGCGCTCCTTTACCCGATGTTATGGCGACTCGACTGCCTTCTTCTATCTGAGGGGTCGCGGTCACCGGATACCGGCGACCCTCAATCCTTCTCCTCCTTTAAAGATTGCAGGAAGTCACGATAAACGCATTCCAAGTTGGTGCAGCTGAAGCAGTCGGTGCTAAGGTACCGGTCCCCTCGGTCGGGAAGGATGACCACTATTCGTCCCGATTCCATCTCCTGGGCCACCTGGAGTGCGGCGTGGACAGCGGCGCCCGAGGACATGCCCACGAAGAGCCCCTCGATGTTGGCCAGGACCCTGACCGTGTTGAAGGCGCAACCGTCCTCCACGTTGATCTTCCGGTCGAGAAGGGAAAGATCGAGGATGGGAGGGAGAAAGTCCTGCAGGTTGCGCAGCCCCTGGATGCGGGAATTGGGATAGGGTTCCACGCCGACGATAAGGATGTCGGGATAGGCTTCCCGCAGGCGTCTTCCCACCCCGGTTATGGTCCCCCCGGTTCCAATGCCCGCCACCAGCACGTCGATGTCCTCGACCTGGCGCAATATTTCCTCCCCCGTACCCTCATAGTGAGCGCGCACGTTGTCCGGGTTTCTGAACTGGTCGGGATGGTAGCAACCGGGCTCCTTTCCCATCTCCTCGGCGATGGCTATGGCCCGGTTCATGCCCTCTTCGGCGGGGGTTAAGATCACCTCGGCCCCGAAAGCCTGCATGACTCGGCGTCTTTCCACGCTCATGGACTCGGGCATTATTATCTTCAGGCGATAGCCCTTGTAGGCGGCGACCATGGCCAGCCCTATGCCGGTGTTCCCGCTGGTGGCTTCCACTATGGTCATCCCCGGGGTGAGCTCACCCCGCCCTTCGGCACCTTCGATCATGTACTTGGCGATTCTGTCCTTCATGGAGCTACAAGGGTTGAATCCTTCCATCTTGGCGTAGATCTCCACGCGCGGGTTGGTAGGAGCTACCTTATTCAACTTCACTACGGGAGTGTTGCCGATAAGCTCCAGGGGATTGGAGGCCGCGATCGCCATTTCCGCCAACCTTTCCTCGGCCTTTCCGCTCTTGGTTATAATTACCGCCGTGACGGATCATCCGCATTATATCCTAATAGACGACGAGGTTTAAGGGATACCGTGATGGAATAATGGGCGCTGGGAGCGGCGCGGAGAGCGAGGAGGACGGGTTTGAGCGAGGATGGATGCCACAGGGTGGTGATCTTGAGCGACTGTCATTTCGGGGAGAGCGGCGCCTTGCTCACCAGGTCCCGGACGGTGGAGGAGCTTATTCGCGAGTTGGACCGGGTCGGCTACGTGGACGTTTTGGTGCTCCTGGGGGACATCTGGGACCTTTGGAAGACCGGCCTCCGGGAAGCCGGACGTGAAGCGGCCTTGTTCCTGCGGGCCCTGCGGGAATGGGGCGGGGCGCGAAGAACGGTCCTGGTTGCCGGGAATCACGATTCCCACGTTGCCTTTCAATGCTTTGAGGCGAGCTTGTGGCGGGCACTCGGGTGGCAGGAATATCCTGGCGGGTCCGATTCCGTTGCGGGAACGGGCACGTCCCCGCCCGTGCCGGACGATGGGAACCGGTTTTACTTGAAAGACTGCGTCCTTGAGGTGGAAGGACTGGAAATGGACACGGCTTACCCCTTCTTGCACTTGCAGGTAGCGGGGAGGCGGGTTCTTCTCATGCACGGCCACCACCTGGATTTTTTCAGCCGCTCCTTCTGGTGGGCCAAGACCTCCTGGCTATCCAGATGGGTGTTGGGAAGATCCACAGGTATTGCCCTATCCGACATAGACCGGCTCAACCGACCCTTTTTCCATCTTCTCACCGAGACCGCGACGGTTCCCGAGCTAAGAGAACTAGAGTACCGCGCTTATCGTGTGCTCCGTCTCCTAGCCCGCTTGCTCCGCTTCCAGACGGGCAGGGGGTTCAGCCCGCGCCGTTACACGACCATAGGGGAAAACGCCGCCGAAGCCCGGGACCTGCTCGCCGGGACTCTTCCCGGGTTTCTTCCCGATCTCTTCGTGTTCGGGCACACCCACCGGGCGGGACTGGATCGCGTTGAGGTGGGGGGGAAGGGCGTTCTCCTGGCCAACACCGGATGCTGGTTAAAGGAAGGAGACGGCACCACCCCGGCAACCTATCTGATGGTGGATGATGCGATTCGCCTGCGCCGCTTGTCCGATTGGGAGATCGCCGTTCCCTGGGAGCCCGATCCGAGCGTCGGCGTATGAAACAAGCGATTCCGTTGCAAGGGATGAGGGGATCTTCGGCGCTCAAACGCGGAAACGATGGGAGGCCTCCTTCATTATGCGCAGGTTCTGAAAAGGGGTGTCCAAGCCCAGGCCACAGGGAGGGGTGACCATGGACGCTCCCCGACGGACCGCCAACAGAGTCTCTTCGAGTACCATCTCCGGCGGGAAGTAGTGCACCAGCGACGCGGGAACGGTTCCCACGATGGGTTTGCCCAAAATACGGTGAGCTTCAGCCGGATCCACCTCGGCCTCGAAAGAGTAGGCGTCCATGACCGCCTCCCGGCACATCTTAACCTGCTCCATCCTTCCGCCGCATACGTGCAGGATGAGCTTCGCTCCTCCCAGATGCACGTATCTGCCCAGCTCGTTGAGATAGGGGAGCACATTGGTGAAGAGGTCGAAACCGAGGTAAGAACCGGTACGCGCCGCGGGCTCGTGTATCATGATGATGTCCGCGCCCCTTTCCACCATGGCTTCGGCGTAGGCGCAGAGAAAGGATATCAAGCCCTCCAGAAGACGGTCCAGGAAACCGGGATCCTTCTTCACGAGTTCCATCAACGCGGTCAGACGGATAAGGGAGGAGACCAATGTTGCGGGACCGGCCACGTTGCCGATTATGGGAGCGCTGGGGCGCATCTCGTGAACCAGCTCCATAGCCCGCAGTACCTGAGGGATGCGACCATGATTGAGAAGGGCGGGAAGGGCATTGGCTATGATTTCCTCCGGGGAGATCTCGGGGAAGGCCACGATGCGTGGAAGGGCGGTGGCGTCGCCTATGTTCACCCGGGCACCCAGCACTTCAGCCTCCACGGTGAGGCATAAGGGGAGGCCGATGTTGTCGAAACCCACCATGTCGTAACAAGCCACCGCCAGCTCGGCCATCATTACACCGCTATAATGGGCGGCGGGAAGGGGTACCCGGAAACGCTCCAGGACCTCCCTGGTGACCACGTTTATGAGTCCCCCGGGGCCCAGGACGGGAAAGCGCGGTGTGGGCTCCCCCTTCAGGGCGGCTAGGACCAGTTCGCGGCGCTCCAATTCCTCTCCCTCATCTCGCCCGGCACTTGCCGGTCCGGCGCGGGTGGATTATATACCTCTTATCGGTTCAAATCCATGGCGGGTGAATAGACGTCCGAACGACAAGAGGAGGACAGATGAGTTATTCGGAGATGGGAGAGGTGTGGAGGCGCTACGTGCGCACTCGCTGCGAACATGCCGCCGAAGTCCTGAGAAAAAGGGAATTCGACGCCCGCTTCTTCCCCGGGAGGCGGGAAACGGTGGAGGCCATACTGCAGGTCATACCCCCGGACCAGCCGGTAGGATGCGGGGGCTCATGGACCATGCGGCAGATAGGAGTACTGGATGAGCTGCGCCGGAGGGGAAACCCGGTGTTCGCTCACGACGCGGGCATGACCGCCGAGGAGGCCATGCGCGTGAGGCGGGAGGCCATAAGTTGCCCCTTCTACCTGTCCAGCGCCAATGCACTTACCATGCACGGAGAGATAGTGAACGTGGACGGAATAGGCAACCGGGTGGCGGGAATATCCTTCGGACCCTCCACGGTGATCGTCGTGGCCGGGTACAACAAGCTGGTGGCCGACCTGGAGGCCGCCTTCCAGCGCATCCGAGAGGTGGCGGCGCCGGCCAACGCCATGCGCTACAACCTGGACACTCCGTGCGTGGAGAAGGGCAGGTGCATGGACTGCCGGAAACCCTCGAGCATTTGCCGCATAACCACTATAATAAGCAGGCGACCCATGATGACCGATTTCAAGGTCTTCCTCGTCGGCGAAGCCCTCGGCTTCTAATCTTCTAACCCGGTCTGCTTGGGGTCCGTTCTTTTTCCGAACGAAGGTCCACAAGGAGGCGTGTACGGTTTTCGGTTTGCCGTTTTCGGCGGAACCGGCATTGGAAGGTCACGGCTGATAATTCCCCAACACGGCATCAAGGGGCGTAATCGCTGATCTTTCGGATCAGTTCGTAGGCGGAAGCGAAGAATCCGGATCCGCCCTTGATATCCAACCCCAACTCCAGATAATCCGCGCTTTCGGACCGGAAAACCGGCCATTCCTCAAGCCCGGGGCCGTTGGGGTCTCCGGTACGGGCGAAGTTGGTCCAGTAGGACATCATGGCCTCGCAAAGCGAACGATCCTCCCCGGTCAACCCTTTCATCTCCACCTCGTCGAGGGTCCCGAAGACGTACATTATCTCCAGCCCGTGGAAGGATCCCAGGGCCTGGAGACGGGGGTCGGCAGGAACCCGGGTGAAATGGTAGAGATAGGCGGGAGCACCGGCTTTTTCCATGCATTCGGAGGTAAAACGGGCTGAGGACGCGAAGCCCAACTCGGTTATAAGGCGGTTGAGGGCCGGCTTGACCTCCGAGGGTTCCGTAGCTGGGTACCTGGCGAGCACCTCTTCCATGAGGCCCCCGTAGAGATAAGAAGCCATCAGACGATACTGTTCAAGGGAGATTTCCGGAGCGAATATGGTCCCCTCGTCTGCGTTTATCCCGGTGAGCAGGGGGACCGGTAGTTGGCGCCCTTCGGAGAAGACCTTGACTGGCCTCTCGGGAAGAAGATAACCGTCCACATTGGGGCTCAAGCCTATGGGCCCGAACAATGAGTTTCCCCTGGAAGATGCTTCCAGCAACTTTTCGGGGGCCACGGCACGCAGGGCGGAGAGCTGGTCCTCTTCCTGGTCGCATCCGAGCTCCTTCGAGATCTGCTCGCCGGTTTTTTCGGCCTCTCGGAGGGTGGGCATCATGTTGACGGGCAACCCAAGGTCCAGCAGGGGGCCGCTCTCCACGACGGCCCGACGGAAGAGACCTTCGGACATAGGGCTGGTCATGAGGTAGAGTATGCTCATCCCGCCAGCCGATTCCCCGAAAACGGTCACATTGTCCGGATCGCCCCCGAAGGCCTCTATGTTTTTCTTCACCCAACGCAGGGCCTCCAGCTGATCCAGCAACCCATAGTTACCGGAGACCCCCGACGGTGATTCCGCAGAGAGGAGAGGATGGGCCAAGAACCCGAAGGGGCCGAGCCGGTAGTTGATGGTCACCACTACCACGCCCTTGCCCGCCAGTCGGATTCCCTTATAGATGGGCAGGGAACCGGATCCGGTCCGGAAAGCCCCGCCGTGGATCCAGACCATCACCGGCAGCCGGTCCTCCTGGCTCCTTGCCGGAGTCCAGACGTTCAGGTAAAGGCAATCCTCGCTCATCTCTCCAACATCCAACTGCCCCGTCCAGTCCTGGCGGGGCTGCGGACAGGAAGCCCCGTATTTCACGCAGGGACGCACCTCCGTCCACGGATGAACGGGCTGCGGCTCTCTCCAGCGAAGGTCACCGACGGGAGGAGCGGCGTAGGGCACTCCCAGGAAGACCCGCACCCCACCTTCCTGGAGACCGCTTATGGTCCCGCTGTCCAGGCGGGGGTTGTCCAGGGTGCCCAGAGAACGCGTGGTCTCCCGGCCGCATCCCACGAGCAGGACCGGACCCAGGAGCAGCAGGAAGACCATCATGAAGGCGATGAGTTTACGGCTGTGGGTGACCAGCCTCATGGCTTACCTCCATACTCGACGCGGCATGGCCTACAACGGCAGGATAACCTTAACACAACGCAACGACATGGACACGGCATGCCCGGAGGGCGTCCTTTCCTCTCCATGCCGTGATTGCCGTCTTCAGCAGCCCCGGCTCATCCTGACGGGATTATGGTATAATCCAGCTGACCGGTATGTCAGGCGACCGCGCGGTCGGCACCCAGCCGGAAAAGGGCTGGGTTTTCTTTTTCGACCGATCGGCGTTCGCCGATCGAGGTGCCTCCGAAGGTCTAGGGAGGCGGTTTAACGTCGTTAATACCCGGGGTCGTGAGAGCGAAGAGGGAACCGAGGTGGAGCCTGGTGATGCTGGAATGGCCGGCGGCAAGATTCTCATGATCGACAACTACGACTCCTTCACCTATAACCTCGTGCAGTTCTTGGGCATACTCGGCGCGGACCTGGTGGTGTTCCGCAACGACCACACCCGACTGGAGCAGGTGGATGAGCTGCACCCGGCGGGAATAGTCATCTCTCCCGGGCCCAAGGCCCCCCGGGACGCCGGGTTGTCCAAGGACATCATCCGGGAGTTCGGGCCCCGCATCCCCATCCTTGGGGTGTGCCTGGGCCATCAGTGCATCGGCGAGGTCTACGGGGGAAAGGTCGACCGGGCACCTTATGTCATGCACGGAAAGACATCGCTCATATATCACGACGGAAAGGGGGTGTTTCGAGGCCTGCCCAACCCCATGGAGGCAGCGCGGTACCATTCCCTGGCCATACTGGAGGAATCCTTGCCGGATTGCCTGGAGGTTAGCGCCCGGACCGAGGATGGATTGATCATGGCCGTGCGTCACCGCAGGTATCCGGTGGAGGGAATTCAGTTTCATCCCGAGTCCTTTATGACCCCGGAGGGATTGAACCTCCTCCGGAATTTCCTGGGAATATGCCTTGGAAGGAGTTTCTCCTTTGCGGGACGGGCAAGATCCCGAGAAGAGGTGGCCCGGGACGGTAAGTATCCCGACGGAGCATGAACTCGCGGGACGACTCGAGTTCGCCGGAGGTGGTCATATGTCCTTGACGCGGCAGAGGAGCAGGACGGATGCTTGGCTGGAGATCCTTCCCGGCAAACTCCGCTTGCTGGGAAGCGAAAAGGAGGGCGATGGAGAGGAGATCGTCCTGCGGGTGGCTCGGATGGAGCTCCAGGACCCCCCCTCCATGGAAGAGATGTTCCATCGTGTGGCCCATTCCGACTATGCCTGTTTCCTCGATTCCAGCCTGGTCATGGAGAGGTTGGGAAGATATTCCTTCATCGGGTTCAACCCCTTCCTGGTCCTTGCCACCCGTGGTTTCGAGTGCCGGTGGAGCCGTCGGGGAGGAAATCCCTGGAACAGCCGGGAAAACCCCTTCAACGCTCTGCGCAAAGCCCTGAGGGCGTTCCGTTTGGAAGACGGTCCAGCGGAAAATAGTTCCGGTTTTCCTCCCTTCATCGGAGGCGGCATGGGTTATCTGTCTTACGAGCTCGGGCGCTACATCGAGAAGCTGCCGGGTAACGCCGTGGACGACCTCGGCCTTCCTGAGCTGTGCATGGCTTTTTACGATCGCGTGCTGGCCCACGACCACCGAGAGGGAAGGACCTGGCTCTTCACCCTCCACCCCCGGGAGCCGGAAAAGGTCCTGGAGGAGGCGCTGCAGGAGATGGAGACGGAGCCTCCGGCTTATCGTATGCCAACCGCCGGGGAAGAAGCCCGTTTCGTCTCCAACTTCACCCGAGAGGAATACCTGGAGGCTGTGCGTCGGGTGAAGGAGTATATCTATGCCGGGGACATCTACCAGGCCAATCTCTCCCAGCGTTTCCAGACTACCCTACGCGAACATCCCTGGACACTATATCGGCGGCTACGCCGCCTGAACGCCGCTCCCTTCGCCGCCTATTTCAATGCCGTCGAAGGACAGATATGCTCCTCCTCGCCGGAGCGCTTCTTGAGGGGGGAGGGTAGGTGTGTGGAGACACGCCCCATCAAGGGCACGCGCCGCCGATCCAACGACCCCGAAGAGGACCGCCGCCTGGCCGAGGAGCTGAGGGCCAGCGCCAAAGACCGCGCCGAGCTCTCCATGATCGTGGATCTCGAGCGCAACGACCTGGGGAGGGTCTGTTCTTACGGGAGCGTGCGGGTGGAGGAACACGCGGTCGTCGAACACTACGCCACCGTGCACCACCTGGTCTCCACCGTGGTCGGGGAGTTGCATCCCGGAAAGGACGTGGTGGACCTGCTACGGGCTTCCTTCCCGGGCGGCTCCATCACGGGAGCACCCAAGATACGCTCCATGGAGATAATCGACGAGCTGGAGCCCACGGCGCGCAGCGTATACACGGGGAGCATAGGATACCTGGGATTCAACGGTAATTTCGACCTGAACATAGCCATACGCACGGTTATCGTCAAGGGAGGCACCGCCTATTTCCAGGTGGGTGGGGGAATCGTGGCCGATTCCGACCCCGAGGACGAGTACCAGGAGACCCTGGACAAGGGTGAGGCTATATTCGCCTCCTTAAAGGGGTCAGGTCTTGAATTTTGATACCCTTAGGGGTATTGGGGTTTGAACACGGTGTACCGTGGTGTTTTGCCCCTTGTAGCCTTGTCTGCCTTCGTCATCCTCTCGTCGATGAGTATAAGAAAGGAACGGATCGGCTGCCGCTTGACCCCTGGTCCGAGCGGGACGCTGAACGGCATTGACCCACGTTCCGTCGACCGACCGCTGTTTCTCTTGTTACATGTCGAACTTGCCAAGGTGAGTATCCCTACCCCTTTCTCCGGAACCGTCGCCGTCGGTCATTGGCAGGGAATAGTGCAAGAGGTTCGTCGGAATCCGCCTTGACGATGAGGATGGGGCTTCATAATGATAGCTCCTCCTCTATCAGCCGGCGGTAAGAACGGCTTAAAAGGGAGGTCACCGGTCCGGGGCACCCTCTTTTCACCGGTCGGCCCTCCACCTCGGCGACCGGTATTATCTCCCCGGTGGTCATGGTCAGAAAAACCTCGTCGGCAGAGAAAAGGTCGTCGAGGGTATAGCGGCCTTCTTCGTTGGGAATACCCTCTCTGGCACATATTTCCATTAATGTCTCCCTGGTTATTCCTGGCAGGATCCCGCACTCCAAGGAAGGAGTACAAACCCGGCCTTGACGCACCAGGAATACATTGGAGGTAGAGCCCTCGGCCAGGAATCCCTCCGTGTTGAGGAACAGGGCGTCGTCACAGCCCTTGTCCGCGGCCTCCTGCTTGGCGAAGAGGGGTTCCAGGTAATTGTTGGTCTTGACACGCACCAGGGGGCTGTGGGCGTTGCGGCGTATGGAAGTCACGATCACCCGTACCCCCTTTTCGTAGAAACGCCGTGGGTATTCCTCCAAGGGCTTGACCGTGATGCATACGTGAGGAGGGCCTGATCTCATAAGGTTCCTCGTGCCGTCGAAGTCACCCCCGGTGACGGTGATGCGCACGTATGCATCGCCGTTGCCCACGTTTTCCCGGTAGAGCTCGTCGATGGCCCTTCTCACCTCTTCGTTTCGAGGAAGTCCGGAAAGGCGGAGGATCCGGCACCCTTCCCGCAGGCGCGCCAGGTGACGGTCCAAGCGAAAGGGCCTCCCCCGATAAGCTCGGATGGTCTCGAAGAGGCCGTCACCGAAGAGAACCCCCCGGTCCATCACGGGGATAAGGGCCTCCTCTTCCTCGACCTTGCGCCCGTCGAGATAAACTTTCACCGCAGTCGTTTCCTCCGAACGAATCGATGACAATAGTATAATGCTCCCGAGGGTTTCGATTAACGCTATGTCGATCCGGTGCGGGTGGATGCAGAAGGGTAAGGAAGGGTAAGCTAAAATAGGCTTTCCCGAAACGGATGGTGGACGAGGGGACTCTTTACCGACCATCCTCTGGCCTTGATCGACCGCATACGGCGACGATCATTTCAGGATTACGACATCGGAGATGCCCGGAGGCATGTCGGGCCGAGTCGAAGAGGAGAGTATGATGCACGACGTTTCTGAAGCCGTCGGCGATTATCCTAACCTTTCCCGGGCGTATCTGCGGCTGGCCAAGGCCTACTCCAGCCCGGCTCTGCTGGGACCCCCGCTTTGTGACGAGCTGGTGGCCCTCGTTCAGCACATGTTCACCGAGGAAGAAGCGGAAATCGCCTGCCACCTAAAGCCCTGGAGGCCCAGGACGGCTGCGTCCCTCGCCCGGGATTCGGGAAGACCCCTTCAGGAGGTCCGCGAGGTCCTCCGGCGGCTGGCCCACGAGAAATTCGTCCTTTTCTCCATCGGGAAGGGGGAGAAGGAACGTTACGGCCTCCTCCCCATCGTCCCGGGTACCTTCGAGCACGTCCTGGTGCGCAAGTCGCCGGAAGAGGTCACCGAGTGGCACCGACGCTTCGCCGAGTTGTTCGAAGCCCTCTTTCGCACCGGGTTCACCGCCGCCTACACTCGGAAGCCGGTACATGCCGTAAGATATCTACCGGTTCAAGAGGCGGTGGAGGCCCTTCCCATGGCCCTCCCTTCCGATCGCCTAGAGGTCATCATGGATGAATATCGGGACTTCGCCGTGGGGGTCTGCCAGTGCCGGCTGACCAAGAGCATACTGGGAGAGGACTGCGGTCGTCCTCTGGAGACCTGCATGGTCATGGGGGATTTTGTTCCCGCCTTGGTGAGGGATGGTCGCATGCGGCGGGTGGACCGGGAAGAGGCCCTGGAAATAAAGAGGGAAGCGGAGAAAGCCGGACTGGTGACTTGGATGATGAACGACCGCAGCGCAAAATATTTCCGTTGCTCCTGTTCCTGCTGCGGTTGCTGCTGTGACGCCCTGCGCCAGATATCCGAGTTCAACGCCCCCGGCTTCATCGCTCCCCCTCACTACCTCCCTCATCTCCACGCCTCTCGCTGCGACGGCTGTGGAAAATGCGCCAAGGCTTGTACCATGGGGGCCATATCCCTCGTCGGTGAAGGAGAGAGGAAGGTCCACCGGCACATCCAGGAACGTTGTATAGGTTGCGGGCTGTGCGTGGTGGCTTGCCCCCGGGGGGCGCTCTTCCTGAGGGAAGTTCCCGCCTACCGGCAGCCGCCGGCCAACTTCTTAGCTTATATTGCTAGGTACGGCAGGAACTTTGCGATAAACAGCTTACGAGAGTGGCTTTCCCGCCGTATTACCTGAGGGAAACGACCTTGATGGAAACGATTTCCATCCATCCATGCAATTAGCAATGTTTGCAAATTAACAATTTTATTTATTGCATATGAACAATCCCTATGATATTGTATAAATGCCGGTATGTCGTGGGGAGTGAGGCCCAGGCGGGTTATCCGCTGGGCGCCTTCACAGAGGGGGGCTGGCCATGACGCGAAACCGTTTCCGCCTCATACTTTGCTTTTGCGTATCCGTTTCCGTCTTTCTCCTCCTTCTCTTTCCCGCGATGCCTGCCACGGGAGACCGGGCGGCTTCTGCGGCGGTGGAGAGGAACGAGGCTCTCCAAGAAGGGCGGACCTACCGGGTGGCCAGGGTCACCGAGGACTGGACCATGTGGGACGGGGTGAATATACCCGTGAGCGTGTTCTATCCGCAGGACGCCCCGGCGGGAGAACTCTTCCCGGCCATCATCTTCGTCCACGGCTGGACTCTGGATAAGTCCATGGGAGAGTGGGCGGCGGAGTATTATGCCTCTCGTGGATACGTGGGAGTGGCCATCACGGCGCGGGGTTGGTTCGGGGCCGGAGGAGAAGTGGGTTGCATGGATCCCGAACACGAGATGAGGGATGTGAGCCATATCATTACCCTCCTCGGAGAGGACGCCCGGTTCCCGGTAATGGAGGACGAGAAGGGCCCGGTGGTGGGGATTACGGGAGCCTCCATGGGGGGCTGCTTCTCCTATCTCAAGTCGGAACGGAAGGACCCTCGTCCGGGGGACCCCGGTGACCCTCGCATCCGGGCGGCGGTTCCCATGCACGGGTCCTTCGACCTTACCTTTTCCCTGCTACCTAACGGAGCGGGTAAGATGCTTTGGGGAGCGCTCCTCGTAGGGGTGACCTATCTGGGTGACATCACCGGCTTCATGGTCAGCCTCCTCAATCTGGCCTTGGACACCAGGATGGACGGCATGCAGAAACTACAGACGCTCGTCGGGTACATCTTCAAGTTAATACCCCCAGTGACCGCCTTCGACCAGAGCATGCTATTCATCCTGGGAGCCATGCTCGAAAGGCGCACGGAGGATTACGAGTTTTGCCGGCAATACTTCAAGGTCCGTTCCGCTCGGTACTGGTGCGACGAGGAATATGACGGGGTGGTGGAGCACCCCATCGTCACCCCCACCCTCATCCTGGCCGGATGGAACGACGACCTCTTCTTCGCCAACGAAGGCCTCATGGCCTATTCCCACATTCAGGGTCCCAAGCGCATCATCATCACCAATCACGGCCATCTGGGGTGCTATCCGGGTCCCTTCCCGGTTGAGGGCATTGGCGGAAGTCCGGAGAGCGCCTGGGTGCGCCAACAAGTGAACCGCTGGTTCGACCGTTTCCTCAAGGGCCTGCAAAACGGCGTGGACTTAGAGCCGCCCGTCGTCTATTATCGGCATACGAAACCGGATGCCTTCGGTCAAGCCCCCACCTATCCGCTGCCGGGAACCCGTCACCTGAGCCTCTACCTCGGGGGAGCGGGGAAGGAAAATATCCCCACCTTGAACCGACGTGCGCCAAGAAGTGAGGATGCCTGGGATCTCCTTGTGAACCTGGGAATCACCGGCTCGATCTCCCTACTCTATTACCAGGATGCTCCCATGCTCATGGGCGGGGAGGCCATGGAAGTGCCGTCGAGGTTGAAGATCACGGAACTCCCCCTCACGGAGATCAGCTTCCAGAGCCAGCCCCTGAGGCGTGACCTGACGGTCATGGGCGTCCCGCAGTTCGAGTTCTTCTATCGGTCCTCTGCCGAGTTCACCCAGCTCATACCCTGGCTCTACGAGGTCACCCCGGACGGAAAGGAAGTGCTGGTCAGCCGGGGTTATTACGAGGGGCACGGATATATTCCGTGGTCGTATGCGAGTACCGGGGGCCCGTTGGAGATGCAGGCCTGTTACCACCGCTTCCGCGCCGGAAGCCGCATCAAGCTGGTGATCTCCACCGCGGATCTCTTTTCCACCTGGCCGCACTTCGGATTGAACCTCATCTTCCTTTCCCGGGGCAGGAACGGTGCTTCCCGGGTGATCCTTCCGGTGGTGCCCGACGTCTATTAAGGCTATGAGGCGCCACCGAGGGCGTTCCAGACTATAAGGAACGCCCCTCCGACGGGAAGCAGGATGCCGGCGGCGGTCACCATTCCACCTGGCCGCACTTCGGATTGAACCTCATCTTCCTTTCCCGGGGCAGGAACGGTGCTTCCCGGGTGATCCTTCCGGTGGTGCCCGACGTCTATTAAGGCTATGAGGCGCCACCGAGGGCGTTCCAGACTATAAGGAACGCCCCTCCGACGGGAAGCA
>JACVJF010000043.1 GCA_015711855.1 Candidatus Solincola quzhuomuensis | reverse complement strand
TTCTCCTCGGGGGCGTTGTCTATGGAATCGAAGGACCTCTCCTCCACGTCCAGCCCCTGGTTGTGCAGGCACCGGGTGATGGCCGAGGTCAGGGTGGTCTTGCCGTGGTCCACGTGCCCGATGGTGCCCACGTTGACGTGCGGCTTGGTCCTCTCGAACTTCTTCTTGGCCATTTTGACCCTCCTCCTGAATCAGTCTCCCTACCTCCGCGGGAGTCCGTAGCCCAACCACCCTTCCGGGAAGTTTCTCTCCCCCGGATCGCTTTGCCGTCTATATGGAAACAATTGCCATAAAATGTACGGAAAGCCCGAAATCGGGCCTCCCATCCTCTCCTATGCTGTTTCCGCGTCCGTATGTCTAAGGGACGATCCCTAGCTCTTTGGTAGCGGTGAGAGGACTCGAACCTCTGACCCCACGGGTATGAACCGTGTGCTCTGACCAGCTGAGCTACACCGCCAAACCGCTTCGTTTCACCCTCATATATTATACCTTGAAACGTTGAACGCAATGGAGCCCGCTAGCAGACTCGAACTGCTGACCCCATCCTTACCATGGATGTGCTCTACCAACTGAGCTAAGCGGGCTCGCGACCGCCGGGGGCATATGCTCACCGGCGTAAAAAATCTTACTATATGCCGCCGGCCTTATCAACACGGCATGGGGCATATCGTCTCTCCTCTCCGTGTGCGTCAGCTGGTAATTCCCGTCACCGGTTGTCTCCGTGCCGACGAGGGACACGACCTCAACGCTATCCCGCAACACGACTCCCGTTTCCTCATCACCAGGCCGCCTAAGGGGCATCCCCTTCCTCACCGAGGAACATGTCCAAGGTCAGCTCCTCACCCTTTTCCGCGATCAGGAACTCCCGGTTCCACTCTCCCTCAAGCATCATCCGCAACATACGGTTGGATCCGGGAAGTTCCTTATACTGCAAACCCAAGGCTTCGGCCATGGAGTGAGCCGCCGCCCGACATTCATCCAAGGCGTAGTTCCCCGTGTTGATGAGGACCATCCTCTTGTAGTTGGCCATCATCGCCCGCGCCACCCGCAGCGCTCTTTCCCGGCCGTAACGCTCTACCAACCTCGCATAATCCCGCAGGGGATATTCGGCCGCCTTGATCCAACCCTTGGTGAGATAATAGGTCCCCGGCTCCTCGCGCATGCGCCGTAAGTACTCTTTCCGGGAGCCCAGAAAGAGGGCTATGCAGTCGTCCACGCGGGGGATGATGAGCCGGTGGCGCGCGGAGCGCAGTCCCACCGCCGCGTTGGAGCATAGACCGTAACCCAGCACTATGTCCCCCTCCCCGGGCACCTCTTCAATGCGGCGCTGCAGCTCCTCGTGCAGCTTATCCGGACGATTATGCAACCCGAACTCCAGCTCCACCAGCCGCTCCGGATCGGCTCCCATGAGGCGGAGCTCCTCGGCCACCGTGGCGCAGGCTATTATAAAGCGCTCATCCTTGGTCGGCACCGGACTTCCTTTCCCTTCTTCCCTTGCCTCCCAGCGAGGTGGACTCTTCTCCGCCGGCGGCGTTATCGCGCTTTCCCAGGAAACCCTCATCCTCTCCAGGCCATTATTCTACCCGAGTCCTGCTCCGGTAACTCGGAACCGTCCCGCCTTTTACTCGGCGTGTCCCGGTGTTTCACGCTCGCCCGGCAGGCAAGGCTTTCCTTCCCAAAGCTCCCCAAACCCTCGTTGTCGGATGCGCCGCGGTTGAGCTCGGCGCATATCCGGGATAGGCGGGGATAGACCATCAGGAAAGCGGCGTACATCCGGTCGTACACGCTTCTTACGTCCTCCCGGGGCGAGAAGGACTTCCGGATCCGCACGAGTTCTTTTATATCCGGAAAAGAGCGGACCGCTTCCACTCCCAACCCCGCAACCAGGGCGCATCCCACGGCTCCCGCTTCCCGCGGATGTTCCAACGCTTCCACCCGCCGCCCGGTGACGTCGGCGACCATCTGCATCCACACATCACTCCGCGCCCCTCCCCCGATGGCCCGGAGCACGGAACATGGCCAACCTCCCTTTTCCACCACGTCCAGAAGCCAGCGCAGGTTGTAGGCCACCCCCTCGTACACCGCCCGCAGCATATGTTCCCTGGAGTGCTGCAGGGATAGGTTGACGAAAGCCCCTCGGAGCAGGGTATCGGTCACCGGAGCCCGTTCCCCGAACAGCCAGGGTACGAAGAGCAGCCTTTCAGCCCCGGGTTCCACTTCTTCTACCCGACGGTCAAGCTCCACGTAAAGTGATTCGTCCGGACGGGCCACCTCTATCCTATTGGGCGGCGACTGCTCCCAGAGCTGTTCGGCGAACCATTCCAGGCAAGCGCCCGCCGTCTCCGACTCCCCTATCAGGAGGTACTTCTCGGGATCCGCGGAGACCACCGAGGCGAAACCGCTCCCGCCCAGGCTGCGCGCCTCGGGTATGGTGAGGCATAGCCAACTGGAGGTTCCTATGTTTATGTGGGCGTCTCCGTCCTCAAGCGCTCCCGAACCCACGGCCGCAGCCGGTATGTCCGCCATGCCGGCTATGACCGGCGTTCCCCTGACCAGTCCCATACGGTGCGCGGCCTCCCCAGTCAGAGTGCCCACCACCTCCGCGCATCCCCGGACGTCGGGCATCTTTTCCAGGGGGACTCCCGCCAGATAAGCGAGGGGTCGGGACCAGCGGCGTCTTTTCCCGTCCAGGATGCCGGTCCCGCCTGCTCCGGTGTGGTCGATGACCGCCCGGCCCGTGGCCCGCATCACCAAATACCCCGTAGTATCCAAAAACTTCCAAGTATTTTCGAAGGCTTCCGGTTCGTTCCTTCTCAGCCACAAGATCTTGCACACCACGTCCTTTCCGGAAGGAACCGCCCCGGCCACCCTCCTCACCACTCCTTCTCCTCCCAGTCGACGGACGATCTTTCTTGCCTCTTCCCCGGCCCGGGAATCCAGCCAGATGATGGCCGGACGGAGGGGTTTCAACGATCGGTCCACGGGCACCAGCCCCAGCATCTGACCGGCGAAACCCAGGGCGATCACCTCCCGGGCGCTTATCCCGGAGGTGGAGAGTAGGTCTTTTGCTCCCTCTCCCACCGCCTCCCACCAGTCCTCGGCCCGCTGCTCCGCCCATCCCGGATGTGGATAGTGGACCGGATAGGGTCGGAAGCAGGTAGCTAAGACCCTTCCGTCCGTGCTCACCAGCACGCCCTTACTTCCGCCCGTACCCACATCGAAACCCATCAGGTAGCCTCGCTGCATTCGAATCCCTCCCGGATAATCCCCGCCTCCGGGTTTCCTATTCTTTCCGGAAAGGCGAGCTACGGTTAGGGCTCTCCAGTGATCGAATCGCTCCTTTTTCCCCGACTATCCTGCGGCTACGCTCAACGATACCAAAGAAAAGTCGAGCATGGCGACCTGCCGTGCCGGCGACGGGAAAGGCGAAAAAAGGCGGGGGCGGGATCTCGAGTCCCGCCCCCTCAGGATATCGGCGGTTCGCGCCAGGGAGTCCCCTATGTCTCCTTCGTCCTCCATCAGGCCAGAAGGTTTCCCAGGGACATAGCGAAGGACATGTCCCCGTCTATCTTCAGCTTCCCCTGCATGAAGGCCATGGGTCCGGGGAGCTCGCCGGACTGCACCTTGGCCCAGTCCTCCAGGGCCGCCTTAAAGGTGACCGCCGGGGATTCGGCGTTGTTGAATACCACCTTGATGTTGGCCGTGGAACCGTCGGGCATTCCCACCTCGAGGTTCATCGTTCCCTTCGTGTTGCGGAGGGCGTCATACCTTTTACGGTTGGCCACCTCCCCCATATTGGTAAAGGCGTCCATGGCCCCCTCCATCTTGCCGGTGACCGCCTTTCGCCATACGTCCTCGGAGAGCTCCAACTTGATCATGGGGCTTTCCAGGGCTCCCTCGGCCACCTTTATATCCTTGGCGTCCTTCACCGTTATTCCGTACACGTAGTCCTGGTCGCCCTTCACCTCGAACTGGATGGTGAATTCTGTGCCCTCCATTCCGGCGATGGGTGCCTTGGCCAGTTGTTCCTCGACCATCTTGGGTACGATCTCCTCGAAATACTGTTTTACGGTGATGTCCTCGGGCACGTCCATTTCCTACCTCCTTTTCAGAATCCCAAGTCCTCCCCTTTATCCTTCACCCCCCTCCGGGAAGGCCGGAAGGCCTTATTGTCAGCCTTCCCGGGAACCTAACCCAATTTGTAGAACTGACATGTCATTACTATAATTACGATGTGGCGGATAGTCAACAGGTTTCTGTCTCTTACAAACACTTGAACCGTCGAGGATCTTTTCTCCGCCGAGACTTCGTGACTTGTTTGCCGCTCTTCCAGGCGGTTTAATATGGGATTGACCGCGAGGCTCCGGACGAGCAGCAACTTCTGGACTTGGAGAGGTGATTACGGACATGGACCCGAGACTCAGGAACCTCGATTTCGCCTTCAACCCCCGTTCCATCGCCTTCGTCGGAGCCACGGAATCCATGCGCAAATGGGGTTTCCTCATCCTCAACAACCTACTCACGGGGGGATATGCGGGTGAAGTGTATCCGGTGAATCCGGGCCGGGAGACCATATTGGGCCTCAAGGCCTATCCCCGCGTCTCGGATATTCCCGGAGAGGTGGACTTGGCCGTCTTCACCGTTCCCGCCCGCCAAGTGATGGACGCACTTCAGGACTGCGCGAGAAAGGGAGTGAAGGCCTGCCTGGTGATCACCGCCGGCTTCAAGGAACTCGGCAGCGAGGGTGAGGCCCTGGAGAAGGAAATGGTGAGAAGGGCCCGTGAGGCGGGAATGGTCCTAATAGGTCCCAACTGTCAGGGCATATGCTGCCCTACCAACGACCTTTTTCCCTGGATGCCCATACTATTTCATCCCCCACGGGGCCGTTTAGGTTACGTTTCTCAGAGCGGGAACATACTCAACATGCTCATCGGAAATGCGGTCGTGTCCGGCCTGGGGGTGTCCAAGGCCGTATCCAGCGGTAACGAAGCCGACCTGCGCACCGTGGATTACTATTCCTACCTGGGCGAGGACCCCGAGACGGAGGTGATCGTCTCCTACGTGGAGGGGCTCCAGGACGGGCGCGACTTCGTGTGCCGCTCCCGAGAGGTCACGGCCCGCAAACCCATCGTGGTCCTGAAGGGCGGGCGCACCAGCTCCGGCATCTCGGCGGCCAAATCCCACACCGGGGCCATGGCGGTGAGCGGCGACCTCTTCGAGGCCGCCTGCCGCCAGGCGGGCATCATCGTCACCCATACCATCGAGGAATGCAGCCTGACCGCCGCCGCCTTCGTGAACCGTCCGCTGCCGCGTGGAAAGCGGGTGGGCATCGTCACCGGGGGAGGCGGCCTGGGGGTCATCGCCTCCGACTTCTGCACTGAGATCGGCCTGGAGGTCGCCTCTCTCTCCCCTCGCACTCTGGAGAAGCTGGAGAAGATGCTCCCGGACTGGTGGGTGCCCGGAAATCCGGTGGACCTCGTCGCCGGCCTCGATTTCTCGGTTATCAAGCCGGTCATAGAGACCATCATGACCAGCGGGGAAGTGGACGCGGTCCTGTTCCTGTGGATAGGCGCCCCGCGTCTGAAGAACGCGGGAGTGAAGGGCCGGAGGGGGATGGATCTATCGGCCATATGGAAGACCATGGACCAATATTTTTTGGAACACCTCTCCGAGCTCTACGACTTGATGCACCAACTCCAGGTCCCCCTCTACATAGCCACCACGCTGCCCGTCGACGAAGCGAGCGAGGCGGATGGCTGCCGACCTCTGGTCTTCACGAGCGTGGAGCCGGCCTGCCGCGCGGTCAGCGCCATGGCCGAATACTACCATTTCCTGGAAAATAATTCTTAAGGCGGGCTTTTTAGCCTAGGTGTCTGTCGTATCATTTAGGGATCCGTGCGCGGCGAGGCTTTTAGAGGAGGCTAGCTTTTCCATGCGAAGGATGAAAGGCATACTGTCCTTGAACAGGAAAGCGGAATTGGCCCTGGTCGCCGTCACCGTGGTCTGGGGCTTGACCTTTTCCCTGGTGAAGAAGACGCTTTATACCCTCTCTCCTTTTACCTTCATGGCCTATCGTTTCGGTCTGGCCTTTCTGGTCATGTTGGCGGCATCCCCGCGTGGTATCCGGCGTCTCGACCGCAGCGTGCTGGCCGCGGGCTCCCTGCTGGGAGTGTTCCTCTACGGGGCCTATTCCTTCCAGACCATCGGCCTGCAGCACACCTCGGCGGGCAATGCCGGCTTCATCACCGGTCTTTTCGTGGTCTTCGTCCCCGTCCTTTCCACCCTCATCCTCAAGAAGAAACCCAGGCTCACCAACCTCGTCTCGGTGGTCGTCGCCGTGGTGGGATTAGGGTTTCTCTCCCTGCAACCCGGCCTGCGGACAAACGCGGGAGACCTGCTCGTTTTGGCCTGTGCTTTCACCTATTCCATGCACATAATATTCATGGACCGCTACGTGCAGGAACACGACCTGGCCCTGCTCACCCTGGTGCAGATGGGAGTGGTGGCCATTTTGCAGACCGCCTCGGCTCTGGCCTTCGAGGACGTGTCCTTTCCCCGCGGGTGGTTCGCCTGGAGCACCATAGCGATCTGCGGGGTCTTCGCCTCCTCCCTGGCGTTCTTCATCCAAGCTTGGGCTCAGCGCCACCTCTCCCCGGTGCGTACCTCGGTGGTCCTCATCATGGAACCGGTCTTCTCCGTGCTCTTCGGAATGATCCTCCTGGGAGAGAGGCTCTCCTGGCGGGGATGGCTGGGCTGCGGGCTCATCTTGGCAGGCATGCTCATCACCGAGATGCGTCCCGAGACGGCCGGGGATGTCTCGGAAAGGGGCGACTTTCATCCTCCCCAGGGGTGAGGTCTCTCTACAGGTGGCTGAGGATCTTGGAGAAGAAGTCCTTCGCCCGGGGACTCTTGGGGTTGGTAAATATCTCTACCGGTTTACCCTCCTCCACGATCTCTCCCTCGTCCATGAAGATGAGGCGGTCACCCACCTCGCGGGCGAAACCCATCTCGTGGGTGACCACCAGCATGGTCATCCCCGAGCGCGCCAGGTCCTTCATGGCGTCCAGCACCTCCTTGACCAGTTCGGGATCAAGTGCCGAGGTGACCTCGTCGAAGAGCATGAGGTCCGGGTCCATGGCCAGGGCCCGGGCGATGGCCACCCTCTGCTGCTGTCCTCCGGATAGCTGGGAGGGATAGGCCTGGGCCTTGTCCTCCAGGCCCACCCTCTTGAGGAGCTGCAGGGCCTTCGCTTCCGCTTCCTCAGGCCTCATCTTCTTGACCTTGATGGGGGCCAGGGTCACGTTGCGCAGCACGGTCAGGTGGGGGAAGAGGTTGAAGCTCTGGAAAACTATGCCCACCTTCTGGCGCATGGCGTTGATGTCCACACGGCTGTCGGTGATGTCCACGCCCTCTATGAGTATCTGGCCGCTGGTGGCGTGCTCCAGGCCGTTTATGCAGCGCAGCAAAGTACTCTTGCCCGAACCGCTGGGGCCCACTATGACCAGGACCTCGGAGGGCTTGACCCGGAGGTTTATGCCCCTAAGGACCTCGTGGTGTCCGAATCTCTTATGGAGATTCCGTACCTCCACCATGAAGTTCATGACGCCGCTTCCTCCTCGCCCACAACGCCGCCGAGACCGCGCCGCCTCTCGGCCCGAATCCCGTCGCCATAGTGGCTGAGCCTTCCGCCACCCGGTCCATCCATGCGCATGAGAACATGATATATATTCAGCCCGAGTGGGGCCAGGTTCCCGGGCATACCCGAGCGACCCCCGGCCTCAACGTAATTCGCTGCGAGGAGGCCGGCCTCCCGGTTACCGCTCCCGCTGCGCGCTCCGCGCCGCTTCCCGTCGCCTCCTCTCACCTTCCTTCGGAAAGGCGGTTGGAGACGTATTGGACCAAGCGCATGAGCGGCAAGGTGATCATCAGATAGCATAGGGCCGCGCATACCAGCGGGGTTACGTTGTAATATTTTCCCATCATCTCCGTCCCCCTCCGCAAGACCTCAGCCAAGGCAATGACCGAGAGGAGGGAGGTGTCCTTGAGCAAGGCGATGAACTCGTTGGAAAGGGGCGGGATGACGTTGCGCACGGCCTGCGGCAGGATAACGTAGCGCATGGCCTGCATATATCCCATGCCCAGGGAGCGAGCCGCCTCCATCTGGCCCTTATGGATGGACTCGATCCCGGCGCGGAAGATCTCCGCCTCGTAGGCCGCATAGCAGATGGTCAGGGCGGCCACGCCCGCCACGAAGGGGTCCAGCTTGAAACCAAGATAGGCCAAGCCGTAATAGACGATGAAGATCTGGAGCAGCAGGGGCAGTCCCCTGATAACGTCGATGTAGACGATGGCCAGCGCGCGCAGGATGGGGTTCTTCGAGATCCTGGCCAGGGCGATGATCAGGCCCACGACGAGGATGAAGACCTCCGAGACCAGGGCCAGCCTCACCGTGAGCGAGAGCCCGCCCAATACGTAGGGCATGGCCTTCCTGAAAGTCCTCCCGTTGAAGAATTCCGCCCTAAAGGTCCTTCCCGCCTCGAAGCGCAGGAAGAAGACCACCAGAAAGGCCAGTATGCCCAGCGAGATCAGGATGCCCAGCAACCAGAGGACCTTTTTCCAACGCTCGTCTATGTCGACCACCTCCCGTCACGTACCAGTCCTTGATGGCGAAAGGATGCCTTCACCGTCGAATCGGAGATCAGGGGATACAGGCCGTCCCCGCAAGGCAGTTGACCTTCGCCGCTATCTTCAACCGGAACGGGCTGTTCCGGAACGAAATCAAGGGCCTGCCCCTCGGCAGGCCCTCATCGCCACCCGCAGGTTCTCGGTATCTCTCGGTGCGCTTACGCTTCCCTATCCCGTCCCGAACCACTTCTCGTATATGCGGTCGTAGGTACCGTCTTTCTTGATCTCCGCCAAAGCCTTGTTAATGGCCTTAAGCAGCTGGGAGTTACCCTTCTTCACCCCTATACCGTACTTCTCGTCCGTCTTTATGGTCGCCACGACCTCGGTCTTCCCGCGATCCTTGCTTATGTAGGCGTTGACCGGATAGTCGTTTACGATGGCGTCGATGCGCCCCAGTTCCAGGTCCTCGAAGGCCATGAGGATGGTGTCGTACTTCTTGATCTCCTTTATGCCCGGTATCTTCTCGGCGGTGAACTGTCCCGTGGTGTCCACCTGCACGCCCACCACCTTTCCGGCCAGGTCCGCCTCGTTCTTGATGGAGGTATCGCCTTTCCGCACGGCTATGGACTGGTCGGAATCGATGTAGGGATCGCTGAAGTCGATCTCCATGAGCCTCTCTTCGGTGATGGTCATGGCGGACATGACGATATCGTAATCTCCCGTCTTCAGGCCGGGAATTATGCCCTCCCACTTCACGGAGACCACTTCCAGCTCCAGGCCTAGCCGCTCGGCTATCTCCCTGGCGATGTCCACGTCGAAGCCCACCGCCTCACCTTTGTCATCTATGGACTCGAACGGCGGATAGGTGGTGTCGCTCCCCATGAGGAGCTTGCCCGGCTTCACGGTCTCCAGGGCGACTTCTTCCTGTTCGACCTCCTCGGCCGCCTCCTCTTCCCCACATCCCGCCAGTAGCGCGGCAAGGGCCAGCAGAACGGCGAGCAGCATGACCATTATCAGGCAAGCTTTTCTCCCTCTCATCATCCCTCCTCCTCGCTTTCATCCTTACCTTCCCCGTGGCGGGTGAAATTATATATTTGTAAAAGCACGTGAGGCAAACACTCACGGCGTGGACGCTTGGCGACTTCCCACGGAACCCCGGCCTAAAATCAGCGGTTCTACTTTCTCCCCATCAACTTACCCCCATCACCCCCACCGGTCGGTAACCGGAGGCGAGGCCCACGGCAGCCGCGACCCGACCTTCCTCGAAATCGTCCAGGAAAAGGTCCACGGCCAAGTCCATGGAAACGGCCATGAGGGAAAGCTGGGAGAAGGCGATGGGCAGGTCCACCATCCAGAAGGGTTTCTCCAAGAAGGTCTCCTCCCAGCCGCCCGGGCTCCCCGCCCCTACCACCGCCGCCCTCCACGCCTTCCGCGCCCCGCAGGCCGAGGAGAGCTCGGCAAGCCTACTTCTCTCGGTAACGGCCACGAAGCGCCACCGCTGGGCGTTTCCGGCGCTGGGAGCCAGGCGGGCCGCTTCCAAACAGGCCTCCAACGCCAAGGAGAGGGGGACGTCTTCTTGGTCGGAAGTACCTTCCATCAACTTTCGCAGCAGGCCGGCGACGTCCTGTACCGGCGACGCGGAAAAGGACCGAGGCTCATTTTTCCCGACGATGAACGGGCGTTCCATGCTCTCCAGGCGGGCCACGGCGGAAAGGGGCTTTCGCCGCCGGGAGATCGCCAGATACACGAGATGATCGAAATCTCCCGCCCTCACCCTGGGCTTGGGCTTCCCGAAGGAGACCACCGCGGGGATCAGGACCTCCTCTCCCACGCCGAGCGCTTCTTGGACCTCACTCTGGTTTATCCCTCCCAGCCAACAGGTTCCGAGGCCTTTCTCCGTCAGCCAGAGAACGGTGTCATGGGTGGCGGCCACGGCGCGCGGAAGCCGGCGCGGTCTATCTCCCCGGACGTCTTTTCCGGGAACGGCCAGGACGAGGAAGCCCATTAAAGGTGCCCTGGTCAGCCAGAGGTTTATCTTATTGGGAGCACCTTTGTGTGCTCGGCGCTTGATCTCCTCCACCCTCCCGGGATCGGTGACCACCAGCAGGTCGCCCTCCTCCGCGCCGCGCGCGGAGATCGCCAGGCTAACCGTTTCCCGAAGCCGGCTCTCCAATTCACCGTCACGCTCCATGGGAAGATACTTCCTGTGTGAACGCCGTGCGTATAGCGTTTCCCAGAACGTCCAAGGCGTGCGGGAGAGGGATGGGTAATCGCGCGTCGGCTCCTTGGTCCTTTCCATGGGGCCTCCCGTTGAAGACCGCAGCGGTTCTATTCGCGTATAATTGTTGCGCCCCATGCGCGGGGCGTCAACTTATTTTCCAGGGTCCTTCTCTCGGAGTGGAGAAAAGACGTTGGAAAGCGGAGTAGGATTCCGATTAGTGTTTTTCTCCTTCCGTTGCCCGTCTTCAATCGGCTAAAGTGGCGCCCTTGGCCGGCAAAAGACGAAGCGATGCTCGGAAATGGACGGAGACTGCTGCGAAAATCCTCAACAGATCCCGGAAATGACGACGTTGAAGACGATGCCGGAGGCGATCATGGATTCCGACGAGGACACCCGTACTCGAACGGTGGTGGCGAGATAAAGAGCTTGGGGAGTTCGCCCCGTTCCTTCCTCCCGTTCATCAACAGTAAGGAGAATCCGTGCGATCCTCCTTCCCCAAGCCCCTTTGCCATGAGGGAATAAAGGTGCGTAAAATCCCTTACCGGCTAGCAGGCAATATTATTTCTTTACTTGTAACGCACGGCTTGAGAATGGACCGGGCGGGAACGCTCCCTACCAGGCTCACTCTCCGACAAGCTTCGTCACGCTGGCCAGGAGGTCATCGGGATCGACCGGTTTCTCGATGTAATCGTCGGCCCGTACCTCCAATCCTCGACTGCGAGGAATCTCCGTCTCCGTGGTCATGCGGGAGCCGAAGCTGGTGAGGAGCATAAGCGGTATCTTGCTCAGCTCCGGATCGGCGGCGATCTCGTCCGCAGCTGTGAAACCGTCTTCCACGGGCATGATGACGTCCAAGATGATGAGGTCCGGCTTCACCTCCCTCGCCTTGGCAATGCCCTCGTCCCCGTCGTAGGCCACCACCACCTCGTACTTCTCCTCCAAGACGGTGCGGGTGGCCTCCACGAAATCTCGGTCGTCGTCCACGAGCAGAATCTTTTTCATCCTACCGCCCTCCTTTTGCCCCAAGCCGGTGAATCCCCAATTTCTTCATACCCCCGTTCCGCGGCGGCAAAACCTCAGATACCCCTTCGGGCCAAGGCCTTGCGCACCCTGTCCAGAACCACGTCCGGGTCTATGGGTTTCTCGATGTAGTCGTCCACGTCCATGCGCACACCGGTTTCCAGCTCGTAACGGCGCTGGCTGGCCTCCTCGCTCACCGAGGTGAGCACGATTATTGGTATTTCTTTCCATTTAGCCCAACGGGGGTCTTGGAGCGTCTTGCACACCCCGTAACCGTCCAAGCGGGGCATGAGCAGGTCCAAGATGACCAGGTCCGGGTTGAGCTCCCTTATCCTGGCCAACCCCTCTTCGCCGTCGCTCGCGGAATGGACCTCGTAGCCCTCTCCTTCCAGGAGGGCGAAGAGGGCGTCCACGATGTCCGGGTCGTCGTCGATGACCAGTATCTTGGCCGCCATGGATATGCACCTCCTCAAAGCACGGGCCGGGGAAGCAACCCCGCCCTCTCCATTATCTCGGGCACCACTTCCTCCCAACCCACCGCCTGGACGTGAATCCCGTGCACGCCGGGTATCTCCTTGACCTCCTCGATGATTTCCAGGATGATGCGGATGCCCTCCTCCCGGACGTCCTTGGCCCCCTCCAGTCTCCTTATCATCTCGTCGGGCACCTCCACCCCCGAGACGTACCTCTGCATGTAACGGGCCATCCCCACCGATTTCACGGGGATGATCCCGGCGAGGATGTGGACCTTCTTGTCCAATCCCACCGCGCAGACCTCCTCCATCCAGCGGCGGAACTTGGGGACGTCGTACACCGCCTGGGTCTGTATGAAATCCGCCCCCGCCTCCACCTTCTTGGCCAGGCGAGCAGCGCGAAACTCGAAGGGGTCGGCATAGGGGTTCTCCACGGCCCCGATGAACAGCGGTACCTCGCTTCCCACTTCCTCGCCGCAGATGAACTTGCGCTCATCCCGCATGTCCTTCACCGCCTTGACCAGTTGGACGGAATCGATGTCGAAAACCCGCTTGGCCTCCGGGTGGTTCCCGAACTTCACGTGGTCCCCGGAAAGGCAGAGGATGTTTCGTATCCCCAGCGCCACGGCCCCCAGAACGTCTCCCTGGAGGCGGATGCGGTTGGCGTCACGGCAGAGCATCTGCATGACCGCGTCCAGTCCCATGCGCCTGAGGATGGCGCAGGCGGCCAAGCTGCACAACCGCACCACCCCGGTCTGGTGATCGGTGACGTTGAAGGCATCAGCGGCGTGACCTATCTGCTCTCCTTTGGCTTCTATCACTCTGGCGGACGCGCTCTTGGGAGGTCCGATTTCCGCGGTCACCGCAAAGTGCCCAGCTTCCAGCACTTTCTCCAGGTTGCTGCCCGATTTCACGATTCATCCTCCTTCCGTCTTTCCCGGTATGCGAGGTCGCAGACGGCACCCTTGGGTATGGCAAAGGTCACCCTGGTCCCGATATCTCTCCCAGGAGCGGGGCTTTCCGCCCAAATCCTGCCGTGGAGCATCTCCACGATGCGTTTGCAGATGGAAAGCCCCAACCCCGTTCCCTCTTGAGCCTCCGGATCGCCTTTGAAGAAATCGTCGAAGATCTTGGGGAGGATCTCGGGTCGGATCCCACATCCTTCATCCTCCACGTACACGGTCACTCGATCCGGGTCCTGGAAGGCACGGATGAAGATGCGTTTGCCTTCCGGGGTGTAGCGGACGGCGTTGGAGACCAGGTTGTTAACCAACTGGCAGAGGCGGATCTCGGAACCGAATATCTCCGGGAGGTCGGGATCTATTTCCACCACTAGTCGAACACCCTTGGGGTCGGCCAAGCCCCTGGCCACCTCCACGCAGTTCTCCAGGACCCTGTTCCAGGACACCGTCTCCAGCTCCGGGGCGATAAGTCCCGCCTCCAGCTTGGAGAGGTCCACGATGTCGCTGATCATCTGGAGCATGTTGTCGATGCGCTTAACGCTCCGCTCCAGCCAGGTCCTCTGCTTTTCGGTCACCGGACCCACGCTTCCCCTGAGGATGACCTTGATGTAGCTCTGGACCGCGGCCAGGGGCGCCTTGAGGTCGTGAGCCACCATGCGGATGAATTGAAGGAAACGCTCTCGGTCCTCGCTCAGACGACGCAACTCCCCCCGCACCCTTTCCGCCTCATGGGCCAAGCGGTCGTGTTCCTCCTCCTTCTCCAGGACCAAGCCGGAGAGCTCGGCTATGGAATCCAGGAAATCTATCTCCTCCTCGCTGAAATCCCTGGGCTCCGAGGTATAGATGCGCATGATGCCTTTGATCCCCCCGTAAGAACGCATGGGGATGGAGAGGATGGAGGCGATGCCCTCCTTGCGGGCGGCCTCCGGATACTGCACGCGGGGGTCATGCGCCACGTCCCGTATGAAAACCGCCTTTCCGGAGAGCACCTGCCGGACGTTCTCGTCCACTTCGATCAAGCCCTTGTTCACGTATTCGGGGCTTATCCCGTAGCTGACCCTGTGGTATAGCTTGTCCCCCTCCGGGTTGAGCAGGAGCAGAGAACACCCTTTGGCCTCCGTGCCCAAGGTTATGGACTCCACGATGGCCCGCAGGACGTTCTCCACCCCCACCGCGGCGATAACCGGTTTGGAGATCTCGTATAGAAGGCGTTTCCTCATCCTTCCTCGCTCTTTTTCTCGGGAGGAGGAACCGGGATGCGCATTCGGCGGGCTCCTCCGCTGAGCGACTTGCTCCAATCCTTGTAAGGCCGTATAACGGAAAGTTCTTCCAGCCTGCCCAGGGCCTTCATGCGGTCGTATATGAGCTGCCAACCACAGGGGAGCCCGGGGTCCACTTCGCACTTGCCGTCCACTGATCCCCCGCAGGGTCCGTTGAACAGGCTCTTGGCGCAGTGGACTATGGGACATATCCCCGCGTAATCCCCCAAAAGGCAATCACCGCACTGGGCGCATTCCTCCACGAAGAAACCGGGTTCCGCCTCGCGCCCGATGAACAAGGTGTCCAGGGCGGGAAGGACCGCGAGGTCCGTATAATCGGAGACCATCCTCACCCCCAACGAGCAGGAGAGAACCAAAACGGCTTGAGCTTCCCCCAGCAGGGAGCGGAAGCCGTTCCTGGCCTCGTCAGGGAGCGGTTCACAGGCCACCGGCAGCACGGTGGTCGAAGCCACCGTCACCTCCCTCTCCTCCAGTGCGCGAGCCATCTCCTCGACCTCTCGGAGCCCGCCCGTCTCGGCCATGGTGGGGCAGGTCCCACAGCCCACCAAACTGACCTTCCTCGCTTTTCCCAACATGCGGATTATCTCTTCCAAGTTTTTTTGTCTCGTGACGCTCTTCATTTCCTCCCCCCAATCCCCGATGTCTTACTCGATCCGGAGACCGTAGGTTCCGGTTTATCTTCACCTCCGGAAAGGAGGGCAAAATCCTCCGGAAAAAAGTCCATGCATTTCCGGATTACCGGAAAAGTTCTGCCCAGCTGAGGGCAGAGCGCCAGCTGCTCCGCTCTCTCCAGCAGGTCCTTTATCTTCCGTAGACCGTGCTCCCCATCACCGCCTTTCAACCCAGATGAGATGAGCGCCGCCGCGGCCGCGGGGGCCGTCCTTCCCGGCGTGCAACCGCCGCAACATCCCTCCACCGCCATCTCCAGCATGCGTCGGGCCCATCCGGCCATGCACCGGGAGTCGTCAAGGACCAGCAATCTCCTCGCGCCGCGAGGGATATCCACTCGCTCCGAATCCCCCGCATAGACGCGGTTCTCCTGCCCCTCCAAGTAAAAGGCCTTGGGGGATCGGTCCCCCAGGACCTCGCTCAATCGCTTTCCGAGCTCCGCGGCGGGAAGGGAAGGCGGGAGTTCCATCCACCTCGACGCCCCATCCGGGCCCACGGCGATCAGCGTATGGCGCCCCGTGCTTTCCTCCAAACCGCCCTCCTCTCGCACCATCCAAGGAAGCTTCCAGAGCGTGAAGGCTCCGCAGACCAGCGTCGGCAGTTCGAGGTGAAGGGGCCCGTCCCGACCGCATATGGAGGCCGCCCTCCAAAGCATCGTCCCCCGAAGGACCGCCGCCACACCAATGTCCCGCCAACAGGGTATGTACGTCGGACCCGGAAATACCTCCCACTCTAAACCCGCTAAGGAGGCGGCTTCTTCCGCGACCCGACCAAAAACGCTCTCCAGTTCCAAGAGGTTCCAAGGAAGGTAAAAGACGACCTTTCGCGCCCCTAGGGCCAGGGCGGCCATTGCCGCCCCCATGGCCACCATACCGGGAGAGGTTCGGGAGACCAAAAGATCCGCACTGCCCTCCGGGCATGGTCCTACCACGTCGCAGACCAACACTTCCGGAGGACCGGCCTGAGCAATAAGGGAGGAAAACCCGCACTCCCCCTCCAAAAACTCACGGATCGGAGCCGGATTCCCGGAGACTTCCCTGACCATCTCCTCATCCGGAGAAGAGATCAATCCCTTCCGGAGCAGCGAGGCCAGCCAGGGAGACACGGCTCCTTCCGAAGCTTCTCCCGCTTGAGGGATCTCTTCCGCATCCGGCAGAGGATAGGAGGAAAGGTCCTTACGATCCAGGCTCATGGCAAGTTCTTCCAATTCTTCCTGCCGGAAACCCTCCACCATCCTCTCCTCCTCCCCGGGAAGACATACCGCCAACGCCGGGGGACGATGTAGCCGCATCAGGCCGGGAACCCGTAATATCTCGGAGCGGAGCCTCAGCTCGCCCATCGCGCTTTCCACCTTTGCTTCCCACCCCGTCGCCGCGCATGCCGGGCCCGAACACACCTGCAGAAGAGGCCTTCCCGGAGGGCGGGTGAACTCGGGAAACTGGCTGCAGAAACCGTAGACCCTGCTGGTCGGGATGCGCAGATCCCGAGCGATGCTCTCCATATCCGGACCGCTGACGTGCCCCTTCTCCCTCACCACGGACAGCACGGCGGACGTCAACCCGTATCGCAGGGTGATGCTCATCCCTCATCCCTCCTTTCCACCCTCTCCACCCTCACCGCGCATACCTTGAGGTCCGGTATCTTGCTCACCGGGTCCAGAGCGGGATTGGTGAGCAAATTGGCGTTCTCCTCTCGGAAATGGAAGGTGGCGAAGACCACCCCCGGTTGCATCCGAGAGGAGATATGGGCCCGGCTGAGCAAAGATCCTCTCCGGGAGGTCACCCGCACACCGTCCCCCTCGGAAAGGCCCAGACGGGCGGCGTCCTGAGGATGGAGGGATACCCAACCCCGGTGCACCTTCTCTGCCAAACCGCGCACCCTTCGGGTAAGGGAACCGGAATGGTAGTGATAGAGCAGCCGCCCGGTGGTGAGGAGGAAGGGATATTCCTCATCCGGCAACTCGTCCGCCGGCCGATAGCTCACCGGGGTGAGCCTGCCCTTCCCGCGAGGGAAGGTCTCCACGTGCAGAACCGGCGTGCCGGGGTGGTCCTCTCGAGGACACGGCCATTGCAAGCCCCCTGCTTCCAGGCGCCCGTAATTTATACCTGCGTAAGATGGGGTGAGGGAGGCGATCTCCTCCATGATCTCCGCGGGTCCGGAATAGGTCATGGGATAGCCGAGTCTCTCCGCCAGGCCCATTATTATGGAAGCGTCGTCTCTCGCCTCCCCCGGGGGGTCCACCGCCTTGCGAACCCTTTGGACTCGGCGCTCCGTATTGGTGAAGGTCCCGTCCTTCTCCGCAAAACAGGTGCCCGGCAAAACCACGTGGGCCAGCTCCGCCGTCTCGGTGAGGAAGACGTCCTGCACCACCAAGAGATCCAAGCTGCGCAGCCCCTCCTCCACGTGTCCGACATCCGGGTCGGTCATCAGGGGGTTTTCCCCCATCACGTACATGGCCTTTATCCCACCCTTGCGGGCCGCTTCGATCATCTCCACCACCGATAGGCCGGGGGTTACCGAGAGCTCCCTTCCCCAAGCCCGGGAAAACCTGTCGTTGGCCTCCGGATCGTCGACGCGCCGGTATCCGGGGAAGACGTTCGGTAAGGCACCCATATCGCAGGCTCCCTGGACGTTGTTCTGACCCCTGAGGGGATTGATGCCCGCCCCTTCCTTGCCCAGGTTGCCGGTCAATAGGGCCAGGTTGGCCAGGGCCATGACGTTGTCCGTCCCGGTGACGTGCTGGGTGATGCCCATGGCGTAGAGGATGGCCGCCCGTTCCGCCCCCGCGTACAGGCGAGCGGCTTCCCGAAGGGCACCGGCAGGTATCCCGGTGATCCTCTCTACCCGTTCCGGGGTGTAATCCTCGAGCTCAAGGCGCAGCTCCTCGAGTCCCTCCGTCCGTTCACGCACGAACTTCTCGTCGTAAAGGCCTTCGTCCAAGATCACCTTGGCCATGCCGTTCAACCAGGCCACGTCGGTACCCGGTCGGGGTCTTAGGTGCAGCGCCGCGAAGCGTGTGATGGGGATCTCGCGAGGGTCCACGACGAGGAGCTTGGTCTTCCCGGAGAGCACGGCACGTTTTATGAACTCTCCGATCACCGGATGGTTGACGGTGGGGTTGCTACCGGTGAGGAGTATCACCTCCGCCCTCAGTAGATCGGAGATGGAGTTGGTCATAGCCCCGCTTCCCAGGGCTGCCCCCAGACCGGCGACGGTGGGGCTGTGGCATAAGCGAGCGCAGTGGTCCACGTTGTTGGTTCCCAACACCGCGCGAGCGAACTTCTGTAGCAGATAGTTCTCCTCGTTGGTGGCCTTGGCCGAGGAGAGGACCCCTATGGAATCGGGACCGCTCTCCTCCCGTATATCCCTTAGCCGGGAGGCCACGAAATCCAGGGCCTCCTCCCATTCCACCTCGACCAATTCCCCATCCTTCCTGAGCAGGGGTTTACGCAGGCGGTCGGGATGGTCCACGAAATCCAGCCCAAAACGTCCCTTCACGCATAGACTCCATCCGTTGACGGAGTTCTCTACCCCCGCCTCGACCCCCACGATGCGGTTCTTTCTCACCCTTAAGACCAGCGAACACCCCACGCCGCAGTAAGGACACACGGTGTTCACCCTTCTCTCCCCGGCCCCGCGGTGCAGGAACGGCTTTTCGATGAGCGCTCCCACGGGACATAGGGAGGCGCACAAACCGCAGAACTCGCACACCGAAGCTTCCAGGTGGGTGTCCGAAGCCGTTCCCGGGCGCGCATGCGCGCCGCGGCCGAGCATCTCGTAATTGCCCACCCCTTGAACCTCTTGGCAAGCGTGCACGCAAAGGTTACAGGAAATGCATTTGGAAAGATCCCGTAGAAGGAAGGGATTGGCGTCCACCACGGGGCGAAAATCCTGCTGCAGAGGATATTCGCGGCCGCTCATACCGAGCACGACGGCCAGCTCCTTGAGCCGGCATTTGTTCGCCACCTCACATACCTCGCAATGCACCGGGTGGGCGGAGAATATGAGCTTCACCGCTTCCCTACGGGCTTCGATCACCCGCTCCGTGTCCAGGAGGATGGACATGCCCTCACGCGCCCGCGTGTCACAGGCGGTGAGAAGCTCTCCGTCGTACTCCTCTTCCACCAGACATACGCGGCAGGAGCCCCGGGCCGAGACCGCCGGATGATGACAGAGGGTGGGCACTTGGAAACCGGCTCTCTCCGCCGCCTCCAGGAGCGAACCCCCTTCCTCGAGTTCCACCTCCACTCCGTTGACCTTGACCTTCATGGGCACAACCTCCCCGAGACTTGAAGGGAACACGCAACCAAGGAAAACACACGCCACATGCTCTAACGCTTCGCGAGACCGGTGCTGCAAAACATTTGTCGTTTTTCGCGAAATTGATGGGTTTGGGGCTTGGCCTCTGCAGCAGATGGTGCCGATGGATTGCCGTAGAACGACTGTCCTTGGTCCTTTCAGTGATATGAATATACCCTCTCCACAATGCCGATAAACCGCTTTGCCGCCTTCTGGCGTCCTCTCCCCAAGGGGATGCCCGTGTTCTGCACGACCGAGGTCAAGAGATCGTAAGGCACGCTCCTCGCCCTCCAGGTAAAACGCACGGACCGGAGATGCCCGGAGAAGCCGCCATCTCCGCCGACCTTTATGGCAGGGAGCGGCCTCCGTCTTTTT
>JACVJF010000042.1 GCA_015711855.1 Candidatus Solincola quzhuomuensis | reverse complement strand
GTGCACCAGAAGGACATCTCCCGGTTGCAGGCCGAGCTGTCGGAGGGCGTGGCCCACCCGGCAGGTCATCCTGTATATTTCCAGGTTGGTGAAGGTGCGGTCCTCGAAATTGAGGAGCACGTACTCGGGATACTTGACGAGCTCACGGTCCAGGATATCGGTGAGTATGGTCATGCTTCCGCTCCATTCCCCCTATCATCATATCACGGGGTTTCGCCACCGTTCTTGCGGCGGAGGTATTCCAGCAGTCCACCGACACGTATGGCGCCTTCCGGACAGAGCTCGCAGCAGCAGTAGCAGGCTTGGCAGCGGTCACGGTCGAAGCGCGGATATCCTCTCAGGGTCACGGCGCCCGCCGGGCATCCGCGCACGCAGGAGGCACAGGCGGTGCACTTCTCGCGGTCCACATGGAGGCGTGGCCGGGAGAGGACACGGTAGACGGTCTTCTGGACTATCCCGCCCGGATCGAGACGGGCCAAGGTGGAGGGCATCCTGAAGCCCGGGACCGTCTCCAGGTCACCCTCCACCTCGACCGCCCCCAGGCCGGGGGGTGCCAGACCCTTCTTCCGGGCCCAGGATACGGTGGGTACCAGATCTGGTTCTATCCCCATAATACGGCAGGCAGCCAGGTCCATGGCCCCGCCGCTGTCCGAGGAGAGGAGATAGCCTACCTCCCGCTTTATGCCGCCCGAAGGCCCGTTGCCCTCCATCCCCACGACGGCATCCATGATCACCAGGTCGGGGGGACGCAGGGAGTAGACGTCCACCAGGAGTTCCCCGAAGTCGCCCGCGCGTGGTGCGAGGTAGTGCAGGCGCGCTTTCTCTCCGCCCACCAACAATCCGTAGCTGTTCTTGACGGCCCCCGTGATCACCGTGGAAAGGTGGGTCTTGAGCTTGGGAACGGAGATCCAGTGGTCCACCTCGAATACCTCGGAACAGACGGAAACCCTTTCCACGTGCCGGGAGGAGACCTCCACCTGCCTTGGCCGCAGGTTCAGGTTCACCAGATCCTCCCCGGCCGCCTCGTCCACTCCGGTGACCCGGGAAGTGCGGGCAACCATACCGTATCCGCGCACCCCTGGGTTATCACCCACCAGGACGCGGGATCCCCGCCGCCTCAGTTCTTCGCGGAGCACACGAACCAAGAGAGGGTGCGTCACCACGCCGGAATCCGGAGGAAAAGGTCCCAGGAGATTGGGTTTCACGAGCACCGTCTTGCCCTTCCAGGTGATCCCGCTGCGGTCCAGCATCCGGGACAGCGCTGGCCGGAGCAGCGCGGGATCGTAACGCGGTATCCTTAAGAGAAGCAGGTAGGCCATGGGAAACCCCCTTCCTTCCGAGACGTCCGGAGGATTCGGTTCCGGATAAGGCCACCGGGGCGTCCCCCCACCCGATAGGGACGGGGAACGCCGCCTTGTGTATCGGCAAAGAAAAAGATAGCATCAAGGGCTGGAGAGGGAAACATCCCCGACCGCATAGAGGGACTGAGGTGTGGGAAGGGCCGTTTTGGGTAAAAGCAACGGAAAAGACACCCTTTTCCCTGGCGCTCACGGCGAGACACGGAAGATGAGAGGGATGTGGCCGGGTTCTGGTGATATCGAGGGCTCAGAGGACGGCGGAGCGGGAAGGGAAATAACCTATCCAGGAGGAAATAAGTTTTAAGATTTAGGCGAGGGGTGGTCGCGAGCCACTAAAAACCACTTGAAGTCTGTTTTCGCTGGGTTGAAGGGAGGTATTTTGGGATTCTTCGCACGACTGTGCCGGGATCACCCGCGTTGGGTGGTCCTGATTTGCGTTCTCTTGACCGTGCCCGTGGCAGCGGGGATAGGTTTCATACAGGTCAAGGCGGGCCAGAAAGACCTGATTCCGACCAAATACGAGGCCTCCCGGACCATCAAGGAGGTCGACCAGCTTTTCGGCGGCATCAACACCGAGACGGCCCTGGTGGAGAGCGATCATCTGCTCACCTATCCCATGATCAGGAAGTTCCTGCTGTTGGAGAAGGCCATGGCCGAGGAGGTGGGCAGGGAATACTACGTATCCGTTCAGCATTTCCTGAGCGGTTTTGCCCGAAGCGCGATGAACGAGTACGTCAAACAGGCCCCGGAGAACGTACGAGGGCTTCTCAAGAACGTGGACCTGGCCACCCTCCTCCCCGCGCTGGAGGGACTGAACCTCCCCAATCCCTCCAACCCCCAGGAGACCGTCCCTTTCAGCAAGGTCATCGAGGAAGGGGTGGCCCAATATCTGGCCAACCCGGTGGCGCGCAAGTGGACCGTGGAGAAGGAGGGGTCGGCCCTGCTCTCCCGCGACGGGCGCTACGCCGCCGTGTGGATCAAGGTCAACCCGGACCTGGACACCGAGGGGTCCAGGGAAGCCGCTCGCCGCTTCGAGAATTTCTTCCACTCCTATTTCCAGGACGCGGAGACGCCGGCCACGGTGACGGTGAGCGGCGACCCCTCCGTCGACCGTGACCTGGAGAACTACGTGTTCCAGAGCACGTGGCTGCTGGCCCTCATCGCCGTCCTGGTGCTCATGGCCCTGCTCTACGTCACCTTCCAGAGGATGACCGACGTTTTCCTCCCCCTGGTGGTGATCGTCATCTCCGCTTTGTGGATCTACGGGCTGATGGGCTGGTTCCGCCTTCCCTATACCATGGTCTCGGCCATCATCGCCCCATTGGTGTTGGGGATCAGCCTGGGCAACGTGGTCTACCTGATGGGGCGGTTCTATGAGGAACTGGGCCTGCGAGGTGACGAGCGAGAGGCGGCTCAAAGGGCGGTTATCACCGTGGGGGTGGCCATCTTCCTGGCTTGCATAACCACCTTCTTCGGGTTTGCCAGCTTCGGGTTCTCCGATTTCGACGTCCTGCAGCACTTCGGGTTCATGGGAGGGGTGGGGATAGGGGTGTGCTTCATCCTCAGCGTGACCCTTTTGCCCTCCCTGATGATAATTCGTGAGGAGCGCAGGAGGAAGGCGGGGGCACGCGTTCCGCGCGGGATAACCATCTTTTCCGCGGAAGGCGGGACGCTTTACGACCGTTACATGGAGAGGATAGCCGACATCTCCCAGGACCGCCCCCGGGCGGTGGTGGTCATATACGCGCTGGCGGTGTTGGCCTGCGTACTGGGAACCTTCCGACTCACCACCACTCCGGACCTGCGCGCCCTGGCTCCCCAGGACATACCCTCTCTACAGGCCCAGTACAGGCATGAACGGATATTCGGAGGGGTCCAGCAGGACGTGCTGCTGCTCACCGGCGACGTCCTGGACCCCCAGGTGTTGGCGGCCACGCGCCGCTTCCAGGAGGAGTTGGCCTCCACGCCCTACTTCACCTCCAACGGGAGTTCCAGCTTGGCGGAGCTCATCCAGGACTTCCGGACGGAGACGGGCAAGGCCCTTCCGGGAAGCGACGCGGACGCCTCCCTGCCCTCCTCCCGGCTGGAGGCGGAGGAGGACCTCGCCACCATAGGAGAGCTCTTCGGCCCCCAGGAGGGGAACCTCATATCCGCTGACCACCGTGCCGCCATCGTGACCATCATGAGCCAGGGGGCTAGGGACAACCGGGAGATGATGGAGAAGGACCGCGTGTTGCGGGAAGCGGCGGAGAAGTGCTTCGGTCCCCTGGAGGTGGGGTACCGGCTGGGAGGTATCACCCCCATGACCACGGCCATGCTGGGAAATCTGGTGCCCACCCAGATCCGCACCTCCCTTCTGGCCCTGCTCCTCTCCGGGCTGGTGCTGGTGGTCATCTTCCGCTCCTTGGTCTACGGCCTGGCCACCCTCTCGGTCCTGGTGGCCGGGGTGGCCACGGAGATGGGTTTCATGGCCCTCATGGGCTGGAACCTGGACATGATGACCGTGCTCATCGCCTCCATGATCATCGGTATGGGGATTGACTACGGCATACACGTGACCCACCGGTTTCTGGAGGAATACCGGCCGGGGAGCGTGGGAGTGGCGCAGGCCCTGGGCATCTCCGTGGTGCGGGTGGGCAAGCCGCTTTTGGCCAGCATGATCTCCACGGCCGGAGCGTTCATGATCATATCCTTGTCCAAGATGGCCCCCATCCGCCGCTTCGGCCTCATCACCGCCCTGTCCCTCCTGGCCTCGCTGGCGGCCAGCCTGCTGGTGCTCCCCTCCATCATCGCCATAATCGCCAGGAGGAGGCCCCATTCGCAGGAAGAGTGGGAGGAGGAGGCCGGAGAGCCGGAGACCGCCAGCTTGGACGCTCCAGCCTGAAATGCCTCCGCATCGATCCGCCGGGAATTAGGAGGCCTTCCCTTGGGAGCGCGGAAGAGGACGCCGCCCTACCGGCTGCCGCCTATTCCAGCTTGAGCAAGCGGGCGAAAGCCTTACCCATGACGATGTCGATCTCCTCCGGGGTGAAGGAGACCTCCGGGCAGCAGGAGAGGTCGGGCTCGGATACCGCCTTAACCCAACGTTCCCAGGGGCAGAGGACGTTGAGGTAGGGTCCGTCGGTCCCGAAAAAAACCCTCCAGGGCCCGATCTCGTCCAGGACGGTGCGCAGCATGCGGTAGAACTTCTCGGGGTGGCTGTTGAAGATTATCTGCCAGCCGGATATGTCGAAGTAGATGTTGGGCTTGATTCCCGCCACCATGAGGGCCTCCTCCCAGAGTTGGTGGGCGACGTGAGCCATGATGATGGGCAGGTCTGGGAAGTCCGCGGCCACGTCGTCCACGTAGATGGGCTGGGTGAAGCGGAATTTCATGGGGGCCGGCTGGCTCCCGGTATGGAAGATGACCGGGATACCGTATTCCAGGCATTTCTCGTAGAAGGGATAGACTACCGGGTCGTAGGGGTAGTATCCGGAGGTGGGGTGCAGCTTCAGCCCCTTCATCCCCCACTCCTCGACGCCCCTGCGGAAGAGATCCAGAGCCCCGGGCCTACGGGGATCAATGGTAAAAAATGGTATAAGACGGTCGGGATAGCGTTTGGCCGCCTCGGCCACCATGCGGTTCTGCTCCTCGATGGACACCGGAGGCTCCCCCGTCAGGAGGCCGTAGTCCACGGCGAAGATGCAGGATTTGTCCACACCGGCGGCGTCCATGTTGGCCACCGTCTTCTCCCCGGTGGTGTCGCTCAGGACGGGCATGAGGTTGTCCACCAGGGCCGCGGGATCGGGATATTCGCCGGTGGCCTTTCCCACGGGAACGGTGGCCACCCTGGCCATGCCGATGAAGAACTTGCGGTCTATCCAGCCCTCTCCCACCAGGTGCACATGATTGTCGATGATCACGTTCAACACCCCTTTCCGTTTCGCCGTGCCGAGCCCCGTTCAGGTAAAGTATATTCTGCTCGGCGGGAGGTGAAAAGCTCGCCATCGAAGACGTAGAACCAGGGAGGCGCATTTCTCTGCTTTGAGGTAAGCCGTGGACTCCGTCGGCCCGAGAGGATATGCCCGGATGGGTTATTATATTTTTGCGAGGATGCGGTCCGTAGGAGAGGAGTGAGCGAGATGCTCGGCCTGTATTTCGACGGCGAACTTCAGCTGCGAGACGATCTCCCCGTTCCCGAGCCCGGTCCGGGAGAGGCGCTGATAAAGGTCATGGCGGCGGGAATATGCCATACCGATCTGGAGATAGTGCGGGGATACATGGATTTCCGAGGCGTCCCGGGCCACGAGTTCGTGGGAGTGGTGGAGAGATGCGACGACCCCCAATGGCTGGGAAAAAGAGTGGTGGGGGAGATAAACTGCGCTTGCGGGGTCTGTGCCATGTGCATAGAAGGACGGACCAACCATTGCCCGCAGCGGACGACCTTAGGGATAAGCGGCCGCAACGGGACCTTCGCCGAATACCTAACCCTGCCGGTATCCAATCTACACCTGGTGCCCGACACCATGCCCCTGTACACGGCCGTCTTCGTGGAGCCCTTGGCGGCATGTTTCCGGATAACCGAGCAAGTGCACGTCACGCCCCGCTTGAGGGTTGCGGTGCTGGGGGACGGAAAACTGGGGCTTCTGGCGGCCCAGGTCATGCGCCTAACCGGGTGCTCCTTGGTGGCGGTGGGACGCTACCCACACAAGCTGAAGATCCTCGATCGCCTGGGTATAAGGACTTCCCTGGAGGACAGGATCGACCGAGAGGAGGGTTTCGACCTGGTCATCGAGTGCACGGGGCGACCGGAGGGATTCGAGCTGGCGCGGTCGCTGGTCAAGCCGGCGGGCATCATAGTACAGAAGAGCACCTTCGTGGAGGACGTAAAGCTCGACGTCTCCCGTCTGGTCGTGGACGAGATCCAGGTAGTGGGTTCGCGGTGTGGGCCGTTTCAACCAGCCATCCGCGCGCTCATGCGCGGTCTGATCAACGTACAGGAGCTGATCGACCGCCGTTTCCCTCTGGAGATGGGACTGCAGGCCTTCGAGTACGCCATGAAAGACGAGGCCCTTAAGGTCATCCTGGAGATGCGCACCTATCCTGCGGAAGGCCTGCGGGAGCCGGGTGAACTGGAGGAGGAACCGGTCATCTGAGGGTTAGATCGACTCTTGAGGGCTGCCGGGTTTTCCGCAGCTCGAGAAAATACGATCCGTACCTAGTGACCGAACCCGAGCGCCTCGAGCGGAGGCCCCGACCGTCAGTCCCCGGATTCCTGCAAGGGATACACGCCCCAGCGGTGAGCGGCCTCCACCATCCAGCGTAGGCGAGGGATGGAGATGCGGGGATGGGAGTGGTCGGGGGCGAGGATGAATCCACCTCCTGGCCCGGCCTCCCGGATGGCTTGGCGTACCGCTTCCTCCACCTCCTCGCGGGTCCCCTCCACCAGGAGGTAGGAAATATCCAGGTTCCCCACCAAGCAGATCCTTCCCCCCACCTCACGCTTGGCGGCGGCAAGATTCATCCCCGCGGTGGGCTCCAGGGGATGGACGGCGTCGAACCCCCAGTCGGCTATGAAGGGAAGGAGCGACGATATGTTTCCGCAGGAATGGAAGAGCACCTTCATCCCCAGGGAGTGGGCCGTTTCCGCGATGCGCCGGTAATGGTCCCCGAATAGCTCCTCGATGAGGGAGGGGTTGAGCATGGGGCCGGAACGGTAGGCCAGGTCGTCGCCGAGGACGAAACCGGGAATACCGGCGTCGGCAGCGGCCTCTACGAGCATGCACTGCAGATCCGAGTAGAAGGCGATCACGCGGCGCAGGAAACCCCTCTCCTTGCGAGCGGCCACCACGAAACGCTCGAAGCCCATGGTCTGCCAGGCGTTCTCGAAAAGGCCGTAGTTGGCCAACCCGAAGATGAAGAGGTCTTCCCCGGATTCCTTCTGCACGTTGCGGAAGACCCGGTTGACCTTCTCCGGCAGACGAAATATTTCCCGCTTGGGCCAGGCGTACCAGTCCTCAGGTCCCCTGATGAGCCCTTCCCGGTAAACGGGGCTGGCGAGGTTTCCGTCGCGGTCCACGCTCATCTCGTACAGGCGCCCGAAGACGTCCGTGAGCTCCTTGGAGCTCCGGAGACGGAACACCGGCAGATAGGTGATCCAGGCGGCGTCGTACCCCAGGGCCACCGCGGCGGCGGCCCCCCGGTGAGCCAGGGTGTCCATGGTTTGATCCACGAGAGGCAAAAAGGACGTGCGGGCGATCAGCCGGTCGCAAATTCGGGCGGTGCGGGGGTCGACCAGGAGTCGTGTTAGGGGATTGGGCCGTTTTCCCAGGACCGCGTTGGCGACTGCGAACTCGTTCATGAGATCCATCACCGGCACCCGATCCGGCTCCCTCAACTCCAGGGCGTCCAGGACTCTCCGATGCTTCTCACTCATCGGGGAACCCTCCATACTCATGTCGCCCACGACGAGAAGATGCGTACCGCCTCCACCGCGTCGCGTCCCAGGGCATCCACCCCGTAGCGCTCGACCAGTTCCGGGGTGGTGCAGGCACCGCCAATGGCTATCTTCACCCGGTCGCGCAGCCCCGCCGATTGGAGCCCTTCCACTACCTCGCCTATGGAGCCCACCATGGTGGTGAGGAGGATGGACAGGCCCACGGCGAATGGCGACTCCCTCCTCACCGCCTCCACAACCTTCTCCGCCGGTACGTCCACCCCCAGGTCCACTACCCGGAACCCGGCGCTGGTGAGCATGTTGACCACCAAGTTCTTGCCTATATCGTGGATATCGCCCCGCACGGTGCACATGATGACCGTGCCTTTGGCTCCGGCTTCACCCTTGGGGAGATGAGGTTCCAGGAGGCGGAGGCCTTCCTTCATCTCCTCGCCGGCCAGGACCAGGTCGGCCAGGAAATATTCCCCCGACTCGAAGCGACGTCCCACTTCGGTCATGGCCTCGCTCATGGCCCGCAACAGATCGGTAGCCGGCGTTCCCGCCTCCAGGGCCTCGGAGAGCAGCGGCGTTATCCCCTCCGGGTCCAGTTCGGACAGCGCGCTCCTCACCCTTTCCGGGTAGTCCTCCATGTTTCCTCCTTGATGTTCGTCGTTCCCGGCTCTCGGGACGAGAGCGGGTCATAAACGGAGACGAATTCCACCTTCAGATTATAAACGCACTCGAACGCGCGGCGCTCGCCGTCGATTCCTTACGCGAACTCGGTTCGGCGAGCATACGATCTCCCTTTCCCCGCTCGATGATCCGGCCCGCAGGATAAGGTGGTCCTTTCCGTGATATATTCCGGATGAAGGTTAGGGCAAAGCGTCGTGGAGGAGGAGGGGCATGGAAGGCGAAAGGTTGCTGGCGGTGTCCCGGGGTGAGGAGGAAGCGGACCTACTCCTGGTGGGGGGTCGCTTGGTGAACGTCTTCAGTGGCCGCATCGAGGAGACCGAGGTGGCCGTGGCGACGGGCAGGATAGCCGGTTTCGGGAAGCGACCTGCCCGGGAGGTGGTGGACCTTGGGGGCGCCTATCTCTGCCCGGGGTTTATCGACGGCCATATTCACGTGGAGTCCTCCCTGGTGAGCCTCCCGGAATTCGCCCGCGCCGCGGTCCCCAGGGGGACGGCGGCCGTGGTCACCGATTACCACGAGATCGCCAACGTCCACGGCGCCGAAGGAATCCGATATATGATGCGCCTGGCGGAAGGACTCCCCCTGGATGTGCTGGTGATGCTTCCATCCTGCGTGCCGGCCACTCCCATGGAGACGGCGGGAGCCGCGCTTGAGGTCGAGGACCTGATCCTTCTCAGAGAGGCGCACTCGGTCGTGGGCCTGGGAGAGGTGATGAACTTCCCGGGCGTCGTCCACGGCGACCCCGCGGTGCTGGCCAAGCTGGAGGCCTTCAAGGACCTACCGATCGATGGTCACGCCCCCGGCTTACGGGGGGTGGAACTGGACGCCTATCTGGCGGCGGGGGTGGAGTCCGACCACGAGTGCGTGGACCTGGAGGAGGCCAGGGAAAAAATGGAAAAAGGCATGTATATCTACATCCGGGAGGGATCCACGGCCAAGAACCTCGCGGCGCTGCTGCCGCTGGCCGGGGGCCGCGGCGAGGAGCGATGCCTTCTGGTGACCGACGACAAGCAGCCGGAGGATCTGCTCTCCGAAGGGCACCTGGACGCCGTACTGCGTTCGGCCGTGGAGCGAGGCCTGGATCCGGTGGCCGCCCTTCGGCTGGTCACCCTGAACCCGGCGCGCCGCTTCCGCCTCGAGGGCAGGGGGGGCATATCCCCGGGATGGTGGGCGGACCTGGTGGCCCTGGAGGATTTGCGCCGTTTCCGGGTGGCGATGGTCTTCAAGCGTGGAAAGCTGGTGGCCCGGGAGGGGGAATACCTGGCGGAGCGGGTGGTCGCGCCTCCGGCGCCCGGTTCGATGCACGTGGCCTGGGAGAAGATACCGGGTCTCGAGGTCAAGGCGCAAGGGGATCTCATGAGGGTCATAGTGGTCATACCAGACCAGATCGTCACCGGCGAGCTGCTGGAGCATCCCCGGGTGGAGGAAGGGCTGGCGGTCGCCGACCCCTCCAGGGACATCCTGAAGATATGCGTGTTCGAGAGGCATCGGGGAACGGGCAACGTGGGCGTCGGATTCATTCGGGGATTCGGGTTAAGGGAAGGTGCTCTGGCCTCCACCGTGGCCCACGACTCTCACAACCTCTTGGCGGTGGGAGCCGACGACGCCGACATCCTGGCCGCGGCGCGACGGGTGGAGGCCATGGGAGGCGGCCAGGCGGTAGTGAGATCCGGAGAAGTGCTGGCCGAGCTTCCCCTGGACGTGGCCGGACTCATGTCCACTTTACCTCTGGAGGAGGTGGCGGGGAGGGTCCGCCGACTGCAGGGCGCGGCCAGGGAGCTGGGCTGCAGCCTGCAGGATCCCTTCATGACCCTTTCCTTCATGGCCCTCCCGGTCATTCCCCGGTTGAAGATCACCGACAGAGGCCTTTTCGACGTGACTTCGTTCCGCCACGTTTCCCTGTTCACCGGCGGGAAGTGAGGAACTACGTGCCCGTGGACTGCGATTGGCGATCGTTAGAATGAGCCCGTGGAAAGCATCCGAGCCGGGGCCGAGGAGGTTCTGGTAAATTATGGTGAAAGATGACGGCGTACCGTTGGTGGAGGACCTCACCGATCTGGTGAAGTCCGCCCGCTTTCAGATAGGCACCATCTCCCACGGTGGAGGTGACCTTCGTTCCCTCCTTGCCGGGCCGGCCGACCTGGCGGAGAGGACTGGCCGGTTTCTATCCCGCCCGGGACCCGCAGCGCTGGTCGCCTCCGGGATATTGGCGCTCGCTTGCGTGGCGAATTTCCTACGCGGGGCGAAATACCTGCGTCGTAGGCGAGGAACGGACAGAAGGCGGGTGGCAGTCCTCGCCCCGCTCTTCGGGGGCAAGTCGAGAAGGAGGAGGCGTAAGGCGTTGTGATATACTTTTTTCGCCGCAATCTGCCGTCAAGGGCGAACGTATTTATGGTCAACCGGGGGTCTTGTCCGGAAAGATCGGAGCACGGGAGGTCAGCACGATGGAGATCAAAAAAGTGTTCGTGGTCGGTTCGGGTCTGATGGGGAGCGGGATCGCTCAGGTCACGGCTTTCGCCGGTTACCAAGTGAAGATGCACGACGTGGACGAGGAGCGCACCTCCAAGGGCATGGAGGCCATAAAAAACTCCCTGGGAAAATTCCTCTCCAAGGAGAAGATCACCCAGGAACAACACGACGCGACCCTTTCCAACATCGTGACCACCACCGATCTCAAGGAAGCCTCCGACTGCGACCTGGTGGTGGAGGCCGTGTTCGAGGACCTGGAGGTGAAAAGGCAGGTATTCTCACAACTGGACGAGATCTGCCCGCCTCACACCATCCTGGCCACCAATACCTCCGCCATCCCCATCTCCTCCATAGCCGCCGCCACCAAGAGGCCGGATAAGGTAGTGGGGACGCACTTCTTCAGCCCCGTGCCCCTCATGCGGCTTTGCGAGATCATCCGTGGACTCCAGACCTCGGAGGAGACCATGGACACGGCGGAGAAATGGGCTCAATCGGTGGGCAAGGAGACGGTAAGGGTCCTCAAGGACCACGCCGGTTTCATCGCCAACCGTCTATACCTGCCCATGGGCATGGAGGCGGCACGGATGCTGGAGGCGGGAGTGGCCACCCCCGAGGACATCGACAAGGCCATGCGCCTGGGCTACAACCTTCCCATGGGCCCCTTGGAGCTGGCGGACATGACCGGGATAGACGTGCTCATGAACGCCTGCTTGGCCATCTACAACGACACCGGCGACCCCAAGTACTTCCCGCCGCCCCTGGTGCGCCGCATGGTGGCGGCAGGCCTTCTGGGCCGGAAGACGGGAAGGGGTTATTACGATTATTCCAGCGGCAAACAGGAGAGTTACTGGAAGCTGTGAACCGAGCGGGCGCACGCACCCCTTCGTGAAGGGAGCCTTCTGGGCCCCGCCGGAATTAGAGCGGGCAATTATGGACGGCGAGGTTGGAGGAGGAAGGAAGCGTCCCCTGGCGGATGGACGGTTGGGAGAGCCATGGGAAAAGAGGAGAATCGGGGCGTTTTCTGGGAGGTTGCGGAGGGTACGGGCTGGGTCTATTTCGACCGCCCGGAGAGGATGAACGCCCTTACCCCGGACTCCCTGCGGGCCCTTTGGGGTTGCCTCGTGGAGCTGGAATCGCGCCGGGATGTCCGGGCGGTGGTCTTCACCGGTAGGGGGAAGGCTTTCTGCGCCGGCATGGAGCTTAAAGGACTGGACGAGGCGACGCCCCTGGCTGCCCGGCGGTGGGCCAGGGAGATACAAAAGATCACCGACCGCATTGCGGAGCTCCCCCTGCCCACCATAGCCGCCGTCAACGGGGTGGCCATGGGATTGGGCCTGGAGATTTGCCTGGCCTGCGACCTGGCCCTGGCCACGCCGTCCGCCCGCTTCGCCTTCCCGGAAGTCAGGTTGGGGATGATACCCGGAGGAGGGGGCACTCAGAGGCTGGTAAGGCTCGTTGGTCTCCGGAGAGCACGGGAGATGGTGCTGACCGGGAGGCTGGTGGATGCGGAGACCGCGGAGGCGTGGGGGCTGGTGAACGAGGTTATCCCGGAGGCCGAGCTTAGGCAAAGGGTGAAGGAATGGCTGGAGAAGTTGTTCCAGGGCGAGAGGACGGCTCTTTGCTTGGCCAAAAGGTGCCTAAGCCGCTCCCAGGACCTGGACTTGGCGCGCGGCCTGGAGCTGGAGGCGGAGTCGTTCACCACCTGTTTCGCCACCGGGGAGCCGTCCTCCAGGATGCGCAGCTTCGCCGGGGAGAAGGAAGGTTCCGGCAGGGCCAAGGTCTATTCGGCGGGCGAGGAGGGTCCGGAGGAGGAGAGAGGGAGTGGGGCGCCGTCGGCTTCTGGGAGGGGAGCGGGTGAGGAGGGAAGCGCCGAGGAGGTGCGGTTCGAGAGAGAAGAGGAACCGGAGGAAGACCTCTTCGAATGATCGTTGCCTTTTCCAGGCGGGCGAAAAGCCCGCATCCGTTTTTCTCCGTTCACGGGGACAAGTTCCTTCTTCGCCTCGGTAAACCCTATCCCGGGGATCGTTCCCGGTTTTTCGCGTTGAAAAAAAGATGCATTTGCAGCGGGGATTCGGGAGCCCTCCCGTGCCCTGCCGGCGATAAATGCTGCAGATCTTTTCGCTTCCCCGGAGGACTATTCCCTTCCTCACAGGGGTCGGCGTGGTTCTTGGCCGGCGGAGCCGGGGGATGTGAACGGAAAAGGAGGGAGCATGCAGTCCGTGGAGACCGATTTCCGGTACCTGATCGTGGAAAAGGACGAGGAAGGGATCGCCGTCTTGCGCCTCAACCGGCCGGAGGCCCGTAACGCCCTAAACATGGAGCTTATCTCCGAGCTGGGTCGAGCGGCGGACATGCTGGCGCGCGACGATTCCGTGCGGGCGGTGATCGTGACCGGCGGAGAGGACTTCTTCGCCGCCGGCGGGGACATCAAGGAGATGTCCGGCAAGTATGCCCCGGACATGCTCAACGCTTACGGGGCCGACCTTTCCGGATTCGAGAAGATCGAGCGCATTCCCAAACCGGTGATCGCTGCGGTCAGCGGTTACGCCCTGGGGGGAGGCTGTGAATTGGCCCTGGTGTGCGATATGATCGTGGCCTCGGAGACGGCTGTTTTCGGCATGCCGGAAATAACCCTGGGCATCATCCCCGGCGCGGGAGGAACCCAGCGCCTCCCCCGCCTCATCGGACCTCATCGGGCTAAGGAGATGATCTTCACCGGCTCGTTCTTCGACGTTCAAGCCTGCCGGGAGATGGGACTGGTGAACAAGGTGGTCCCGGTGGAGCACCTCATAGAGGAGGCCAAGGAGCTGGCCCGCCGTTGCATCCGCAACGGTGCCGTGGCCCTGGCCTGCGCCAAAGCCTGCGTCAACGAGGGGATGAACACCGACCTCTATACCGGTCTGGCTTACGAGCGCAAGTGCTTCTCCTTGCTCTTTTCCACCGAGGACCAGAAAGAGGGTATGCGGGCCTTCGTGGAGAAAAGGAAGCCCGTCTTCAGAGGGAGGTGAGGGCGCGGCGCAAGGGGCGGAGAAGAAACATGCAGGTCATGACCACCTCGCCGTGATGGGGGTACAGAGAGAGTTCGCCTAAGGAAAGGCGTTTCCGAAAGAACGAGCACTGGCTACGGGAGGGGAAGATCGTTCCCGGGCGACGCCAAGCGAGATAAGGGGAGGATGCCGAGAGCGGAGGTGCGAGAAAGTGATTTCCTTCGAGTTGAGCGAGGAACAGAGGGCCGTCCAGAAGGTAGCCCACGAGTTCGCGGAAAGGGAGATAAGACCGCTGGCCGCCGAATATGACGAGAGGGAGGAATATCCGGAATGGTTCGTGGAGAAGGCCTTCAGGGCGGGACTCACCTATACCTACGTGCCCGAGGAATACGGGGGGCAAGGCATGGATTTCCTCACCGCCTGCATCGTCAACGAGGAGCTTTCCTGGGGTTGTTGTGGGTTCGCCACCATACTGGGGGCCAACAACCTGGGGGTCACTCCTCTCCTCGTGGCGGGGAACGAGGAACAGAAGCGAAAGTATCTCTTGGACCTCACCTCCCGCCCTTCGCTGGCGGCCATGGCCCTCACCGAACCGGAAGCGGGCTCCGACGCCGGGGCGGTGAGGACCACGGCGGTACGAGACGGCGATTTCTACGTGCTTAACGGCACCAAATGCTTCATCTCCAACGGGGGGATCGCCGACCTGCACACCGTCTACGCCAGCACCGATCCGTCCAAGGGGACCCGGGGACTCTCTTGCTTCCTGGTCCCCAAAGGTACGCCGGGCCTAAGTGCCGGGAAGAAGGAACGCAAGATGGGGGTACGTGCCTCGGTCACCTCGGAGGTCATACTCTCCGACTGCAGGGTACCGGCCGAGGACCTCCTGGGAGCGGAGGGTCAGGGGTTCAAGATCGCCATGATCACCCTGGACAAGGCTCGGGTGAACGTGGCCTCCGGTTCGGTGGGAATCGCTCGCGCCGCATTGGAGGCCGCCCTGGACTACGCACGTCAACGCATACAGTTCGGCCGCCCCATCATCGAGAACCAGGCTATCCAGTTCATGCTGGCGGATATGGACATGGACGTCGAGGCGGGGAGGCTCCTGTACATGAAGGCCGCCTGGCTGGAGACGAAGGGATTGCCCTTCACTCGGGAAGCGGCCATGGCCAAGACCTTCTGCTCGGACATGGCCATGCGGGTGACCACGGACGTGGTACAGGTCTTCGGCGGGTACGGTTACATGCGCGATTATCCGGTGGAGAAGTATATGAGGGACGCCAAGATAAACCAGATCTGGGATGGGACCAACCAGATTCAGCGCCTGGTCATGGCCCGTTCCCTGATGGCCAGGTGAGGGGCCTCGGGTTGACGGGTCGGAAGACCTACCCCCTTTAGGGGTCGGCGGCGAGAGACGGACCGGGACGTGAATCCGGTCGGTGGTGATGTTAGTATAATAGGCGTCCCGCGGAGGGCGAAGGTGGCGGGAGGGCCTCGCCAGAGAGCAACGGATGAGGAAAAAGGAGGTAGGGAATGGACTTCGAGCTCTCTCCGGAACAGAAGGCCTTCTTCAAGGAGGTCAAGGAGTTTGCCGCCAAGGAGATCGCCCCCTATACCGAGGAGTACGACCGCAAGGGGGAGTTCTATTGGGATGGTTGGAAGAAAATGGCAGATATGGGCTTGCTCGGTCTACCCTTCCCGGAGGAATACGGGGGATCGGGCGCGGGCGCCCTGGACACGGCCATCGCCATGGACGCCTTCGGCGCCGGCGGCGGCGATGCCGGGATGTCCCTATCATGGGGAGCGCATACCATAATCGGGGCCGTGCCCATCTGGGTGATGGGGACGGAGGAACAGAAGAAGAAGTACCTGCCGCCCATCTGCAGCGGGGAGAAGATAAGCTGTTTCGGTCTCACCGAGCCGGACGCCGGCTCCGACGCCGCTTCCATCAAGACCACCGCGGTGCGCGACGGCGACTATTACGTGATAAACGGCACCAAGATGTTCATCACCAACGGGCCCATCGCCGACCTGTGCATCCTCATGGCCGTGACCGACAAGGAGAAGGGAGGCGCGGGTATCAGCGCCTTCATAGTGGAGAAGGAGTTCGGCGGCTTCGAGGTGAGCAAGGAGCTGGACAAGATGGGCAACCGGACCTCGCCCACCGCAGAGCTGGTCTTTACCGACTGCCGCGTACCGGCGGAGAATCTCCTGGGCGCCGAAGGCGAGGGTTTCTACGGAGTGGGTAAGGCCACCCTGGAATGGGAGCGCGCCATCATGGTGGCCCCCGCCGTGGGTACCATGGAGGCCAACATCGAACGCTGCGTGGAATACGCCAGGGAGCGCAAGCAGTTCGGCAAGCCCATCGGCAAGTTCCAGGCCGTGGCCTTCAAGCTCGCCGAGATGAAGTGTCTCCTGGACGCCTCGCGCCTGCTGGTCTACCGCGTGGCCTGGATGAAGGACCAGGGCATCCCGGCCATGATGGAGGCCTGCGTATGCAAGCTCTTCGTGACCGAGGCGGCTTTCCGCGTGGCCAACGAGGCCGTGCAGATCTTCGGCGGGTACGGTTACATCCGCGAGTATCCGGTGGAACGCACCTTGCGCGACGCCAAGCTGGGAACCATCGGGGCGGGCACCTCGGAGATACAGAAACTGATCATCAGCCGCTTGCTCCTTGGTAAGCTGTAAGGGATAACGTCCTGCGGGGGCCGGTGGAAAGCCGGCCCCCTCTTTCGATGGCGGCATAAGACGGACCTTCCCCCTTTCTCCCTAGGAGTCCTCGAATTGCACAGACCTTTTGCCCGAACCAAGGGGATCGTTCCTCCTGCCATCGTTTGTGCCGCACCGGCCACTCCGACCTTGCACCGAAATGCCGGGGATAGAGGAATCCGGTCGGAGGAACCCCGGCCAGATCGTCGTCCCGGCAAGGCCGGGCTGGAAGGCGGCGGAGATATGGGATAACTTATTCTCTGACCGACAAGGCATGGAAAGCGGTTTGCTGTAACCGTCCGGCCGATGCGGTGGGGTGAAAGCGGTCATGCGGGTTAAGGTGCGGTTCACGGGGATGGTGCGCCATTACCTGGGCGACAGGGAGAGGGAATACGAGCTCCCGGAGGGTTCCCGTCTCGACGACCTTTTGGTGCTCGTGGGGCGGGAATACGCTTCCCGCATGCCCCCGCAGATGTGGGATCCCGTACGGGAGAGATTCCACCCGTTGATCGTGGCTATGCGCAAGGGGGAGCCGTTTTCCGGCCAGGGCGACCTCCTACGCGACGGAGACGAGGTCTTCATCCTCTCCCGCATGGCCGGAGGTTGAGCACGGGAAAAGAGGAGGGAGAGGGATGAGCGACTACGATGCCATCGTGGTGGGGGCGGGAATCGCCGGACTGGGCGTGGCCGCGCAGCTCCAGCAGGCGGGGAGGAAGACCCTCCTCCTGGAAGCGTATTCCCGACCCGGAGGTAGGATGCAGTCCTACGAACTTCCCGGAGGTTACCGGGTGGACACGGGTCTGCACCTCATCGAGATGGGGGACAAGGGATACTGCCACGAGCTGGGCACCCGGGTAGGAGTGGAATTCGAATGGGCCGCTTTCTCCCAAACCCTGGATCTGTACCAGGACGGCGAGTGGCGGGACATGCAGTCCTTCATCCGGCTCACGGACGAGGAGAAAGCGCGCTTCATCGAGGTGATGAAGAACGTGGCCTCCATGGAGGAGCCGGACTTCAAGGTATGGGACAGCCGCTCCTTCGCCGAGTGGCTGGACGAGGCGGGGATGTCCGGCAGCCTTCGCGAGGTGTGGGAGAACATGAGCATGATCATGACCACCATACCGGATGCCCGGGAGCAGTCGGCGGGGGAGTGCCTGTATATAGCCCGCGAGGCGCTGCGCAAGGGAAGGGCGGTGCTCATCGCCGCCTATCCCAAGGGAGGCATGGGGGGGATAATCGGGCCCCTGGCCGATGCTTTCCAGAAAATGGGAGGAAGGCTCGAACTGGGAAAGACGGTGGACCAGGTGGTCTTCGAGGGGCGCAAGGCGGTGGGGGTGAAAGTGGCCCGGGAAGGGGAGAGCCCCATCGCTCGGGAATGGCGCGTCACGTCCACGGAACTGGTGACCGCTCCCTTGGTGGTGCTGGCCCTTCCCATATGGCATCTGGAAAGGATACTTGATTTCGATAGGCACAACTCGCCCCTACCATCTTGGTGGTTGAAGCGGATCGAGGACATCCGCGGGGAGCGCACCGGCCTTTTGGGGTACATCATCGCCACGCGCAGACCTCTTTACGAGAGGACGGTGTTCATGTCCGCCCTCCGTTCGCCGCGTACCGGTCTTCCCTTCCAGGCCTTCGCCCCCACCGCTTTCGACCCCGGCGTGGCTCCTCCTGGCCGCTACCTTTTGGTCACGGACAACGTGGCGGAGCCGGAGGAGGTGGAGAACAAGTTCAACCGCAGCCGACTGTTGGAGGCCCACTGGGAGGACGTCAAGGAGATGTACCGGTTCGAGGACGGGGAAGTGGAATTCGCCATCCCCTACTACACCGCGGGGTGTGACGGGCTGGCCCGCAAGCCCGGACTTACCGGGGATTTCAAGCCCGACGTCAAAGCCCCGGGCGTGGAAGGCCTATACTTCGCCGGAGACACCTACCTGGGTAGGGGTCTGGCCGTCGAGGGCGCCGCCCGTTCGGCCATCCTCTGCGCGGAACGCATCCTGGGATGAGCTTCTCGCTCGCTTCGCAGTAGGGGTTCCCGGACCCCAACCGTAACCAAAGGCGGCTCGGGCGAATCCGAGGAGCGGGAGGGGTGCGAGGACGCATATAATGTAGGGGAAATGAAGGAGAACGGATTCAAGACGGCGATAATTTCCGACGCCTGGGGGTTCGGGCTGGTGGAGACCAAGCCCCATCCACTGTGGCAGGTACGCTACGCGGCCATACGCAACAAGGCGCTGCTGGTGCCGGAGTACGGCGCCATGTACGTGGCCGCCTTCCTCAAGAAGCATGGCTGGGAATGCGACGTGCTCAACCTGGTGGTCGACGTCTTCCGGGAGGAGTCCTGGTTCCGCGAGAGAGAGACAGGATTGCCCGACGAGGCGGCTTCGACGGCGCCCATAGGGGAGGAGGAGGCCCTGGCACTTTTAAGGAAAAACCTGGAAACTACCCTGCGCGACCTGCAGCCTCACGTCGTCCTCTTCCCTCTTTCCATATATTATATCGCTCGGCATGCCCGGGAGATGCTTTGCGCCTTGCGCCGCATGCTTCCAGATTCCTTCCTGGTCACGGGGGGAGTATACGCCACCATGCACTCTCGGGAGATCATGGAGGACGGGGCGGCGGATTTCGTGGTGCGGGGAGAGGGTGAATGGACCACCTTGGAGCTTCTCGAGGCCCTGCGCCGAAGGGAGAGGGATTTCTCGCACATCCCGGGGATCACCTGGAGGGACGAGGGTGGAAGGATATGCCATAACGCGGACCGGGAGAGGGAAAGGGAACTGGACCGCTTCCCGCACATCTACACCGTGGCCCGGGAATTCCGCATCGCCGACCGTCACCGGCTCCTCAAGTCGCTCAACCCCTTCGACGATTACATCCCGGGAGCGGGTTTCTTGACCTCGCGGGGTTGTCCGGAGGAATGCACCTTCTGCTTGGACCCGGCGATATGGAAGCGGCGCACGCGCTTCCACTCGCCGGCTTACGTCCGTGAGGTGCTGGACTACTGTTGGGAGAGCTTCACCGAAGGAGACCGCTCCTTCTATTTCGGGGACGCCACCTTCGCCCTCAACCGTCCCCGTCTATGGAAGCTTCTGGAAACCATCCGGGAGGTTCCCTATTCTTATCATATCCAGACTCGGGCCGATTCCCTGACCGAGGAGGTGTTGCGGGGGCTACGGGACAGCAACTTCCGCACCGTGGCCCTGGGTGCGGAATCATTAAACGATCGTATACTCGAGGAAGTGGTGCGGAAGCGCACCACACGGGAGGAGATCCTGGCTGCCGCCCGCGCCGCTCGCGACCACGGATTGACCCCCATCCTCACCTTCATAGCAGGGCTTCCCGGGGAAAGCCGGGAGAGCATGGAGCAGACGGTGGAGATCCTGCGCCGCGAGGGAATCCGGGAGGCCACCTTCTTCCCCCTGGTGGTCTTCCGGGGCACGAAGCTATACGAGCTCTTTTTGCGTACCTACTCCGAGGAAGAGCGGGAGTCCATGCGCCTTAACCCATGGTCGGAGGAGTTCTGTTTCGCCAGCGAGGAATTCCCCACCATGCAGGAACTCATCGCCTACACGGAGGAGTTGAACGAGGCCATCCGCGCCTGAAGCCGCCCCGCCGCCGGAAGGAAGGCCTGTCAAGTCCTCGAAGAGATTTCCCTCGAACA
>MU158524.1:19461-20624 GCA_015711855.1 Candidatus Solincola quzhuomuensis | reverse complement strand
CTCCTCCGCCATGCCGTCCTCGATGAGGACCACGGGGAAGTCCTCCACCATCTTTTGGTAATAATCCACGAGTTCACCGGGGCTCATCTCCCGGTCCTCACCGGCGAACCGGTACTTGCCCTCCACGAAGAACTCGCTCGCCGCCGCGTCCACGGCCAAGGCCACATCCTCGCCGGGTCGGTACCCCGCCGTCTCGATAGCCTCCACGATGACCTCCAACGCGGATCGGTTGTCCTGGAGGTCCGGGGCGAAGCCCCCTTCGTCCCCCACTCCGACCCGCAAGCCCCGTTTCTTCAGGGCCCCCCGCAGGGCATGGTAGACCTCCGCCCCGGCTCGGAGGGCTTCTGCGAAGCTGCCGGCATTCCAGGGAAGGACCATGAATTCCTGTATGTCCACGTTGTTGTCGGCGTGTCTTCCCCCGTTGAGGATGTTCATCATGGGCAGGGGAAGGACCCTCGCCCCCAGGCCTCCCAGGTACCGGAAAAGGGGTAGACGATACGCCTCGGCTGCCGCCCGGGCCACGGCCAGGGACACGGAGAGAAGGGCGTTGGCCCCCAGCCGGGACTTGTCCTCGCTCCCGTCCAACTCCAGAAGTATGGAGTCCACGCGCCACTGCCGGGAGGCGTCCTCTCCCAGGAGACGGGGCCCGATGACCTCCCGCACGTTGTTCACCGCCCGGAGGACTCCCTTGCCGGCGTATCTGTCCCCACCGTCACGCAGTTCCAGTGCCTCGAAAGCCCCGGTGGAAGCCCCGGAGGGAACGATGGCCCTACCCGAAGCACCACTTTCCAGGTGCACCTCGGCCTCCACGGTGGGATTACCGCGCGAGTCCAGGACCTCGCGAGCCTCTACGGCGGTTATTCTCAACATGGTTACCTCCGTTCGATCCGTTCCCTCGGACCAGCCTGACCTTTTTGCTTTCCTCGGATCTGGTTAAACCCGGTTTCCCGCGGCTCCCTCGTCGCCCGACCTAGGCAAGAAAAATTATATGTCATGCGCAACCCGCTGTCCTCTCGGCGCTTGCCGGTAGACCACCCCTTTCTTCCCCTCGGAATTGCTTGTTATATCGGGATGACGGGGCGTGTCTTCGATTTTTTCCAACCCAACGACGCCCGCTTGAGCCGTTAAGCATCCTTGCCGTGCGCAACCCGCTGTCCTCTCGG
>MU158524.1:0-19361 GCA_015711855.1 Candidatus Solincola quzhuomuensis | reverse complement strand
CGCTTGCCGGTAGACCACCCCTTTCTTCCCCTCGGAATTGCTTGTTATATCGGGATGACGGAGCGTGTCTTCGATTTTTTCCAACCCAACAACGCCCGCTTGAGCCGTTAAGCATCCTTGCCGTGCGCAACCCGCTGTCCTCTCGGCGCTTGCCGGTAGACCACCCCTTTCTTCCCCTCGGAATTGCTTGTTATATCGGGATGACGGAGCGTGTCTTCGATTTTTTCCAACCCAACAACGCCCGCTTGAGCCGTTAAGCATCCTTGCCGTGCGACAACGCCGAAAAAGGGCGGCCAAAGCGGGCGGAGGTCCGCCCCTCAATCCCCCGTGTACCCTTCCGCAAAATACCACTCGCAGGCGGGGGAGACGGCCCCCTGGGAACAGGTTCCCCCGTCCCTTCCGCGATACAGGAAATACATGGCCCGCTCGGCTACTAAAGGAGCGGAGGCCGTGACCCGGGTGGAGAACTCCGCATTATCCAATCCGGGAACGGTATCCACGTGAACGGTGAAACGGGAGTGGGCGGGAACGGCCACCTCCTTTTCCACCACCTCGCCGTCGCTTCTCATGAAGGCGAGCGTGGCATATACCGTTTCGGCGCCGGGGTTGAGGAGGAGAAGGTACGTGTCGAAGTCCCCACCGGTGTAGCCCTCGGCGAAGTACCATGTGGAGGAGGGTTCCCTAACACCCAGAGCGTCGTGGCCTCCCTCCTTCCCCCCGTAGGAGAAATACATGGCCCGCTCGGCAGTTATCGGCCGGTCGGCCTTAACCACGGCGGAGAACTCCGTGTTCTCCATACCGGGCTGCGCGTCCACGCTCAGGGTGGCCCGGCTCCTCGGCGGGACGGCCACCGGAAGGGCCCGCGAAGAGCCGTCAGGGAGCAGGAAGGTGACCAAGGCTTCCGCCGGGTCAGGTCCGGAATTGGCGAGCAGGATCCAAGAATCGAATCCCCCTCCGGTGTAGCCCTCGGCGAAGTACCATGCGGTGGAGGGTTCGGGGGCTCCCTCGGCGGCGGTCCCCCCGCCCAGTCCCCGGAACCCAAAGTAGACGGCGCGCTCCGCGACCACGGGCACGTCGCTCCGGATAACGGCGGTGAACTCCCCGCAATCCAGGCCGGGTTCTTGGTCCATCCAGACGGTCATCCGAGAAGCGGGGGCCAGCGTGTAATAGAATTCGTCCACCTCTCCCCCGGGCCCGAGGAAAGAAACGCTCAGCCGGGCCTGCCTGGCGTCATCCGGGTTCTGGATGAGGAAGAAAGTGTCAAAGTCCCCCACGGTGCATCCCTCGGCGAAATACCATTCGAGCCTCGGTTCCCTGACCCCCAGGCAGGCATGTCCACCCTTGCGGCCGCTTCCTAAAAAATCGAAGTAGATGGCCCTCTCCGCCACCACTGGAACGTCGGAAGCGAGCTTCACCGAGACCTCGGCGTTCTGAACCCGCTCGTTCACCCGTATGGTGTGACGGCTGTGGGGTTCCACGATACATTGCTCCTCGAGAGTCCCTCCGCCGTTGAACATGTAGGTGACCAGACACTCGGCGCTTTCCTCTGAGGGATTCTGGATGAGAAGGTACTCGTCGAAGTTCTGGGAGGCGATGGAGAAGAAATGCGTCTGCAGGCCAACAACGGAGGCGAAAAGGGTTCCCGAGACCACTTTGCTGCCCGCGCTCCCATCGACGCGGATGTATCTCACCCTTCCCGAGGTCCAGCGCGAGACGACCTCCAGCCCGTAAAGGGTCCCTACCGCGGTCTCCGGTCGCGAGTTCAACCTCCCCTGCAGATCGAGCCAGGATATAGTGACCTTCCAGTCGTGGTTGGGATCTGGCGCGCAAGCGTCGTCGGGCACGGGTTGGAGGTAGGGAACCGGGTTGCCTCCCCAGGCCTCGTCCATCCCTGCCGTGTAGCCCCCGCAGCAGGAGCTGTAGGCGGCGATTATGGGCTGACCGGAGTAGGTGATTATCTCTCCCGAGGTGGCGTTAACCGCCGCCACCGTGCGAGGCCGGGTGGCGGGATCGATTCGCTCGTTGAAGGCCTGGCAGCAACTCCCGTAGGGACATACGTCGTATCCGTCCTGGGTGTGCTTGCCGCGGGCGATACAGGAGAGCACGTAGGTGCGGGCCGCGACGGCCAGAACCTTGAGCCCTTCCATGGGCCAGCTGTCCGGCTCCTCCTGCAGGCGGTACAGATAATCCCGGAGGGTGAAGATCCTTACCACCCCGTCTCGGCAGAGCACGCGGATGGTCGTTTCGTCGCTCACCCGGGAAAATCCTATCCCGGTGTAGTAACTCCGGATGATCTGGTGATACTCCTCCCCACGAGAGGCCCGGTAATAGACGCCGGCCATGCACAGGCCCACACCGTGGCCCTTCCCGTGGCCCAAGAAGGTCACGCTTCCCCCTCCGGCCGCCGCCACCCTTCCCGTGGACCCGGGCCCGGGTATCGGAAAAAGGAACAGCAGCGCCACGCTGCAGAGCAGTATGACGAGGAACCTCCTCCCTTTCATCCGCCATCACCGGTTCTTTCCTTCTCTGGACCTCGCTATATTTCCTCCCCTTCTTGTCCGGGCACACTCCCCTCCTCCGCGGGTTCCCCAATCCAGCCCGCAGGCGGGGCCGTGGCCAGGGTTCCCGCGACCATTCCCGAAACGGCCCGATGATCACTTCCTTCTGGACCGTTGACCGGCGCGAAAGGCCTTCGGTACTTTCGGCCTTCCGGCATCGTTTGCCGATACATGAGGGTCATATAATGCCCTCTTTTATGGCCTTGATGATCAACTGGGCCCGGCCCTGAACTTCCATCTTCTGGAAAATGTGATGGAGGTGGGTCTTCACCGTGCTCAGGCTTATGGAGAGCTCTCGAGCCACCGACTTGTTGCTGTACCCTTTGGCCACCAGCCTCACCACCTCCAGTTCGCGCTCGGTGAGATCGGCCGTCCTTTCCCCTTGGACCGGCTTCGTAGCCCCCGGCAGGACGTCGGTGCGAAAAAGGCTGCTGACCAGTTTCTGGGCTAACGAGGAGGAGACCAGGGGCATTCCCATGCGGGCGGAACGTATCGCCTCCAGCAACTGATCACGCCCGGAATCCTTGAGTATATACCCCACGGCGCCCGCTCGTATGGCCTCGGAGGCTATCTCCAGGTCGTCGTAGACGGTGAGCATGACCGCTTGGATCCCGGCGGTTTCCGGACTGCTCTTCAGTCTCCGCACCACCTCTATGCCGCTGATGTCCGGGAGTTTGACGTCCACCAGCATGACGTGCGGTCGCACGGAACGCGCCAACTCCAGGGCTTCCGCACCGCATTCCGCCTCGCCTACCAGGCAGATGTCCTCCTCTCCCTTCAGGAGGTGGCTTATGCCCAGTCGCACGATCTGGTGATCGTCGACCACCGTTAGCCTTATCTCCTCCTCCAACGTACCTCCTCAGCTTCTTCCCTTGGGCACGGCAAGACATACCCTGGTGCCATGGCCGGGTTCGCTGAGAATGGCCAGATGCCCCCGTACCAGCTCCACCCTCTCCTCCATGCCCTTTATCCCCAGGCACTCCCCCTCCCGGATCATCCTCCTTATATCCTCCAGTCGGAACCCGACGCCGTCGTCCCTCACCTCCAGGTACACGAAACCGTCCCCTTCCCGCATGGAAAGACTTACCTTACGAGCATGGGAATGGCGAGCGACGTTGGACAGGGCCTCCTGGGCTACCCGATACACGGTGGTCTCCGCGAGGGAATCCAGATCCCGTAAGGTCCCTTGACAGGAGAACTCGACCTCCATGCCGTTCTCCGCACCGAACCTGCCCAGGTAGGAGGACAGGGAATCCCTCAGCCCCAGGACCTCCAGCGAGGAAGGGCGAAGATCGGTTATAAGTCCCCGCAATTCACGCAACCCCCTCCTCATGCGCTCTTTGATCTCCTCCAAGTGTTCCCGGATCACCGGGTGCGGAGGAAGGTCTCCCTGCAGGGCATCGAGCCTGTAGAGCACCTCCAGGAAGCAGGGAGCCAGCACATCGTGGAGTTCCCTCGATATGCGCGCTCTTTCCTCCTCCTGCACGCTCAGGGTGCGGTGGGCCAGCTGGCGGAGACGCTCGCCCTTCTCCACGACCTCCTGCATCAACCTGGCGTTGAACAGGGATACGGAGATCTGCGTGGTAAGGGCCACTATGCGGTCCAGTTCCTCCCTTGTGAATCGTGTGCCCTCCATTTTCCCGCCCAGCCAGAGAAGGCCCACTCTCTCCCCACCCACCTCCAGGGGGATGAAAAAGGCCTCGCCGTTCTCCTCTTCCGTCCACAGGGATTCCGAGACCACGCCGTTTCCCCTGTGCTGACGGAGGATCCCGAGACGCAGATAGTGGAGATCACAGTCCCCCAGGTTCAGCCTTCTATCCAACTCCCAGTAACTGGAATACTCGCCCCCCGGGGTGTCGAAGGAGAAACGGTCCCCCCAGGAGTGCATGAACATCCCCGCTCCGACCACGCCTTGATGCTCATGCGCCATGTGCAGGTTGTCGGAGGAAAAACCGATGACCCGATAGACACCCGCTTCTCTGTCCCAGACCATGAGGGCGCTGGCGGAAAGCTCCAGGGATTCCCTCATCACCTGCGTTACCTCGGAAGCCAGGTTCTCCAATCCCCGCACGGTACGGATGGAGCGGCTGAGTTCCTCGAGGAGACTTTCCATCTTTGCCTGGCGCAGGTAAAAGCGCCTGGAGAGGACTTTCCTGGCCCAATTGACCTCCAGCGGGTAGGCGATGGCCGCAGGGATCACGAAGGCGAAGAACAGGAAGAAAACCGTCCACTGGGAGCTCATGCCCAGACCGTAGTAGAAAAAGGCGTCCAGTAGTAGGAAGATGGCCAGGTCGGCGGCTATCACCGCGGCGTGAGCCAGGGCGCTCCTCGTGGCCGACATGAAGTCCAGGAAGAGCCCGTGATGCATAATACCGTAGGCGATCATTCCGGCAAAGAGCAGGCCGGCCTGGGGTGTGGTCACGTAATCGTTCCACCGCAGGTTCTGGATCAGGTTGGCCACCAGCATGGGCAGCGGAGCCGCGGCGAGTAGGAACAGGCCACGGCGGCGGTGGAGGGAGTCGCCGCGTCTGCCTGCCCCGGCGAAGTTCGCCATTCCCGCCAGGACCGTCAGAAAACCCATGGCGGTCAGGAACCAGAAAAAAGGCGTGCGCGCCACCTCCAGGCCGTGCAGGTTGGTTCCCAAACGGTATTCCGAATAAACCAGGTCCGTCCGGTAAAGGAGGAAAAGTCCCGCGAGGAAGGGGGCGTATAGCGCCACGGCGGTCGCAGTCGCCCTCGCCTTGACGCGAACCGGGCCCTTCACCTCAGGAAAAAACAGGGATAGAAGGAAGAAGGTGGGAATCAGTGGTAGCTCGCCTATGCCCTGGAACTTGGTCCAGAAGACCTTCATGTCCCAAGAAGAGGAGGCTATGGTCATGGCTTCCCCCACCGACCACAGGGCCAGGAAAAGGGTGAGGAGGAAGAATAGCAATTTGACCGCTTTTCGGCGCCCATGGTAAATTATGTAAAAACCTACGGCCAGGCTCAGGAGGCCCGACACGGTGGTGATGAACAGCGAGATCTCGCCTTTCATGGATTGATTATAGCACCGACGCTCTTGGAGGCTTTCATCCCCTTCGGCATATGCGATGACCGCACCCCTCCGCAGAGGCGCGCTTATCGTCGGGAAATCCCGTCGCGGTTCGAGCGAAGACCTTTACCGGAACCTCCCGCTCAAGGTATGGGCGGGACGTTGGGAGGTATATAGACACCGGCGTCGGTTACCCGGAACTGAGAGTCGCCCAGGCCGAAACCGAGATCGGTCATGTAGACGAATATGTGCACGACCAGCTCCTTGAAAGCCCCTCCATTGGGCCAGTCGGGCTCGGCCCGAACCATGTCCACCACCATGTCGGGGTCGAGGAAGACCAGGAGTTCCGTGAGGAAGGTCTCCCCCGCCGTCGTGTTCAGGGCCTCGGCCACCACCGAACCGTCCAGGTTGGAGAGGAGGTCCACCAGGAAATCATACCCGTATTCGTTGAGAAGCTCGGCCACGTCCGACCCGCTCATGAGGGGTAGTAGCCTCTCGATGAGGGAGTTCCCCGGATGCATGGCGTACTCCGCGTTGATGGCGTCGGCTATGACCTTTCCGTCCAGGTTGGACACGAGGTCGGCCAAGAAGGCGGAGTTCTCGTTGAGGAGCTCGGCCACCACCGCCGGATCGAGCGACTGCAGCAACCAGGAGGTCATCTCGGGATTGGCGTTCAGGGCACGGGCGATGGTCTGGGCCGTGGTGGCGTTCAGCTGGGCGACAACCGCCTGGATCATGCCCGTGGAGGCGGCGTTGGCGTTCACCGCGGCGGCGATGAGGGGCGCCACCAGTCCGGCGTTGAGGTTATTGATTATCGCCGCCATCAGGGCTTCCTTGTGCGGGTTCTCGTCGAGACCCTTCGCCGAGGCCTCCGCCACCTGGGGACCCAGGTTGGCCAGGAGTTTGCGCAGGAACTGATACTCGGGATCCACTTGAGCCCGCTGGCAGGAATAGTTGACGGCGTAGGCGGCGGCCACAGCGACCTCCGGCGCGATGTTCCTTATTAGCTCCCTTATGATGGTGGGGTTGTTGTTCAACCCCTGGGCCAGGGCCGTCCCCACGTTTCCGTTGGTATTGGCCAGAAGCCCGGTGAGGAGATTGTCCGCAGGGTCGCCGGCCACGTTGGCGTTGATCCCCTCCGCCAGAGCGGCCGCCGTCTCCTCCGTCAGGTTGGCCACCAACACGGAAACCAGGTCCTGCCCCAGGGGATGCGTGGCCACATGTTTGTTGATCCCCCGCGCCAGATACTCGGCCGTGGTGGCGCTGGTGTTGGCCAGGAATCCCCGCAGGAAATCGGGGTTGGCGTTGACCGCGGCGGCTATGACCGCCGGGTCCAGACCCCCTATGAGGCCGGACAGAAACTCCTTGCTGGCTCCCTGGGCCATGGCCGTCCCTATGGCTCCCTTAAGATCGGTGACCAGGGTGCGCACGAAGGCGGGGTTGGAGTTCAGCGCTCCGGCCAGGGTGTTCGGGTCCAGATGGGAGATGAGGGAGGCCAGGAAATCGGGGTTGCGGTTGGACCCCTTCACCATGGCCGCGGCCACCGCGGGGGATATCTGGGAGAGCAACTCGTAGACGAAATCGGCGTGAGCGGAAAGGGCGCCGGCCACGGAAGAGGGATCCAGATTGGAGAGGAGGGCGCCTAGGAACTCAGGGTTCTGGTTCAGTCCCTGGGCCACCGGCGATCCCAGGGAAGGCGGGATGAGGCGGGAAAGCTCCTCGCTTATCTCCGGATGAGCGTTCAGGGCATTGGCCAATATGGCCGGGTTGAGGGCGTTCAAGGCCTCCACCACCAGGGCCGTGTTGGCCCTCAAGCCGGCCGCCAGCCCCTCCCCGACCTGCGGCGCGAGCAGGGGCAGGAGCTCGGCCATCATCCCCGGATTGGCATTCACCACGTTGGCCAGCACGTTGACGTCCAAAAGCCCCAGGATGCGGGACAGCATGGCCGCGTTGGAGATCAGATCGGCCACGAAACCGGGGTCCACGTAATCCGTCGACCTCTTCACCAGGTCCACGGAGGAGTTCAGGAGGTCGGCCACCACGTCGGGGTCCAGGTAACCGAGAAGGTCGTTCACGAAGTCGGTAGCGGACATCACCGCTCGGGCCACCGGAACGGGCTGCATGTAGGGGGCCGCGGCGGAAAGTAGGGTAGTGCTGTTGAGGATATCGGCTATGTACTCGGGGGAGATGGACCGCGTTATGCGCACCGCGGCGGACACGTTGGCGTTCAGGGCCCCCGCCAGCACGGCGGGGTTCAAGTAGCGCATGACCGAGGACAGGAAGGGTCCGTTCTGGTTTATGATCCCGGCGATAACCGAGGGCTCGATGTAATCCAGGGAGGAAGCCAGCATATCCCCGTTCTCGTTCACCACCCGGGCCACCACCACCGGATCCAGATGGGACACCAGGGAGGCCAGGAAGGCGCCGTTCTCGTTGACCACCCGAGCGGTGCCCGCGGGATCCAACAGACCCATGAGCGAGGTCAGGAAGGGCCCGTTACGGTTGATCACCCCGGCGACGACCGCCGGGTCCAGGTAGGACATGACCGCGGAGAGGAAGGTCCCGTTACGATTGATCCCCGCACTCAGTGCCGCAGCATCCAGTTCCCCGAGCAGTTCGGCCAGGAAGTCGCCGTTCTCGTTGACCGCCTGGGCGACGACCTGGGGGTCGAGATAGGAAAGCAGCTCCGCCAGGAGGTCTCCGCTCCGGTTGACCACGTAGGCCACGGCTTCCGGGTCCAGATAGGGTATGGCCGCGGCTAAGAAATCCGGGTTCTCGTTGACCACCTGGGCGATCACCTGGACGGTTCCCTCCTCCACCATGGCCTTCAAGAGCTCGGAGACGAAATCCGGGTTCTCGTTGAGGGCTTCAGCCACCGCCCGCGGCTCGGTGTACTTCAGCATGTTGGAGAGGAGTTCCACGTCCGAGGCCAGCTTTCCCAGCATAGGGCCCAGGGGGCTCCTGGAGGGAAGGATCATGATGCCACCCACCACGAGAAAGGCCACCACCAGGACGACCACGACCACGTTTACCGCCAGCTGCACCGGTCTCTTCAGCAGGAACATGGCCTTTACCTACCTCGCTCACCAGACTCCGCCGGCGGCGCTGGTTACGAATCCCCAGCCGCCTATGTCCATGTCGAAGAACAAAAGCCGGAACCTCAACCGCACGTGAATCCCCAGATTATGGAACAGGCCACCCCCGGTGTTCACGCTGTTGGTTATGGCGTTTCCGAGGACCACCGCCATATCGGGGTTGGTGGCCATCATGTCGATGAGGAACTGCTTCGAGTAGGGCAGGGCGTCGTTCATGACCTGCAGGGTCTCATAGGCGTCCATCTCGGCGAGGATCTCCTCCACGAGGTCGCTCAGCCCTCCCTCCAGGGCGTTGGCCACCAGGTCCCCCCGCAACAGGCTGGGATCGGGGTTCCTCCCCAGAAGCTCCTTGGCCAGGTCCATCCCCGCCTCGTCGGTCACCCTCTTCAGGCCCACCTCGTCCAGGTTGGCCAGGAGATTGCGCAGGAAATATCCGGGCGGAGCATCCAAACCGGCGTTGACCGAAGAGGCCAGGATGGAGGCGTCCAGGTTCTTGATCAAGGCGTCCAGGAAAGCGGTGTTGGCCTCCAGGGCGTCGGCGATGGCCATAACCGTGTGCGGCTGCGCCCCGCTCAGGGTTATGTAGAGGGGCGAGGAGGTCCCCGCGGCGGCCATGGCGTTCAGGCCCTTGCCCACCGCGGCCCCCGTCGCCGCGTCCAGGTTGGCGATGACGTTGGTCAAGAATCCCGGGTTCTGGGTCGCGCTGAGGTTCAGGCCCTCGGCCAGGGCTCGCGCCGTCTCCGGAGCCAGGTTGGCCATGACCACCTCCATGAGCCCGGGGTTGCTCTTGGCCGCCTCGGCCATCCGAACCCCCGTATCTGCCTTCAGGTTGCCCAGGAGCTGGACCAGGAGGTTGGGATCACCGTAGGCCAGGGCCTGCCCCGCCGCCGCGGCCGCCTGCGGGGAGAGGTTAGCCACCACGTTCTCCAGGAAACCGCCGGTGTTCATGTTGCTCCCCTCGGCCATGGCCTTACCGGTCGCGGAGGAGAGATTGGACAACACCTCGACCAGGAAACCGGGGTCCTCGTTGACCACCTCGGCCACCGCTTGGCCCAACTCCCCATCGAGGTTGGCGATGAGATCCCGGGTGACAGCGGGGTTCACGTCTAGGGCCTCGGCGATGACCTTGGGATCGAGGTAGGAGATGAGCTGGGAGAGGAAGGTCTGCCCTCCGTTCAGTCCCCGGGCTACCGCCTGGGCGAAGTTCGCGTCCAGCCGGGAGGCCAGCTCACGGGTGGTGTCCGGGTGCAGGGATAGCAGGGTGGCCAGGCCGTGGGCATCCAGGTTCTTTATGAGGGTGGCCAGGAAATCCATGTTGTTGTTCAGTCCCAGGGCTATTCCTGCGGCCGCCAGCGGCGAGAGGTGGGCGGAGAGCTCCTCGCTGAACCCGGTGGTGGCCTCCAGGATGCCCAGAAGGCCGGAAACCTCCAGGTTGTCGAGGGCCGCGTCCAGAAGGGCCGGGTTGTTGTTCACGCCCCTGGCCGCCGCAGCCGCCGTCCCCTCGTCCAGATTGGCCAGGAGAGCGGTCAGGAAATTCCCCGCGCTGTCCAGCACCCCCGCCAGAAAAGCGGGGTCGGAGGTGCCAATGACGTTATTGATGAAATCCTGGGACTCGTTCAACCCCAGGGCCGCCGCCCGACCCAGGGAGGGCGGGAGGTCGGCGATCAGGGCGGCGATGAAGGAGGCGTTGGCGTTCAGGGCGCCCGCCAGGGCCGACTCGTCTATGAGGGGGATCACCTGGTTCAAGAACTCCTCGTCGTTGGCCAAGTAAGTTATGTAGTCATCCCGCAGATAACCGATGATGGCGGCTATGTTGTCCCCCGTCCCGGTCAGGGAGGAGGCCAGCCCCGCCGGATCCAGGAGGTTCATAACCGATTTCAGGAATTCGGAGTTGGCGTTCAAGGCCGAGGCTATGGGGGCGGGGTTCAGAAGGCCCAGTACGCGGGTCAGTAACACTTGGTCGGAGGCGATCTCCGCCGAGGCCCGCGGGTCCATGCGGTTGACCACCCCGATGAGGAAGGACTTGTTCTGGTTTATGGCCTGGATGAGCCCCTGGGGATCCATGTGGGTGAGGAGGCCCCTCAGGAAAGCCCCGTTGGAGTTGACCGCCGAGGCGATCACCCGGGCGTTCAATCTACGCAGGAGATTGGATACGAAGCCGGGGTTTTCGTTAATGGCTTGGGCTGTGGGTGCGGGATCCAAAAGGGAGAGCAGGGCGGACAGCCAGCTGCCGTTGGCGTTCACCGCCGAGGCGATCACCGAGGCGTCCAGGTGCGATAGAAGCTGCGAGGTGAAGCCGGGATTGGCGTTCATGGAGGCGGCTACCACGCCGGGATCCAAATAGCCCACGAGCGCGGTCAGGAAAGGCCCGTTCTCGTTGACCACGGCGGCGATGATCGCGGGATCCAGTTCCGGCAGGAGGTCTGCGGTGAACTCGGAGGTCTGGTTCACCGTGCTCGCCAGCATCTTCACGTCCAGGAGGGGCAGTAGGTCGGATACGAGTTGGCCATGGGCGTTCACCGCCTGGGCCACCGGCTTGGGATCCAGGGCGGAGAGCAGCGCCACCAGGAAATCCGGGTTCTCGTTCAGGGCCTTGGCCGTGGCTTCCTGGTTCTCGGGGCTCTCCAGCTCGGCCAGTAACTGGGAGAGGAAATCGGGGTTCTCGTTGATGGCCTTGGCCACTTCTCTGGGGTCCAAGCCCTCGATTATTCCGGACAGGGTGTGTCGCTGGGAGGCCATCTTGCCCAGTATGGTCCCCACGGAACCCTTCACCGGGAGGAGCATGAGTATCCCCGCGGCGATCAACCCCAAGACCAGGAGTATGACCACCACGTTGACCACTATCTGTACCGGTTTCCTCACCAACTCCGCACGCTCCTACCCTTTTCCGGCCACGGCATCACCACGGATACAACTCCGCCCCCAGGATGGCGCTCCAAGCGGGTATCTCCACTATGGGCAGTATGTTGGCCCTCATCCAGATCTTGAACCAGGTCACGTCCAGGAAGGTGTAGGGCCTGTACTTGAGCCTCGGGTCGTTATAATAGGGTCCCTGGGGATTTCCGTAGCGGTCCACACCCCGGGCGTTGTTCAAGACCCTCACCATCATATTCGGGTCCAGATCGGTTATGAGTTCGGTAAGAAAACCACCGGGGTCACCAGCATGGGCGTCCTTCAAGAGGTCCTTCAGGGTCGTTCCCAGATGGATGGGGGTCTTTGGCCCCGGTCCGTCCGGATCCCACCCCCCGGCGCGCTTCAACAGCTCCTCAGTGAGTTGCGGGTTGTTGCTGAGAGCCCTGCCCACGATCCCCCCGTCCAGGTTGGTGAGCAGGTCCCCCAGAAAATCCTGACCGCCCGGCGTCCCCAGGGCACTGTTCAAGGCATCGGCCAGCGCCACGGCGTCGAGGTTCTGGATGAGGGCGATGGTCCAATCGGCGTTGGCGTTCATCTGCTCCGCCGTGGCCGCCCCGTCCAAGTTCCGGAGGATGTATTCCACGAGAGTGGGGTTCCCGTTCAATCCCTGGGCTGCCGCTTTGGCCGTGTTGGCGTCCAGGTTCCGGAGCAGTTGGGAGAGGAACCCGTCCATGTTGTAGGGAGGCGTGTTCATCACGTCCACCAGGACCTGGGCGAAATCGGTGGAGGTGGCCGTGAGCATGGCCTCCAGGAAGGAGGGCGAGAGGTTCAGGCTGTTCTCGTTGAGGCCCGCGGCCATCTCCCTGCCCACATCGCCGTTCAGGTAGGGCACCAGGTGGGTGACCAGGGCCGGGTTGGCGTTGAGCCCGGCCGCCAACTCGGCACCCACCGCCTGGGATAGGTTGGCCATCAGCTGCGTGGAAAGATCGGTGGTGTTCTGGTTGAGCCCTTCGGCGATGGCCCTACCCACCTGCGGGGAGAGGTTGGCCACCAGGGGCCTTATTATGGCCGTGTTTCCGTTCAGGGCCTCGGCGATGCGGGCTCCGGTGGCGGCGTTCAGGTACCTGGCCACCGTTCGCGCCGTGTCCGGGTTGGCGTTCATCCCCTCCGCCACCGCCTGGGCGGCTTCCGCGCTGAGGTTGGAAAGAACCCCGGCCACGAAGTCCGGGTTCTCGTTGATGGCCGCGGCCAGGATCTTCGGGTCCGCGGCGGCGAGAAGGGACTTGATCATTGACTCCGAGGTGTCCTGGGCGGCGTCGGCGTTGACCCCTCTGGCCGCCGCCCGGGCGATCCCCTCCGAGAGCAGGGGTATCAGCCCGGCGATCAGCTCGTCGGCGGCTCCCCCGTTGAGTATCCCCGCCAACACCGCCGGGTCGGCGGTGGAGAGCACGGTGTCCAGAAGGGCGGGGTTGGCGTTGAGGGCCTGGGCCGCCTTCCTGGCTACGTTGTTGGGTAGGAGGGCCAGGAGGTCGGGCACGAAGCTGCCGGAAAGGTCGAGAGCCCTGGATACGGATCCCGCGTCCAGCGCGTTGGTCAAGTTGATGAGCAAGTCCGGGTTGTCGTTCGATCCCCTCAACATGGCCGCCACGGAGTCCGGTGCGATGTTCTCCAGCAGGCCGGTCAAAAAGGAGGGGGCCTGGGAGATGGCCGAGGCCAGCTGCGCCCCGTCCAGGTTGGAAAGCACCGCCCGGAGCAGGTCAGGGTTGGTCTCCAGGGCCTCGTTGGTCGACTGGGCCAGCACGGGGTCCAACAGGGGCAGCAGCTGCGTCACGAGATCGGTGTGTTCGCCCAGCGCCGCCCCGATGGCCGCGGTGTCGATCAGGGGCAACACCCTGGTCAGCAGGCTCCCGTTGTTGAGCATGGCGGCCACCAGTTCCGGGGAGATGGCGTCCATGACCCGGTACACGAAATCCGGGTTGGCATTGGCTATTCCCGCGACCCACGCGGGATCCAACGCCTTCAGTAGTCCCGAGGTGAAGGAGGAAGAGTTGTTGAGGGTGGCGGCCAGAACCGCCGGATCGAGGTTGGCCAGCAGGCGGTTCGTCCATCCCGTATCGTGGGCGGTGACGGACAGTATGTTCAAGAGGAGGTCGTCCGATAGATATCCCACGAGATCGGACACGGAGCCCGCGTTGGCGTTGAGCACGGAGGCGATGGTGGCCGGGTTGAGATGGGCCATGACCCGGGAGAGAAAGGTGGGCCTGGCGTTCATCCCCTCCGTCAATACCTGGGGGTTCAGGTTTCGCAGCAAACCGGAGAGGAAGGCGCCGTTCTCGTTCACCACCTGGGCCACCACCGCGCTGTCCAGGTAACCCATGAGGTCGGATACCACCCCGGGGTTGGCGTTCAGCGCTCCCGCCACCACCGCGGGATCCAGTAATCCGATGAGTGCGGTCAGGAAAGGACCGTTCTCGTTGACCGCTTGGGCCAGGACCGCGGGGTCCATGGCCGCCGTGGAGGCGGTGAGGAAATCACCGTTCCGGTTCAAGGCCTCCGCCAACACTTGGGGATCAAGGTAGCCCAACAGCTGGGATAGGAACTCCCCGTTTCCATTGACCACGGAGGCTATCACCGCGGGATCGAGGTGGTTCATGAGGGAGACGGTGAAGGGACCGCTTCTCGGGTCGTTGAGCGTGGCGGCCAGGGTGGCCGGTTCCAACTCTCCCAATAGAATGGAGATGAACTCCGGGTTCTCGTTGACCGCCTCCGCCACCAGTTTCGCTCCATCCTCACCCAGCTCGGCGAGGAGCTCCGTGACCATATCGGGATTTTCCCGCATGGCCTCGGCTAGGAGCACCGGATCCAGGTTGGCTAAAAGTCCGGACAGGTTCTTTTTGGCCGATAATAGTTTCCCGATGAGCGGCCCGGCGGGGTTCCGGGAGGGGATGAGGACGAAGGCTCCCAGGGCCACCGAACCTACAAGAAGGACGATGACTATAATGTTGACTACTGTCTGGACTGAAGTTCTCAGCATCCCCGGCCTCGTTCCCCGCCTTCAGCCGAGCCCTCTACCCTTATCCGCTCCCGGTTCACGCCTTCCTGAACAACCCTTACCGCCGGAAAACCCGTTCGCCGGCATCTCTCGCCCATGGCGAATCGTCCCTTCCTTCTCCGACGACGGGTGCTTGCTCAGTAGAAATATATAATATTTTGTTTTTTATATAAAGACCTTTTCGCGAGGCCGACGTCGTTTTTGCAACCTTTTTACACATTAGTAACAAAAATGTAACACAAAGTCTTCTCCGCTTACCGTTTTTTGGTATCCGATAACACCCTTTGCCCTAGGGCTGAAGGGCGCCCACGACGTTGGTCCCGCCATCGTTGTCCGTCCAATACATGGACCGCTCCACCACCAGCGGGAAGTCAGAGGTGACCCTAACCGACAATTCTTTTGCGGGTTCGACGGCGTTGACCGCTACGGTATAACGGGCCCCGGCGGCCACGGAAAAGGAGAAATCGCGAGTGGTCCCGTCTGGGCGCATGAAGGCCAAGTTCACGTGGGCCACCTCCCTAGATACGTTGGCCAGGAGCACGTATTCTTGGAACCCGTAGGCCGTGCAACCCTCGGCCAGGTACCAGTTCCCCGCCGCGGTCACCGTTCCCGCGCTGCAGTGCCCGCCCGCCCGGTAACGGGAACCGCTCGGCCAGTACATGGCCCTCTCCACCACCACCGGCTGGTCGGAACGGACGGCCGTGGAAACATCGCTTCCCGGCACGAATTGCCGCATATCCAGGGTCAGCCGGGAGCGGGCCGCGAGGACGAAGACTCTCCTTGTCCGCGTCCCGTCGGGCTTCAGGAAGGCGACGCTCAAGTTGGCCGGCTCCGTGCCCGGGTTCTGCACCAGGACGTACTCCTCGAACCCCCATGCCGTGCAGCCCTCCGCCAGGTACCAGGAAACGGAAGGAGAGGATACTCCCAGCGCGCCGTGGCCACCGTCCCTTCCGCCCCAGTACATGGCCCTCTCCACCACCACCGGGAGGTCGGCGTGAACGTGGGCGGATACCTCGGAGTCGGGGACCAGGGAATTCACCCCTATGGTCAGCCGGGAACGGGGAGCCATGGTGAAGCTCCGGGTGGCGGCGGGCCCGTCGAGGACCATGAAGTCCACCCGGACGGAGGCCGACGCGGGGTTGGGGTTCTGCACCAGGACGTACTCCTCGAATCCGTAGGCCGTGCAGCCCTCCGCCAGATACCAGTCGTTGCTCAGGTGGCTGCTTCCCGGGGAAACGTGGCCGTCCGTCCTTCCCGCCCAGTACATGGCTCTCTCCACCACCACCGGGAGGTCGGCGTGAACGTGGGCGGATACCTCGGAGTCGGGGACCAGGGAATTCACCCCTATGGTCAGCCGGGAACGGGGAGCCATGGTGAAGCTCCGGGTGGCGGCGGGCCCGTCGAGGACCATGAAGTCCACCCGGACGGAGGCCGGCGCGGGGTTGGGGTTCTGCACCAGGACGTACTCCTCGAACCCGTAGGCCGTGCAGCCCTCCGCTAGATACCATTCGGTCGAGGGACGGGGTTGGGAGGTGTTACGGAAAACCGTCACCGTCTGTTCTCCGCTCACGACCACCCCGCTCCCCACCGCCCTCACCGTGATCTCGTGGGTCCCCTCCTCCAGGCCGCCCGTGTTCCAGGAGGTGAAGGTGTGGGTCACGGTCCTGGAGGGGGTGGGGAGGACGTGGGTCTCCAGGAGCTCCCCGTCCACCCAAAGTTCCAGGTGGCTTATGTCCAGGTTCTCCGAGTGGGCCTCCGCCGACACCTTCTCCGAGACCGGGTAGCTGTAATCGGAAGGGGAGTTTATCCTCACCAGCGGAACCCGCAGGGCGGTGTAGATGTCCAAAAGTCCCCAACCATACTCCTCGTCGTAGCCGGGACTCCCCAGATCCAGCGCGCCGTCCCGAAGCCTGCGCCACACCTCGTCCGGCGACGCCCCCGGGTACTCGGCGGAGAGCAGTAGGGCGGCCGCGGAGACCTGGGGGGCGGCCTCGGAGGTCCCGTTACCAAGGGAGTAACTGTTGTTCAGGTCGGTCCCCCATATTTCCTCTCCCGGCGCGACCAGGTCCACGCTGGAGTTGTAATTGGAGAAGTAGGAGCGCTTCCCGTCCCTTCCCACCGATCCCACCCCGATAACGTAGGTCAGGCCCGCCGGGTAGTTCAACCGATCCGTCCCCTCGTTCCCCGCCGCGGCGACGAGGGTGCACCCCTGGGCATGCGCGTATTCCACGGCTTCAGCCAAAATCTGTGAATAGACGGAAGAGGTTAGGCTCAGGTTGATCACCCGGGCCCCATGATTGACGGCATGGTAGATGCTGTTGACCACCGAGTCCAGGCTACCCTCACCCCGGCTGTTCAGCGCCTTCAGGGGCATAATCTTGGCCCGCCAGTCCACACCCGCTATCCCGCGCAGGTTGTCGGTGTTGGCGCAGGCGATGCCGGCGACGAGGGTCCCGTGTCCGTTGTCGTCGCTGGGATCGGGGTCCCGGTTTATATAGTCGTACCCGTTGGCGAGCACCCTCCCCGCCAGGTCCTCATGGTTTATATAGACCCCCGTGTCCACCACCGCCAGGACCAGAGAGGAGGAGCCTTTCTGCAGGTCCCAGGCCAGATCGGCGTTGATCCCGTAGCCGGACCAGAGGTTCCATTGCAGAGGATAACGAAAGTCGTTGGGCTCGGTCGCTGCCAAGCGGAAAAACAGGTTCGGTTCCGCCCGCTTCACCAGCGGCGAGGCCAGAAACTTCCGGCACGCCATAAGCACATCCAGGCCGGGCCTCAGGGGCAAGCGCAGCGCCCGGCGCACCGGCTGCGCGGCCAGCGCCTCCAGGAGCCGGGGAACGTCCTCCCGGAGCAAAGAGGAAAATTCGCCCAGAAAGCGGGAGACGGAAGCGAGGTCGGGGTCGGCGAGCTCCACCACCGCCTCCCCGGGACGGTAGGAACCCGCCGGATAGTGGATCCGATCCAGGCGGCGGATAAGCTGGAGCTTGGCGGCGGAGAGGACGCGATCTCCTTCCCGGGAGAGGGACAGGGAGGCCCGGGCCTCCTCGCTTCCCGGAAAGGTTAACGGGCTCCGCAATAGCGGGTTTACGGCTGTCAGGAGGAGGAGGGCGCAAGTCAGAAGAAGAACCCTCTTCCTTTTTCCGATCATACTTCCCATGCTTCACCGCCCTTTACCGCCCCGCGTCCGCCACCTTCTCGATACCCCGGTTTGTCGTCTCGACGTAGGTGAACGCGTCGTCGTCTCCTTCCCCTCGTCCCTCCTTCCCGGAAGCGGTTAACCTCACGAACGAACCCCCATACTCTTTCTTGTCTTGACGACGACCGCCTCTCAACGCCCGCAATCCCTTTCGCACCTCACGATGTCCCCCCCGAGCCGGGAAAGCTTCTCCTCCAAGCGCTCGTAACCCCGGTCGATGTGGTGGATGTCCAGGACGCGGGTCTCCCCCTCCGCGGCTAGACCCGCCAGCACCAGGGCCGCCCCGGCGCGCAGGTCGGTGGCGCAGACCTCCGCACCGCTCAACCTCCTCTCCCCCCTGACGATGGCGTGGTGCCCCTCGATGGTGATGTCGCAGCCCATCCGGTTAAGCTCGTCCACGAACATGAAACGGCTCTCGAAGACGTTCTCCGTGATCACGCTGGTGCCCCGGGCCAAACTCAGCAGGACCATCGTCTGGGGCTGCATGTCCGTGGGAAACCCCGGGAAGGGTAGAGTGGCTATATCCGCCGACCGGTAATCGCTCCCTCCCCGCACGCGGACGCCCTCTTCCAGCTCCTCCACCTCGACCCCGATCTGGCGTAGCTTCTCCAAGGGCAGTCCGAGGTGCTCAGGCTTGAACCCGGTTATGGTCAGCTCCCCGCCGGTCACTGCCGCGGCCACGGCCAGGGTCCCCGCCTCGATGCGGTCGCCTATGGTGGAATGTCGAGTTCCGCGAAGCTCTCGCCCACCCACGATTTCGAGTATCGGCGTTCCCGAACCCCTTATCTCCGCGCCCATGGAGTTCAGATATTCCACCAGATCCTGGATCTCCGGCTCGCGGGCGGCGTTCTCTATGACCGTGGTCCCCTCGGCGCCCAAAGCGGCCATGAGTAGGTTCTCCGTGGCTCCCACGCTGGGAAAGTCGAGCACCAGATGCGTGCCCTTTAGATGAGATGCCCGGGCGAACACGTAACCGTGCGCCATGGTGATCTCCGCCCCCAGCTCGACCAGGCCCTTCAGGTGCATGTCTATCTTGCGGGATCCGATATTGCAGCCTCCCGGGATGGCCACCTTCGCCTCCCCGAAGCGGGCCACAAGGGGCCCCAGGACCACTATGGAAGCGCGCATGCGCCGGACCAGGTGGTAGGGCGCTTCCCGGCGGGGCAACTCCCCGGAACGGATGCGGATACGGTGGTCCTCGCGGGTAACCTCCGCGCCCAGGTGGGTCAGCACCTCGGTCATAATGTCCACGTCGGTGATCCGGGGAACGTTGTCGATGACGCACTCCTCCGGGGTGAGAAGGCTGGCGGCCATTAGCTTCAGGGCCGAGTTCTTGGCCCCGCTCACCCGCACCTCGCCCTGCAGCGGACGCCCGCCGACGATGAGGAACTTCTCCTCCGCCATGATCATCACCGTCCAGTCGCTTCCGGCGCCACCCATTATAACGGTCAAAAGCAAATTATATCCGCCGTCCGAGGGGCCCTCCACCCCAAGACCGGGCAGAAAGGCTGGAGAGGGGAGTCCTGGGACCTCGCCCGGGTCCGGAGCGGCGCATGAGGGTAGAGTAGATATGCAT
>JACVJF010000039.1 GCA_015711855.1 Candidatus Solincola quzhuomuensis | reverse complement strand
GAGAGCCAGCCAGGTACCGAGGGGGATGCCCACGACCATGCCCGCGGCGGTGGCCAAGGCGCAGACGTATAGGGTGAAAAGGGTTATCTTGACCACGTAGGGATCGAGACGGGCGATGAGCCTGCAAGCCTCCACGAAACCCCGCCATATCTCCCCCACTCGCGCTCACCTCCTACCGTGATCCGACGTGAACCTATCCCCCTTACCCGACGACGACTTATCCCTCCTCAATCCTACAGGGCGTCGGGGAAGAAAAGGGGTTCCCCGCATTCCTCAACGCCGAAGCGGAGCAGGAACTCCTGGGCTTTCCTACCGGTGACGAAATCGGAAAAGGCGCGGGCGCCTACCCGGTTGACGTCCGGCCACTTCTCCGGGTTGACCTCCATTACATGGTAAAAATTGTAAAGAAGCTCGTCTTCCTGAAAGAGCACCGCCAAATCCAGTTCCTTTTCCAGCTTGAGGAAAGTACCCCTGTCGGTGAGGGTATAGGCCCGCGCCTGGGAGGCTATGCGCAGCGTGTCCCCCATGCCCCTTCCGCTTTCCATGTACCAAGGACCGGATGGGCTGACCCCGGCTCTCTCCCACAAACTCAGTTCTTTGGCGTGGGTACCCGATCCGTCTCCTCGGGAGACGAAACCCGCTCCCGCGGAGGCTATCCTCTTCAGGGCCTGCGCGGCCGTCGAAGCCCCCCGGATGCCGGCCGGATCCTCGGCGGGCCCCACGACGACGTATGCGTTGTGCATCACGCGGCGGCGGTTGACGGCATGACCTTCCCTGACCATCCTCTCCTCTTCCTCGGGACTGTGCACCAGCATGACGTCGCACTCCCCGGCGCGCCCCATCTCCATGGCCTGCCCGCTGCCCCCGGCGATCACCTTAACCGCATAGGGTTGAACCGCCTCGAACATGGGTATCCAAAAGTCCAGAAGCCCCGTATCCAAAACGCTGGTGGTGGTGGCCAGGATCAAAACCGCCCTCTCCGGTTGCCCGCTTCGGGCGCCGCATCCCGCCGTCGCGGAAGCCGCCGCAAGGACGGAAAGGGCGAGGACGAAACCGGTTATGCCTTTTCCGCGCACGTCGCTTTTCCTTACCGGGTTTCGGTTTTCAGAAACAGCCCAGCGAGCACTTCACGATCTTCACGTTCAGGGCGTTCGCCGCCTTGCCCACCTCAAGCGGCGGGACCTTCAACTCCTCGGCCAGCTTGAGGGCCACGGGGCAGGGCAAGCGGCCGTCCTCCGCCTTCTCCTTTACCGCCTGCATAACCCTCTCCTCCACCTCGGAAGACATGAGATCACCTCCTATCCTTGCCGCCGCGCGTGAGAGCACGACCTCCCAAGCCTTTTCCCTTCCCAACTCGGCGACCATCACCGTCTTGGCCTTCGGATTGTATTCCTTTATCTTCCTCTCCAGCTCCAAGGCCTTCCGTCCGGAAATATCTTCCACCCCGTTCACCAAGACCACATGCGCTTTCTTCAAGGCTTCGTAGGCGGAGGGTTTGAAATCCTCGAAGGTAGCGGACATGACGAAGACGGCGAAGTCCGGTTCCAGATGACGAAGGACGCTGTTCCCTTCCACGATGATCACCGGGGCTTGCAGGCGAGCAAGGGCCTCTTTCAGGTCTTGAGCCAGGTCCTCTCGCCTGGTCCTCAACCAGAGCACGGGACGGGCCCCGGCCAGCCTGAGCCTCCCGGTATCCGTGTCCGGCCTTAAGGGTGTCTCTCCTTCCTCGATCACCGCCTCCCCCGGGGGCCTCTCCCGGTGAACGGAGACCTTCATGCCGGCGCAGGCGCGACACCGGGAGGCCAGGAAGGCGGCCAGGGTGCTCTTTCCGACGTCCTTGCTGGCACCGGATACGGTTATTATCCGGGGTCTTTCGTTGCCCTCACGGGCCGAAAAAAACCCGTCCGGAGAGGACGGGCGTTCCGCACCTCGCATGGACCTCTCCTTTCCAAGCACGGGAGGCACCGGCGTTTCCACCGGCACCCTGTCGGTCCGTCTCCATAGCCGTAGGCCTTAGGAACCCGGACTCGGAGAGTGGTTCTTTTGTCTGTCATCCCTGCCGGGATATGAGGGAATTATAAGACCCAGCTTCGGAAAAAGGCAAGAAACCGCCCCCTGAAACCATACGGCATCAACCGTTTCCCTCGGTCGCATTCGCTTGATCCGCCCAGATCACGAGGTGGATCCCAAACCTCCTTCGATGGATGTGCTCTCATGGGAACGATGCAGCGTCGACCACTCACCCAGACCCGCATCGGTGGCTTCCTTTCGTGGACTTCACATTTCCGTTCCCGTATATTATTTCCAGGACGGCGGTACTCCGGTAAAGCCCGTTCCTAAGCCGGCTTCGGATCCAAAGCGGCACCATATCCTGCCCGGATTAGGGAGGTTAGTGCGCGAACATGCGCAGGGTAGATGACGACCCCGATCGTTTTCGGGCCATAATCGAGAACCAAGCCCTGGGGATCAGCGAGGTGGACCCCGACGAGAACTTCCTCTTCGCCAACCCGGCTGCCCACCGCATCTTCGGCGTGTCCCAGGGGGAGCTGGTGGGGCGCAACCTCCGGGAATTCACGGACGAGGAAACCTTCCGGATGATCCGACAGGAGACCGAGATCCGCCGAACCGGCAAGAGCAGCACCTACGACGTGCCCATCATCCGGCCGGATGGAGAGAGGCGCATCATACGGATAACTGCGTCCCCGCGTTTCGACAACGAGGGACGTTTCATGAGCGTTCTCGGGATATACTCCGACGTCACCGAGCTCAAGGAGGCCGAACTGCACTTGCGGCAAAGGGAAAGGTACTACCGGGCCCTCCTGCGCAACGCCGCGGACATGATCAGCATCTTGGACGAGGAATTGCGTTTCCGGTGGGGAAGCCGCTCCACGGCCCTGATCACCGGCTATACGGAAGAGATATACGGCAAACCCATCCTGGACTACATCCACCCCGACGACCTTGAGGAAGCCGAAGCGGAGCTCGAGTTCCTACTGGACAACCCGTCCGTTCCCCTACACGTCGAACACCGGTTCCGCCACCGGGACGGAAGTTACCATTATCACGAGGCCATACTGACCAACCTGCTCTCCGACCCGGACGTGAGGGGTATAATCATAAACTCGCGGGACGTCACGGATAGGAAGGTCATGGAGGAGAAGCTGATGGCCAGCGTCCGCGAGCTGGACGCCTTCGCCACCACCGTAGCCCACGACCTGCGCATCCCTCTCTCCCTCATCTCCGGCTACGCGCAGCTCCTGCAGTACTCCGACCTCAGCGTCGAGGAGCGCAGGCTATATTTAGAAAACATTTCCAAAGCAGCCCAAAGGCTGGACGAGATGACCTCCTCTCTTTTGGCCTACGCCCAGGCCGGGAAACCGGAGGGCACGGTGACGGATATCGACCCGCGGACGATCGTTGCGGAGGTGGTGGAGGAGCGCTCCGTAGAACTGGCTGCCCGGAAGATAAGGCTGGCCGTCCAGGAGGAGTTCCCTACCGTGAAAGCCGACCCGCTGAAGCTCCGCCAGGTCATCGCCAACCTCCTGGACAACGCGGTCAAATATACCTGGGAGCGCGTGGAACCAAGGGTGGAGATCGGGGCCCATCGGGAAGGCGAGAAGGTGACCTTCTTCGTGCGCGACAACGGTTGCGGGCTGGATCCTTCGCTGGCCGAGGAGATCTTCCTTCCCTTCCGGCGCGTCCACGAGGGGCCGTCCGGAGGATTGGGCATCGGGCTAGCCACCGTGAAGCGAACCGTGGAGGGTTGGGGCGGGAAAGTCTGGGTGGAATCGCGTCCCGGGGAGGGAGCCACCTTCTTCTTCACCGTTCCAAGCTCCGGTGCCTGATAAGCGGGTTACCACGCTTGTGCCGTTCGGCGGAACGACCATGTTGGCAAGGTATACCGAACTCGGGCGCACGAAAGGTCGCCACCTCGGTCATCCCTGATCCCCTTTCCTCCAACGGGAGATGATCTCTGCCTTGGCGGCGTCCGGAAGGTCGTCGAAGTAGGCGCAATATCCCGCCACCCTCACCACCAGTCCAGGGTACTTTCCCGGATGGCGTCGGGCATCCTCCAGGATATCCGGATCCAGGACGTTACACTGCACCTGCATCCCTCCCGAGGCAAAAAAGCCCCGGATTAGGCCCGCCAGCCTATCGGCTCCCTCCTCCCCCCGAAGATCCTGTGGATAAAAACTCAGGTTCAGGGCGCAACCGTTGGGCATCAACCGGGAATCGACACGGGCCACCGAGTTTAGCAAGGCGGTAGGTCCGCGGCGGTCGCAGCCGTTTGCCGGCCCCAGGCTGGCGGCCAAGGTCTCGCCGGCGCAGCGGCCGCTGGGGAGGGCCCCCACCTCTCTCCCGAAGGCCACGTGACAGGTAACCGAGTAGAACCCCGGGACGTAAGGGCCGCCCCGCGTGTTGCGGTGGCGGGAAAGGGAGCGGTGGAAGAGGTGCACCACCAGGTCGGCATAGCCATCGGGCAGGGGGTGGTCATTGCCGTACTTGGGGGCTTGGAGCAGCTCCGCCCGCAGATGCTCGTATCCCAGGAAATTCTCCTGCAGGGCCCGCACGACATCCTCCATGGCGTACTTCCTCTTCCGAAAAACCAGCTCGTCCAGGGCAGCCAGAGAGTCAGCCACGTCCGCCACCCCCACCCCCTGGATACCGCTTCCGTTGTATCTGGCCCCTCCCTGGGTGAGGTCCTTGCCGGACTCAAGGCATCCCTCGACAAGCATGGAGGAGAGCGGGGTGGGGTGAAAGTCTCGATTTCCCGTCTCCACCACACGGAAATCGGCCACCATCCTGTCCACCATGAAGTCCATCTGTCTGGAAAAAGCATCCAGCACGTCCTCCATGCTCCGGAACGAAGAGGGGGGAGACGTATCCGCACCCACCTTGCGTCTCCTCCCGAAACGCCTTCCCCGGTTGAGAGCCAGTTCCAGGCAGAGGGGGAGGTTGAAGAGGGCCGCGTCGGTGGAGAGGAAGCTGCGGCCGGGAAGTGAGGGTTCCACACAACCCACCACGGCGTAATCGCGGGCTTCCTCCAGGGGATAGCCATGGTGGACCAAGGAAGCCACTATGGCCTCGTCGTTGAAGACGGCGGGAACGCCGTTCCCCTTCCGAGCCACGTCCGCCACCCGGAGGACGTACTCCTCCGGGGAACCGGCATGCACTCGGGCCTGGTAGTTTGGGTCGCGCAATCCGGCCTCTTCCATGACTTCCAGAAAAAGGTAGGTCAGATCGTTGGTAACGTCGCGTCCCTCGCGGTCGGTCCCGCCCACGATGGCCGCTTGAACGACGAGATATCCACCGTGGTATTGGCTTATCCTCTCGGAGAGGAGGAACACGTGTTCCGCGGCCTTGGCCGTGAAGGAGAGCAACAGCTCCTTGGCCCGCTCTCGGTCCAACCGCCCTTCACCCAGGTCCCTCCGGTAATAGGGATAGAGATACTGGTCCACCCGCCCGAAGGACACGGCGGAATTCAGGCTTTCCAGGTTGACGGCCAGGTGGGTGACCCATAGGGACTGCAGGGCCTCGTGGAGGGTTTCGGCAGGCTTGCGGGGAACTTTGCGGCAGATGCGGGCTATCTCCTCGAGTTCCTGTCGGCGAACGGGGTCCCTCTCGGCATCGGCCGTCCTTTCCGCCTCCTCCGCCAGACGGTTGGCGTAGATGAGCAGGCCGTCGCAGGCGATCCTCGCCGCCCGGTATAGGTCGCCTTCCCTGTCCCGCATCAACTCCAGGTATCCTTCCACGCCCAGGCTCAGCATCTTCTCGTAGTCGGGGAGGAAGTGCCCTATGCCTCCCGCCTCGTTGATGAGGTAATAGGTGGGGCGGAGCTGCTCCCCTATGTAGCGCAGGAGCCGGCGCTTGTCGCGGAAGGCGCGGACGTTCATGTTCCGGATCAGCCAGTAGGGCATGACCCTGGTCAACAGGCGGAGGCGGTCCGGCCAGGATATGCGCAGGGGTGTGGTCCGGCGCCTGTCTATCCACAAGAGGTCCTCGGCCATGAAGACCCCGGCCAGTTCCGGTTGGGTTATGGCCGAGATGCGGTAAGAGCCCACGTTGCCTACGATGAGCTCGTGGGGCCAGATGTGCACCGACTTGTTGGCCAATATGAAACGAAGAGCCCCGGCCATGCGCACCGTCATGGGTTCTGAGGGGTCGTCGTGTTTTCGGAAATACTCGGTGACCAGAAGGGCTCTCTCGGGGCACAGATGAACAGGGGTGGAAAGGAGCTCCTCCCTTATAAGCCGGAAACGCTCGCTGGCCGCCGTCCCGGTCTTGGACATGATCGTCATTCCCACCCTCCGCCCTCGACCTCTTCGCACAGCGGAACGCTTTCCGCCGTAGCGATCGATACCCCGATTATATCAGGGCGAAGGCGCGCCGTCCGGCGTGCGGCTTTGAACCGCCCCGCTCAAGTTCAAGGGTCTGCGAGACGAGGTCGATTAAACCTTAAGCGAGGCATGGAACGGAGCGAGAAGACATGTCGCGGATTTTCCTCCGTTATCCTTTCCGAGAGGCGACGGGAGGAAGGACGGTCGTGGGAGACATCGCCGGACAACCCATCAAGCCGGAAAAGCTGAGCCGGGAGCTGTTTTCCGCCTCCCGCCGCCTGGCCATAAAAGCGCTGCTCTCGGCCCTCATCCTGCCCTTAGTGGTCCTGGTGCTTTTCAGCCTGAGCATCTTCCGTTTCGGATCGCGGCAATATACGGCCTTCCTCCTGGCGGTGGCCGTCGTTATCGTACCCCTAACCGTGATCTATGCCCTTGTCTACACCTTTATGCAGAGGTCTCTCGCCCGCCGCCTGACCTCCTGGTACGACAGACCGAGGGATGCCTCCCGCCCGGAAGACCGAGCCCTCGCCGTACGCCTGCAGCGCGATCTCTACGGGTCCGGCTTCCGGCATGGGGCCATAGTGGGGGTGGGTATATTTCTCGCCCTCGCCCTGAGCGTGCTCGTCTTCGGCCCCTATGCGGAGTTCACTCCCTACCTGACGATCTCCTATATATCGCTGGGCTTCCTCCTTTCCCTCGTCGAGTTCTTCATCACCGTCTTTTTATCCCACCGGGAGATGCGGCCGGTCATGGCATTGCTGCTTTCCGATTGCCGGGGTTTCGGCTTCCACCCCGCCTCCGGGATCGGCAAGCGCCTCCTGTCCTTCTCCTTGGTCATCATGGTGCTCACCCTGGGAGTGGCCTGGATAGCGTCCTCATACCTCTCCAGCGAGATGCTGAAGGAGGAGGTGGAGAAGAAAGCCGGGGAAAACGTGCTTCTCCTGGCCCAACACCTCTCCTCCTCCCGCCTAGCCGGCGCCTCTTCTCGTGACCTGGAGGAGGCGTTCCGAAAAGCGGACCTATCCTCCAGCGGCAGGACGGCGCTCCTCGACGCCGAGGGCAGGGTCTTTTCACAGCTCGACCGAGGAGGCGTGGCGGAATCCGTATGGGAGAATATGGTAAAAGAACTCGAAGACCCTCAGGAGGACCCGCTTGTCCGTTTCGTGACCGCGAGCAACCGTCAGTACTTGGTCGCTTCCTCCTCCCTCCCGGGTATCCCCGGCTGGAAGGTCGTAAGGGTGGGCGAAGCGGATCCCTCCTTTCAAGCCCTCCGCCGCCTGACCCCTACCATGCTCCTCCTCCTTCTGGTCAGCGCCGGAGTGGCCGTCTTCCTCACCCTCGTCCTCACCCACAACCTCGCCGATCCCCTGAAGCGCCTGGTGGGCTGCTGCCGGCTGGTGGCCCAGGGAGACCTCCAGGTGGAAGTGCCCGTGGAGTCCCTGGACGACGTGGGGGAACTCTCCAGCTCCTACGCGGAGATGCTGGAATCCCTGCGCCGCATAACCTTGGGGTTGCTGGAGACCTCCGGGGAGGTGAGCGAGGGGGCGGAGAGCATCGTGGCCGTATCCGAGGAGATCATGGGGGCCATCGAGGAATTGAACGCGCTGGTAGAGGACCTCTCCGGCCAAATAGAGGAGGAAGTGGAACAGATCCGGAACGTCGAGGAGATCATGCTAGGCGTGGCGGAGACCATCTCCAGGTCCCATTCCCAGGCCAGCCGCAGCCTGGAGATCAGCCGTGACGCGGAGCGTCTGGTGCTGGAGGGAAGGGAACGCGCCCGCGAGGCCGTGGAAAAGATCGGCGAATTCAAGGATTTACTGGACACGGCCACGGAGGCCGTCGTTTCCCTCGGGGAGAGCTCCAAGAAGATAGACACCATCGTGGACATCATCACGCGCATCGCCGAGCAGACCAATCTCCTGGCCCTCAACGCGGCCATAGAGGCGGCGAGAGTCCCCGAGCACGGAAAGGGCTTTGCCGTGGTGGCCGACGAGGTGAAGAAGCTGGCCCAGGAGGCGGCAGCCTCGGCACACCGCATAAGCGACCTGGTGAGGACCATACAGCAGGACGTGGAAACGGCCCGCGGGATCATGGAAAAGGGGACCATGGGGATATACATAGGGATGGAGACGGTGGACCGGACCGACCAATCCCTGGTCTCCATCGCGGCGGTCATGGGGCAGATAGCCGGGCTGGTGGAGTCCATAGCCCAGGCCTCGGCGCAGGAACTGAGCCAGAGCGAAAGGCTGTCCGCTTCTCTGGAGGCCATGCACAACCAGGTGGAGACCACCGCCCAGGCCTACCAGGAAATAGAGAGTTCCTCCGAACAGCAGACCCAGGTGACCTCGGAGCTGACCACCACCGCGGAGAAGTTGGCCGATATCGCCCGGCGCCTGCAGGAGATGGTGTCCCGGTTCAGGGTGGAGAGGGACGACGGGCACGAGGGATGACGCCCTGCGGTCCGGCTTCTCTTCTTTTTGCCCCGCCCTATTCCCCCCTCAACACCCTGTCACCTCGACCCGGCGCTCATGCGGCATTTACGGGAGGACGGCGTCCGGCCCAAGGCCGCGCCTCCTCCAGCTGGGCCGCCAGGCGAAAGAGGGTGGCTTCGTCCCCGAATCGGGCCACGAACTGGACTCCCACGGGTAGCCCTTCCTCGTTCCAGTATAGCGGTACGTTCATAGCCGGCTGCCCGGTCACATTGCATATGGGAGTGAAGGGCACGAAAGCCGCCGCCCTTATTATTCCGTAAAGAGGGTTGTCCGGGGTGGACTCGAAATTGCCCAGGGGAGGCGGAGGCTCGGCTACCGTGGGCGTGAGCCAAAGGTCGTAATCGGTGAATTGGCGGGCGATGTCCCGGGAGACTCCCTGGAGGGCGGTCACCGCCAGCAGGTACTGGGAAGCGTTGAAGCCGTGCCCCATCTCGATGAGCGCCCAGGTAAGGATCTCGAACTGATCCGGAGAGGGGGTCTTACCCAAGGCGAGGGCCATGCCGTCGGCCATCCACGCCTGTGCCGCTCCCCACAGCGTCATGAAGTGAGGTGTTATGGCTTCCACGTCCAAGACCAGATCTCTCTCCTCCACGTGATGCCCCAGGTCGGCGCAGAGCCTGGCGGCCTCCTCCACCGCCTTGACGCAATCGGGGTGGGCCTGGGTGTCCTGTGCCCGCGTGGTGAAGGCGATGCGCAGCCTGCCGGGATCGGCACCTACTTCCTCGAGGAAGGGACGGGCCGGGGGCGGCGCCCAGTAGGGGTCACCCAAGTCGGGTCCACAGGTGGCGTCCAGGAGGGCCGCGCTGTCCCGCACCGAACGGGTCAAGGCGTGCTCGGCCACCAGCCCGCTAATGAGGTCCCCGAAGGCCGGGCCCAGAGGATTACGCCCCCGGGTGGGCTTGAGACCGAAGACCCCGCAGCAGGAGGCGGGAATACGGATGGACCCTCCTCCGTCGTTGCCGTGGGCCATGGGGACCATCCCCGAGGCCACCGCCGCCGCCGATCCGCCGCTGGAACCCCCCGCGATCCTCTCCGGGTTCCAGGGATTGCGGGTAGGACCGAAAAGGTGAGGCTCCGTGGTGGGCAGGATGCCGAACTCGGGGACGTTGGTCTTGCCGATGACAACCAGCCCGGCCTTCCTCAACCTGATGACCAGCTCGCTGTCGAAGTCCGGCACATAGTCCTGGAGAAAGGCGGAGCCGAAGGCCATGCGGATCCCCTTGCAGTGGGCGAGGAGGTCCTTGAGCAGGAAGGGTACCCCGGTGAAAGGCCCTTCTGGAAGATCGCCCTCCGCCTCCCGTAGGGCCTGATCGAACATGGGCGTGATCACCGCGTTGATCTGCGGATTAACCTTCTCCACCCTCCGGATGGCCGCTTCCACCAGCTCTACCGGTTTGACTTCCCCCTTGCGAACCAGCTCCGCCTGCGCCGTGGCATCAAGATAAGCCGTCTCCTCTACAAGCGACATGTCACCCGACCCCCTTTCCGCAACGAGGCTTTCCACAAAAGCGGCGGTTTCCCACTCAGAAATTACTCCGCCGAGACGAACCACCCTCTTACCCTCTTCCCGAGAAGGATCTCGGGCGGCACCCGAAGCAAAGTAATTCCTCCGCCCAGACCGACCACCGTCATTGTAAGACTTTTCCGCCATGGAAGTCGAAGGAGTACCGGGGTTGCCGCCCTCTCACCGGCACAGGTCCGTCTCGATCTCCTTCCAAGTGAAATCTTAAGCGGGCACCTTATCCCCGGGGGACGGCTATCGCCGCTCCGGCTATTGACGGGATAGCGGCCCCTCTCGCACGGGCAGCTTCAGGCTATGTCGATCTCCGGTTCCGCCCGGCACCTGGCCTGCAGCATGGACACCGCTTCCCGAATGAGGCGGGACACATGCATCTGGGAGATGTGCAGCTCACGGGCGATATGGGTCTGGGTCATCCCCTTGCGCAGGCGCATCTCGATGACCCTTCGGTGTCGCGGCGGCAGAGAGGACAGCGCTTCCTCGATGACCAGGTCCCTCTCCACGGCCTCAAAAGCCGGGTCGTCGTGGCCCATAAAATAGGCGAAGGTCTCCCCGTCCTCGCTCCCGCAGGGATAATCCAAGGAGAAAACGCTCCCGTTCTGGTCCGCGGCCAGTGCCTCCACGATCTCCTCCTCGCTCACCCCCAGCTTTTGCGCCAGCGTCTTCACGTCGGACCGCCTCCCCTCCCGCTCCAGCGCTCGCGATTCGGCGTTCACCCTCTGGCGCAGGTCGCGCAGGGGACGCGGAAGGCGGACGAGTTCCAGGTGATCACGGTAGTGTTTCTTGAGCTCTCCCTCGACGGTCGGATAGGCGAAGGTGATGAAGGAGACCCCCCGGGAGGGGTCGAAACGGTGCAGGGCTTTCCAGAGGCCCAGCGCCGCCAGCTGGAAGGCGTCCTCGTAGGGTAGTTTCTCCGAATGGTATTTATGGGCGAAACGGTGCAGCAGGTCCGAGTATCTGGCGAAGAACTCCTCCTTCGCTGCGGGGTCGTCGTCTTCCCTTATGCGCTTGAGGAGATCGGCTTCCTTATCGCGCCTCGCCCTTCGATCTCTTGCCTTGGTCATAGATCCTCCTCGTCTCGCTATCCCTCCACGTCTCCGGCAAACCCTCCTTTCGGGGGCGGAAACCGGCCTTGGTACCGGCTACCGGAATGACCCAATCTATCCGCCAGGGCACGGCTGACGTAGCTACGGCCTTCCATGACCTCGCGTACCGCTTCCATCACCTCTTCCGTCTCGCAATCCTTGCTCAAGTACCCCGAGGCTCCCCGGGAGAAGGCCCTTCCCACGTAGGCCGGTTCATCTTGAATGGAAAGGACGATCACCTTCAATTCCGGCTGAAAGGCATGCAAATCGCTCAGTACATCCAAGCCGCTGCGATCGGGTAGATTTATGTCCAGTATCAGAATGTCCCATCTCTCTACCCGAACCAGATGCAGCAACTCCTCTGCGTTACCTGCCTCACCGTATAGCGCTATCTCCGGTTCCTCCTCCATGATCTTCCTCAACCCGGATCGGATCACCGGATGGTCGTCGGCGACCAGCACCCTCAACTTCTTCCGCTCCGTTTGCGCCATTCTTCTATCCGGCCTTTTCCCCACCTCGGGAAGCTACCCGTCATCAACCGCTTAAACGTCCCGACGGCGGCATATCCTCCGTGAACATATGACTCTCCGGATGCCCTCGTATAGCGGAAGAAGTCTATTTCCGGTGTAGGAATTTTCTTACGGGATCGGGGCTCGGCTCCCTGTGGTACTCCCCTTGCACAAGCGGCCGTGGTGGTCTCCCTTTTTGTCGGCGAAGGGGTTGCGCGAGGAACCCTGCTTCTCAGCTCTCTCAGATGAAAGCCCTCTTACACACGATACATCATCCTTAAAAGCGAGAACGTGAGGCGGGCCAGAGAAGGCTCGGTGGTTTGACAAAACCGAAGCTGAGGAGAAAAACTTGTCTTCGGGCATCAATTACTGGACGCTATCCCGCGTCCTTATAGACGGCACATCGTTAAGAGGTCGGCGTCTCGTATCCCGACTTCTTCGACCCTTCGTCCGCGCATCGTGTAATTTGCGCGTTGTGTTGGTCCGGCGAGCGTTTTCTCAACGGATCCCTTTGTACGGACGGTTCAACCCTGATCCAGAAGGCCGTTCCGGATGGCGTAGCTAGTGAGCTGGGCGTTGTTCTCCAAATCCATCTTTTTCATCACCCGGGTGCGATAAGTGCTCACCGTCTTCACGCTCAAGCTCATCTCCCGGGCTATCTCCTTGAGCCGCTTTCCCGAGGCCAACATGAGCATCACCCGGAATTCCCGCTCGGAGAGGCGTTGATGGGGTAGGTCCGGGGAGGGCAAGGCCACCGCCTCCGCCAGCTTTTCCGCCTGCTTGGGCGTAACGTATTTTCCTCCCGCCGCCACCCTGTGCACCGCTGTAGCCAGTTCCTCCGCCACGCTGCTTTTGGGAAGGAATCCCGAGGCGCCGGCTCGGAACACCCGGACGGCGTATTGCTCCTCGGGATACATGGACAGTACCAGGACCGGGAGGTCGGGCCGCATCGCCTTGACGTCCTGCAGGACCTCCAGTCCGCTGCGGTCGGGAAGGTTAATGTCCAGGACTACCACGTCCCATCGGCCGGTACGCAACCTCTCCAGGAGCTCGGAGGCCGTGCTCGCCTCCCCCGTTTCCGCGACATCCGGCCCTTCTTCCAATATATGGATGATTCCTTTTCTCACCACCGGGTGGTCGTCTACCACCAGAACCCTGATCAAATCTTACGCTCCGCCTCCCTTCCACCGTTTGCTTGCGGCCTTCCGGCCGGGACCCTTACTTTAAGGGTGGTCCCCTTACCCTTACTCCCCACGATCTCCAGGTTTCCTCCCAGGGAATAAGCCCTTTCCCGCATGCCGAGGACGCCAAGGGCGTCCGCGCGCTGCAGATCTTCCGGCGCCGCCCCATGCCCGTCGTCCTCCACGGTCATGACCAGGTCGCCCCCCTCCCGGAAAAGGCGCACGGTCACCTTTCCGGCTCCCGAATGCCGGGCTACGTTGGTCAGGGCTTCCTGGGCGATGCGGAAAAGGCCCTCGGAGATATCCCCACCCGGGATCTCCCCGTCAACCTGCACCTCCAGCTTTGTGGCCATACCGGTCTTCTCCCCCAGCCTCTTCAACTGCCACTCCAGGGCGGCTTCCAATCCCAGATCGTCCAAGAGACTGGGCCTGAGCCTGCCGGAGATGTCCCGTACCGTCCGGATAGTGGAGTCCACCAAGGAGGTAATCTCCTTGACCCTTAGCGCCAGCTCAACGTCGTCGACCAGCTTACGACCCAGCAGTGACAATTCGATTTTCAAACCGGTGAGTGCCTGTCCCAGGGTATCGTGAACCTCCCTCGCTATCCTTTTCTGTTCCTCCTCGCGCACCGTCTGCAGGTGAGCGGAAAGGGCACGCAGTCTTTCGGTGGTCTCCCGCAACTCCCTCTCCCTTTCCCGCCGCTCTCCGACCTCCCGCGTGAGCAAGGCGTTGACCCATTCCAGTTCCCTGGTCCTCTGACGGACCAGATCCTCGAGATGCTGGCGATATCTTTCCAGTTCCTGGTCCGACCACATGCGTATCACCGCCACCGCGTAGAGATCGGCCAGCCTGGTCACCAACTCCAGGTCCTTCTGCCCGTAATCGCGCACCGAATTGGCCAGGGCTACCTGCCCCACCAGCATGTCCCCTACGAGCGCCGGGACGGAGAGAAACCTCTCGATGGGCACATGTCCTTCCGGAACCCCGGTGGAACGCGGATCCTCTGCCGGGGTGTTGGTGAGCAGGGGCCGACGGTTCCTTAAGACCCAGCCCCACAATCCCTTGAAATCCTTGAACACGATGTCCTTCCCCTTGACCCGGCAGACGTCCCACACGTCGCGGGTCAAGGTCGGGGAGACGAGATATCCCGTTTCCGCGTCCAGGTAGCCGACATAACCGTAACGACTGCCGGTGAGGCTCTTGGCTCTTTCCAGGACCTTCCAGGAAATCTCCTCGATGTCCCGGCTGGTCAGAAGGGCTTGGGAAAGCTGGGCGAGGGCCTCGTTCTGCTCCGACTCCCACCTCCATTCTTCCTCCATGTCCTTTCTCTCCGCCAAGAGACCTACCCATCCCGCCAACATGTCGATGAGCTTTCGCTCCTCGGCCAGGAAAGGTCCCTCATCGGCTTCCGGTTTATCCTCAAGGTAATGGACCTCCACCACGCCGGCCGCCTCACCCCCAACCGTTATGTCGGCGGCCTGGACCCGGATACCGGGGCGAAAGCCCCGGCTGCGAAATTCCCGCCCTTTGAAGACGATCCGGGAGCGTGCCGCCTCGGGGAAGAGAAAGCCCCGGGGGATTATCTCCACCGCCTGTTCAAGGATATCCGATAGGGATGTATCTGCTCGCATACCGAGGCGCGTGACGAAATAAAGGCAGTCGAGCTCCTTAGTACCCATGGACGGTGGGCGATAGCGATCGTTCGAAGCCGCCCGGTGCGGACTTTCCTCATAGGAGTCTCCCAAACCCCTTTCAAATCGAGGTAGACCGCTGTCTCCGGAGTCCGGCAATTCATCCTCCCTGAAGATCGATGCCTTTAATTCCTTTATAAGCTCCGGCCTCGATGCCTCCCGGCTTCTACGACGTCTACGGCTTTGGCAAACCCCTCGGCTTCTCACCCGGCTCCTTGGCCGGGGCCCACATATACGGATACAGGCAGCCCTCGCTCCAATTGTGGGAGTTGTCGAATCACATGGCCAACTCGTATGGCCAAGGTATCCGGGCGCACACCGAGCCCTTCTGCATGCACGGACGGGTTTCTGCCCCAGGTTTCGGCAATTGTGGTTCCTTCCGGCGCGACTCTTTCACCGGCGGCGCCGCGTGAAAAAACGTCCTTGCGCACATCGATGCCCTCACGGTCCGTCACGCCGTGTATGGGTCCGCTTCCCAGCGGGAACACCTCCAAAGGTGCGTATCTCTCGGCGGCTTTCCTCCTCTCTCCCGCAGCCCCTGAAAAAGACCGCGAAAAACAGCGAGTCGACGATAAAATCGCAAGGAACTTGAATTTCTTCATCTTCCCGCCCTCTTACTCGGGGCGCTTAATGACCCCTTCCCGCGATGGGTGCAGCACGCCGACAATAAGACGCAAGGAAAAACATCGCCCTTTCGCGAGAAACACCGGACGGTACGCTAATAAATTATAAACGTAAAGTTGACTTGAGTTAAGGGAAAGCCCTGCCATATCATCCATCTATGGAGAAGACGCGAATCGTCGCGGTCTTTTAGTCTCGGCTGGCTGGATCGGACCACGGTATACTGCCTACTTTCCGGCGCACATGGCGAACCCCCGCGGGCAACCCCGTTCGATCGAGCCCAGGATCGGTAAGGGGAGGGGAAATGGAGGAGAGGATCTGGCATAAATCCTACGCCCCGGGGGTTCCCTGGAGCCTAAACTACGAGAAGCTCACCGTATCCGCCGGGCTGGCCCGGTCGGCGCGGGACTTCCCCCACAAAACGGCCCTCAACTACATGGGAGCGAGGATAACCTACCGGGATCTGGATGAGATGGTCAACCGCTTCGCCCGCGCGCTCCTGGACCTGGGAATAAGGGAGGGGGACAAGGTGGCCGCCATCATGCCCAACATTCCCCAGGTGGTCATCGCCAACATGGCCGCCCTTCGCATCGGTGCGGTGGTGGTCCTCAACAACCCCCTGTATACGGAGAGGGAGCTGCAGTACCAGCTGGAGGACTCGGACTCCGTCCTGGCCGTCACCCTGAGCGTCCTGGTGCCCAGGGTGGAGAAGATCATGCCCCGCACCAAGGTGGAGAAGGTCATCTCCTGCCAGGTCAACACCTATCTGCCCTTCCCCAAGAAACAGCTCTTCCCCCTGGTACGTAAGGAGCTTTACCGCAAGATCGTTACCACGGACAAGGTGCTGCGCTTCGAGGACCTGATACGCAGGTATCCCGCCGACCCGGTGGAGGATAGAGGGGAATGGGATGAGCTGTCCACCATCATCTACACGGGGGGGACCACGGGTAAGAGTAAGGGGGTCATGCTCAGCCACCGCAACATAAGCTGCAACGTGCAGCAGTTCGCCGCCTGGTTCCCGAACTTGGAAAGAGGAAAATATTCCCTGGTGGGGACCTTTCCCATCTTCCATTCGGCAGGTTTCACCGCTTGCCAGAACTTCTTCTGCTGGCAAGCCTGGGAGCACTGCATGATACCCCGCCCCGACCCCAAGGGAGTTGTAGAGATACTCAAGCGGGACAGGCCGGACTTCCTGCCGGGAGTGCCCACCATCTTCGTGGGGCTGCTGGCCGATCCCGAGTTCCGAAAAATGGACCTCTCCTTCATCAAGGGCTTCTTCAGCGGCGCCGCCCCTCTGGCCGCGGACACCATCCGGGATCTCAAGGAGCTCACCGGGGCCACCATCCTGGAGGTCTACGGACAGACGGAGACCACGCCCATAGCCACGGTGACCCCCTGGGGCGGCAAGATCAAGCCGGGCACGGTGGGCATCCCCGTACCGGATACGGATATAAGGATAATGGATCTGGAGACGGGAGAAAGGGAGCTATCGGTCGGCGAGGTGGGGGAGATTGCCATCCACGGGCCGCAGGTCATGATGGGTTATTACAAGAAGCCGGAGGAGACGGCGGAGGCGCTGCGCGGCGGTTGGGTGTACACGGGAGACATCGGGTACTTCGACGAGGAGGGATACCTTTCCGTGGTGGACCGCAAGAAAGACATGATTATCGCCGCCGGATACAACATCTACCCGGTGGAGATCGACAACGTCCTCTTCGAGCATCCCAAGATACTGGAGGCCTGCGCCGTGGGCGTCCCCGACCCCTATCGGGGGGAGACGGTGAAGGCCTTCGTGGTGGTCAAGCCGGGAGAGTCGCTCACCGAGGAGGAAGTGATCGCTTACTGCCGGGAGAACCTAGCCCCTTACAAGGTGCCCAAGGCCATCGAGTTCGTGGAGGAGCTGCCCAAGAGCACGGTGGGCAAGATCCTCCGCCGCGAACTGCGCGATAGGGAGATGAAGAGGGCTCAGGGACCTGGTTGATAAGGCCCGCAAAGACCGGAAACCATCAAGCGAAATAGCGACCCGGGAGATAGGGAACCTGCCTCAACATGTGGAGGAGGAATCTCTTCCGGGACTCGTCCATGCGGGCGAACTGGAGGGTCAGAACGGCCGCCAAACCCAAGGGCAAGAGCTTCTTGAACAGGCCGACCGCCCTTCCCCTCAAGCGTTCTTCCTCCACCTTCACCGGAATACGTGCCATGTTCTCTTACCTCCCCGCTCGATCACTCCGCGCGCACCCCCCGTCCGAAAAAGGCAGGGGAATCTTTTCCCCAACGCTCCTTGCGCGCTAAATAATATAACAGATAGAACCCGCTGCGTCCGCGACGGCTTTCTCGCTGCACCTCCTGCCGCCTGGAAAAAGATCGCCTCCCGTCCTTCGGTTAGCGCCTTCTCCCGTCCAGATCCGTGGACCTATGCGTACCTCTCCACCAGGTCGGCGGCGATGATCCCCGAGCCGATGGTGGTGGGTACCCCACCTCCGGGGTGAGTGGAAGCCCCGGCTAGGTAAAGACCCTCCAGGCTCCAGGATTTGGAACGTGGCCGGAAGACGATCTGTGCGGAGAGATCCTGCTGCAGCCCGTAGATGGCCCCTCCCGGATTCCGCAGGCGACGCTCGTAATCCAGAGGGGTGAGGATCTCCGCGACCTTTACGTGTTCTTCCAACCCGGGTACCGCCTTCCGGGAAAGCCAGGCTACCGCATCCTCCAGGAATCCCCGCTTCTCGCGGTCCCAGTCCGTTCCCTCCAGTCGATAGGGCCCCATGAGGATGACGTTGAGGATGTGGTGGCCCTCCGGGGCCAGCGAGGGATCGGACTTGGTGGGCCAGCACACCAGACCGAACTGTTCCCGCGGCGGCAAGCCCTTGTGCAAACGGTTCCACCAGTAATCGTTCATCTCCTCGAAGGGAGCGGTGATGATGGTGTGGTGAGCGGGAAGGGGCGGCTCGTAGTCCACGCCCAGGCAGAGCATGACCGCGGATATGGAGGGCTGGTAGCTGCGTATGCCGTAGCGTACCAGCGGGGGCAAGTGCTCCTCGCCCACCAGGTCCAGGTAAAGGGTCCTGGCGTTGATGTCGGAGACCACCGCATGGCAGGTTATCTCCGTGCCGTCATCCAGCATCACACCCCGCACCCTCCTTCCGCTTACCAGCACCTTCTTTACCCCGGCGTTCAACCTCAGCTCCATGCCGCGTTCCTTGCCGCACCGGACCAGGGCCTCGGGGATGGTCACCATCCCTCCGCGGGGATACCAGACCCCCTCATGTTCGCTGTAACCCAGGATGGAGAAGACTCCCGGAGCCAGCTCCGGGGGGAGCCCCACGTACCAGGTCTGGAAGGACATGGTCTCCAGGACCCGTGAGTCCTTGAAGTAGCGGGAGAGCACGCTCTGGTAGGACCCGGTGAATAGCTCCCGGTACTTTAAAAGAGCGGGGGTGCGGGTGAAGACGCGCAGCAGGTCTCCCAAACCGTTCATGGGGCTGGTGAAGAACCCCTTACGGGTCTCGGCCAGGAAACCCGCCATGCGCTCGGCGAATCTATGGTAATTCCTTCCATCCGCTTCCGAAAGCCGGGAAAGGGCCTCCACCGTCCCCTCCAGGGATTGGGGCACGGTCACCCGCGTGCCGTCGCGGAGCACGCAGCTGTAGACCGGGTCACAGGGGATAAGGTCCACCTGCTCCTGGAAGGTGGTTCCCAGGCGACGGAAGGCCTCCTCTATGGAGGAGATCACCTCCACGATGGAGGCTCCCAGGTCGAACCGGAAACCCTCCCTCTCGAAGGTGGAACAGCAACCCCCTACAAGGCCGCTCTGTTCCAGGAGTAGGACCTTACGCCCCTGCGCCGCCAACACGGCGCCGGCGGAGACCCCTCCACATCCTGCGCCTATGACTACCACGTCGTAATCGGCCATATCCATCCCCTCCTCCTGCATGTTTTCGGGGTCAATACCCCTAAGGGTATCAAGATTCAAGACCTGACCCCTTACTCACCAAGTCCGCGGCGATGATCCCCGAGGCCACCACCGAGGGCAGGCCACCGCCGGGGTGCGTGGAGGAACCGCAGAGGTAAAGCCCCCTTATGCTCTTGGACCTGGCCGCCGGCCTGAACACGGCCGAGGACGGTAGGTCCATGTCCAATCCCAGGATGGCGCCCTCGGGAAGGAGCAGGCGACGCTCGTAATCCCGGGGAGTGAGCACGTCCATCACCGTCACGTGATCGGCCAGCCCGGGGATGGCCCGTTCGCTCAGCCGCTCCAATTGTTGCTCACCGTAGGCTTTCTTGTCCCGATCCCAGTCTATCTCCTTGACGTGATAGGGACCCGACTGCACGATGTTGAGGACGTGGTGTCCCTCGGGAGCCATAGAGGGATCGGAGAAAGTGGGGAAACATACCAGCCCGAAGGTCTCCCGGGGAAGCAGACCCCTCCTCATATCCCCGAACCAGTACTCGTTCATCCTGTCCATGGACTCCGTGATCAAGGTATGGTGGGCGTCTAGAGGCGGACGGCGGTTCAAGCCCACGTTTATCATGGGGGCGGAAGCGGACAGGCGGTAGCTCTTGATCCCCTGCCTGGCAAGCCAGGGGAGGTTTTCCTCGCCGATCATATCCAGGTAAAGCGCCTTGGCATTGACGTTGGATATCACCGCGCCGGCGGTTATCTCCGTGCCGTCCGCCAGTTTAACCCCCTCCACCCGGTGACCGCGGACCATGACCTTGTCCACCCGTTGCCGCACTTTGACCTCCAACCCGAACCTCTCGCCGCACCGGCGCACGGCCTCGGGAAGGGCGATCATACCGCCCCTGGGGAAATAAACCCCTTCGTGCTCCGCGTAGGAGAGGAAGGCGAAGATGCCCGGGGCCAGGGCGGGGGGAAGACCGCAGAACTTACCCGGGTAGGACAGGGAATCCAGCACCCTCTCGTCCTTGAAGAACCGGCGCATGACGTCCTCGAAAGACCTGTTGAAGAGGGAGAGAAACCTCAGGAGGTGCGGATCCCGGAGAAAGACCCTCACCATGTCCGCCATGCCGTTCATCGAACTGAGGAAGAAGCCTCCCACCGCGGTACGCATGAAGTCGCCTACGTAACGCGCATATTCCAACCAGGCCCTTCCGTCTTCGGGAGAGAGTCGGGAGATTATCTCCGCCTTCTCCTCCACGGAGGCGGGGTAGGCAAGCCGCGAACCATCGGGGAAGATGATCCCGTAAACGGGGTCGCAAGGCTCCAGGTCCACTTCTTCCCAAAGGGAAGTGCCCAACCTCTCGAAGAGGAGCTCGAAAGGCGCCATTATCTCCAGGATGGTGGCGCCGACGTCGAAGCGGTATCCCTCCTTCTCGTAGGTGGAGCAGCAGCCGCCTATGTTACCGCTCTGTTCCAGAACCAGGGTACGGCGCCCTTCCCTGGCGAGCAGGGCACCCGCGGTCAAGCCGCCCAATCCCGCCCCGATGACTATGACGTCGTAATCAACCATGCGCCCATCCTCCTCATCCCCACCAATCCGAGATCAGGTCACCTTCCGCCCCTATACCCCCATGGGTATCAAAATTCAAGACCTGACCCCTTAGATTCCTTAGATTCTTATCTTTAGGTCGGAGAGGGGGTAGGACATGCAGGGGTGGATGAATCCGGCTTTCTCATCCACCCAACGCTTGAGAACCCT
>JACVJF010000038.1 GCA_015711855.1 Candidatus Solincola quzhuomuensis | reverse complement strand
GGCATCCCCATCCTCATGCCCCTCAAGCAGTGCTTGGCCGGAAACGTCATCGGTCAGGTCCTGGGGATAGTCAACGGCACCACCAACTACATCCTCACCCGTATGAGCGAGGAGGGCTTGGACTTCGCCGAGGCCCTGGCCAGGGCCCAGGAGCTGGGCTACGCCGAGGCCGATCCCACCTACGACGTGGAGGGCAAGGACGCCGCAGCCAAGCTGGCCATCCTGGCCTCCATGGCCTTCAACTCCCGGGTGACCCTATCCGATGTATACGCCGAGGGTATCACCTCCATAACCCCGGATGACATCTCCTTCGCCCGCGAGCTGGGATACGTGATCAAGCTACTGGCCATCGCCAAGGACGAATCGGACGGGATAAGCGTCCGCGTACACCCCACCATGATCCCCCAACGCCACCCTTTGGCTTCGGTGCGGGACGAGAACAACGCCATCTTCGTCTCCGGGGACGCTGTGGGCGAACTCATGTTCTACGGCAAGGGAGCGGGGTCCCTGCCTGCGGCCAGCGCCGTGGTGGGAGACGTCATCGCCATAGCCCGCAACATCCTTAACGGCGGGCGACTGGTGGGTTGCACTTGTTTCTTCCGGAAGCCTCTAAAGGACATGAAGGACGTGAGCTGCCGCTACTTCATGATCTTCGACGTACCCGACCGGCCCGGGGTGCTGGCCAAGATCGCCGGCGTCTTCGGCGAGAACCAGGTCAGCATCAAGTCGGTAATCCAACACGGGACGGGAAAGGAGGCACGCATCGTCCTGATAACCCACGAGGTCAAAGAGGAGAACATCCAGGCCACCGTGCGGGGGCTGGAGGGCCTGGAGGAGGTCAACCGCGTGGTCAGCCTGATCCGCGTGGAGGACCCGGGGGAGGAGTGAGGATTTCACGGCAAAGGGTGGCGGTCGAGCAGGCTTCGGTACTGTCTTCGGACTCGGACCTCGGGAAAGGTTGCCGCTTAAACGAACGGGAGGTCGTCGGCTTTGAGGAGCGAGTGGCGCGGGGTGATAGAAGCATATAGAGAATTCTTGCCGGTCACGGATAAGACCCCCGTGGTGACCCTGTTGGAGGGCAACACCCCGCTGGTGGAGGCGGAATACATCAGCCGTCAGCTGGGCTTGAGGGTCTTTCTCAAGTGCGAGGGGCTCAACCCCACCGGGTCATTCAAGGATCGTGGTATGACCGTGGCCGTGTCCAAGGCCCTGGAAGAGGGAGCCCGCACGGTCATCTGCGCCTCCACTGGCAACACCAGCGCATCCGCGGCGGCCTACGCGGCGCGGGCGGGTATTACCTGCGCCGTGATCATCCCCCGCCAGGCCATCGCCCTGGGGAAGCTGGCGCAGGCCTTGATCCACGGGGCTAAGGTCATAGCCTTGGAGGGAAACTTCGACCAGGCCCTGCAGATGGTGCGCCGCATCGCCGAGGATTACCCGGTAGTCCTGGTGAACTCCATCAACCCCCACCGCATCGAGGGGCAGAAGACCGGCGCCTTCGAGATATGCGATGCCCTGGGCCGGGCGCCGGATTACCATTTCATACCGGTCGGGAACGCGGGAAACATAACCGCCTACTGGAAGGGTTACCGCGAGTACCGCGAGGCGGGGAGGGTGGAGTCCCTCCCGCGCATGATGGGTTGGCAGGCGGAGGGGGCGGCGCCCATCGTCCGAGGTCGGGTGGTGGAGAAACCGGAGACCGTCGCCACTGCCATCCGCATCGGTAACCCGGCCAGCTGGAAACAGGCAGTGGCCGCGGCGGAGGAATCGGGTGGGCGAATAGACATGGTCTCCGATGCGGAGATACTGGACGCCTACCGGCTTTTAGCCGATAGGGAGGGCATTTTCGTGGAGCCGGCTTCCGCCGCCTCTGTGGCCGGACTGTATAAGGCCTTCCGGCGCGGAGACTTGATCCCGGGATCCCTTGTTGTATGCGTTCTCACCGGGCACGGCCTCAAGGACCCCGACCTGGCGGTCAGGACGGTGGAGGAGCCGGAGCCGATTCCTCCTCGCCTGGAATCCGTGCTGGAGAAGCTTAGGCTCTGAGGCCCGACCTCAAGAGGTAGCGGGGGTTACATGCGGCTTTTTCGGCGCTCTTTATCACAGCAGATCGTGCTTGGTCTTCAAATTGTTCAGAAAAACGTGGAGGGGAGGCGAGGATGAAGTACGTGGTCCTGGTGCCGGACGGCGCCGCCGACCGACCGGTGTCAGCCAGGGGAGGATCGACCCCGCTGGAGGTCGCCCGGGTTCCCAACATGGACTTCTTGGCCGAGAACGGGGTTTGCGGCACCGCGGTGACCGTGCCCGAGGGCATGCCCGCGGGAAGCGACGTGGCCAATTTTTCCCTAATGGGATACGACCCCAGGCTCTATTACTGCGGCCGCGGCCCGCTAGAGGCGGCGAGCATGGGCGTGCGGCTGGACGAGGACCAGGTTGCCTTCCGCTGTAACCTGGTGACCGAGGAAGGGGGCAGGCTGGCGGATTACAGCGCCGGCCACATAACCACCGAAGAAGCCCGGGAAATCATCCGCTTTCTGGAGGACAAGTTGGGGGACAACTTCACCTCTTTCCATCCCGGGGTGGGTTACCGGCATCTGTTGGTGCTGCGGGGGCTGACTTACCTGGAGAGCCGTTGCGTGCCTCCCCACGATGCGGTTGGCGAGCAAGTGGAGGACATAATGCCCCAGGGACCCGGAGCGGAAAGGCTGCGCGGCCTCATGCGCCTTTCGCGAAAGCTCCTCCAGGAGCATCCCGTCAACCGTCGCCGCCTGGATAGCGGACTCCGCCCCGCGAACATGATCTGGCCGTGGGGGCAGGGACGCTCGCCGCACCTTCCCACCCTCAGGGAGAGATACGGACTGTCGGGCGCGGTTATCACCGCCGTGGACCTGATCAAGGGCCTGGGTCGTCACGCCGATCTGGAGGTGGTGGACGTTCCCGGAGCCACAGGCTACTACGATACCGATTACCGGGCCAAGGGGATCTACGCCCTGGAAGCCCTGCGGCGCGTGGATTTGATCTACGTGCACGTGGAGGCGCCGGACGAGGCGGGACATGAGGGGAACTGGGAAGCCAAGGTGGAAGCCCTGGAGAGTTTCGACCGTCACATCGTCGGCCCCTTATTGGACGAATCGGTTCGCCGCGGCGAGGAGTTGCGCGTGCTTCTGGCGCCCGACCACCTTACGCCCATCGAGGTGGGAACCCACGTAGATGACCCGGTTCCCTTCGCCGTGTATATACCCGGGGTGAAACCGGACCGGGTGAGGGAGTTCACGGAGAAAGGAGCCGCAGAGGGGACCTACGACCGGTTACCTGGATGGAAAATGATGGATATTCTGGTAAAGGGAGCCGTCGATTAGCCGGGCGGCTTCGTATATAATGGTTCCAGGATCGTGTTACGGTGAACGGGAACGTGCTTTGCGGATCCGAATTCGGGCGGGAGTGTTGAGCTTTGTCGTCCAAGACCTATCCGATTAGGAAATCGCCTCTCGTGGTCGCCCACATATCCGATTTCCACATAGGCTCCTACCATTTCGTGGCCAACCTCATGAACCGAACCATCCACGAACTGAACGAGCTGAAGCCGGATATAGTGGTGGTCACCGGGGACCTCACCAACGAGGGGTTTCGCCAGGAATACCTGACCGCCAAGTCCTACCTGGACAGCCTGGAATGCGAACGCATCCTGGTGGTCCCGGGAAACCACGATTCCCGGAACGTGGGGTACCTGCACTTCCAGGAGCTCTTCGGCCCCCTTTTCCGGTGTCTGGAGCACGAAGGGGTTTTCATCATGGGCGTGGACTCCAGCGAGCCCGACCTTGACGACGGCAAGATCGGGAGGGAAAAATACGGCTGGATAGTAAATAATTTCCAGTCCGCGGAGGGCTTCAAGATATTCGCCCTACATCATCACCTGCTGCCGGTTCCGGGAACCGGGAGGGAGCGGAACATCGTCTACGATGCCGGGGACATACTGGAGCTGCTCATCTACGCCGGGGTGGACTTGGTGCTCACCGGACACAAACACGTGCCCTACGTCTGGAGGCTGGAGGACATGTACCTAGTGAACGCGGGCACCATCTCCTCGTTGCGGTTGCGTGGGCACACCAAGCCCTGCTATAACCTTATCGAGATCCGCGAGGACAGAGTGCGGGTATACCGGAAATATCCCTTCGGCGGCAGCGACGTCATCGCTCAGTTCGGAAGCGGGGTGGGGGAAACCCAGCGCGAGCTTTCCGGGGTGGTCCGCGAGATCATCGGCACCGACCTGTAGAGTTGTCCGGGAATCGGGCATCGCAAATCCGGGATCGTCTTCGTGAACGGTATGGTGTACCATGGCTGAATCGATCAGAACCCTTTTCCTGGTGGACGGCGAGCATCATCCGCCCACCGTACTCGACGCCCTGCAAGAGCTGCGGGATAACGAGGGACTTGTGCCGGTGGGGCTCTTTTTCCTGGGTGGGACGGAAAAGGTGGAGGACCCTCGGGAACTCGCTTCGTCGGAGTGGGAGCTGGTGGTACCCGGGAATCCCGCAGCCGAGCTGGCGGACGTCCTGCGGCGCCTGCGGCCCGAACTGGTGGTGGATCTGAGCGACCTGCCGGTGACGGGACCGGGTCTGAGGATGTGGCTGGCCTCCGTCTCCTTGGCCCAGGGGGTCGCCTACCGAGGTGCGGACTTCGAGTTCCGCCCTCCCCGCCGAGAGCGGTTGCTTGGCAAACCCTCCTGTGCGGTCGTCGGCACCGGTAAAAGGTGCGGAAAAACGGCCGTTTCCGCGGAGTTGGCGCGATATCTCGCCCGCATCGGTCACCGACCGGTGGTGGTGGCCATGGGCAGGGGTGGGCCCCCTTACCCCTATCTGGTGGAGGAGGGTAAGGTGGACGGCCAATTCCTCCTGGAAGAGCTGGCCAAGGGACGGCATGCCGCCTCCGACCATTACGAGGACGCCTTGGTCTCCGGGGTGATGACCGTGGGTTCCCGGCGCTGTGGGGGTGGGATGGCCGGGGAACCTTTCGTCACCAATCTCCCGGAAGCGGCGAGGTTGGCCGAGGGCTTGGATGCAGATGCGATCATCCTGGAAGGGAGCGGGTCGAGCATCCCTCCCGTGGAGACGGGCGCGTGCATATGCGTGACCAGCGCCGCCCAGGACGTCCGGGAGTCCCTGGAATACCTGGGCCCCTATCGCATCTTGATTTCCGATGGGGTTGTAATTACAATGGCAGAAGAACCTTTCGCCTCACCCCACCAAGTGAAAGCGCTGCGCGAAAGGATTAAGCGGATAAAAGGTGAAATCACTATCATAGAGACGGTTTTCAGGCCTCATCCCCTGCAACCCATAAGAGATAAGAATGTGTTTGTCGCCGTGACCGCCCCGGAGGAAGCGGGAAAGCTCCTGCTAAAGCATCTCGCAGAAACATGGGGTTGCGAGGTGATAGGCATAAGTCACCATCTGGCCAACCGAGCCCGGTTGCGGCGGGATCTGGAAAAGGCGGAAGCGGCGGAAGTGCTCCTGGTGGAACTGAAGGCCGCGGCCGTAGAGGTGGTGGCCAGGTTCGCCCGGGATAACGAGAAAGAATTGGTATATTTTCATAACCTTCCGGTTCCTTCGGAACCCGGAGAGAACATGGAGGATTTCTTCCGGACGATGTGGGGGAAAGCCCTGGAGAGGACATGAACGAGAAGGATAAGAAAAAGGTCGGGAGGATAACCATCCTGGACGAGGAACACCATCGGGTCCCCTTTTCCAAGGGACTCACGGCCAATGCCATCATGGCCTCCGGGTTGGCGCCGGGGCCGGCCTACTTCGTGGCCTCGGATATAGAGGATTTCCTCATCCGGGAAGGGAAGTTGGAGGTACAGGCCAAGGAGCTGCGCCGGATAATCTACGGCATGATACTGGAAAAGGCCGGAAAGAAATACGCGGAGAACTACTGGAGGTACATCAGCTTCAGCAGCCTGAACAAGCCCTTGGTCGTGCTTATAGGGGGTACCACCGGGGTGGGTAAATCCACTATCGCCACCATGATCGCCAACCGCTTGAGCATCGTGCGCATAGTATCCACCGACGCCATAAGGGAGGTCATGCGGGCCTTCTTCTCCCGAGAACTCATGCCCACCATCCACACCTCGTCCTTCGATGCGGACACCGCTCTCATCCACCCCCTACCGCCCCACGTGGATCCGGTGGTGGCCGGGTTCCGGGAGCAGAGCCTGTCCGTGTTGGTGGGGGTGCGCGCCATCATCAAGAGGGCCCTGAACGAGGGAACGCACATAATCATCGAGGGGGCGCACATAGTGCCCGGATACATTGCTCCCGAGCAGTTCCCCGACGCCTTCATCGTTCCCCTGGTCATAAAGGTGAGCGACGAGAGACAGCATTACGGGCATTTCTACATCCGGGAGGTGGAGACGCAGGGTACGCGCCCCTTCATGCGCTATGCACAGTATTTCCAGAACATACGCAAGATCCAGGATTACATCGTCCACATGGCTGGGGTGACGGGGGGTAAGGCAGTGGAGTGCATGGACCTGGACTCCACCGTATTCGAGATCGTGGACTACATAATAAACACGGCTTACGAGATGGCCAGGAGGGAAAAACTCCCCGAAGAGGTGGCCCAATTCACGTAGAGAACGACGGGCGAGGGACGGATGCGGCCGGCGAATCCGCGTGGGGTGGGGGCGGATGATGCTGAAGGACGGAGAGTCTGGACGGAGAAGGATATGACAAATATAATCCGAAAGACAACTTGGGAACCCCGGCTTTTCAACGTTCGAAAGTCACGTGTTCCGTACCCGGAGGAAATCAGCGGAGGTTGGAGATGAAGCTTTTTCTGGATACGGCCAACGTGGACCACATACGGGAGATAAACGAGTGGGGCGTCCTTTCCGGCGTCACCACCAACCCTTCCTTGGTGTCCAAGGAAGGGCGCAGCATGCGGGAATGCCTTGAGGAGATAGCCGGGATCGTTTCCGGCCCCATCAGCGCCGAGGCCGTTAGTCAGGACACGGAGGGCATGATAAGGGAAGCGCGGGAGCTGGCTTCCATAGCGGAGAACATAAACGTGAAGATACCCATGACCCCGCAGGGCCTGGCGGCCGTGAGCCGGTTGTCCAAGGAAGGGATCAAGACCAACATGACTTTGGTATTTTCTGCCAACCAAGCCCTTCTGGCCGCTGCGGCGGGGGCTACCTTCGTGAGCCCCTTCGTGGGTCGCCTGGACGATATCGGGAACAACGGCATGGCCGTCGTGGAGGAGATCGTGGACATCTTCGATACCTACGGCTTGACCACCCAGGTGATAGCGGCGAGTTTGCGCCATCCCATGCACGTGGTTCAGGCGGCGCGTGCCGGAGCTCACATCGCCACCGTTCCTTATGAGGTAATGGTCAGGATGGTGCAGCATCCGCTGACGGACATAGGCATCAGGAAGTTTCTGGAGGATTATGAGAAGATCAAGGACCTTTGAAGGCCACGCTGCAAGGCGTTGGTAATAATCGGCAAAGGAGGTGATTAAATGGAACAGACGCTGGACAGAGCCAAATTGGAATCAATGCTCCTGGTCGACCTGCAGAGCATGGCCAAGGAAATGGGCATGACCGGCATTACCGGCATGCGCAAGCAGGAACTCATCGAGAGCATCCTCAGCCGACGCGTGGAGGAGGAGGGCCTTTTCATCCGCACCGGGATACTGGACATCCTTCCCGAGGGATACGGGTTTCTGCGCACCAGGGGATATCTGCCTTCCGAGGACGACATATACGTGTCCCTCTCCCAGATCCGCCGCTTCCACCTCAAGCGGGGGGACGAGATTCAGGGCCAGGTTCGCCCGCCCAAGGACAGCGAGAAGTACAATGCACTGCTGCGCATCGAGAAGGTCAACGGGGACAACCCCGAGGTTTGCCGCGAGCGGAAGCAGTTCGAACAGCTTACTCCCCTCTTTCCCTTGGAAAGGCTGCGCCTGGAGACTCCGACCGGCGAGGTGGCGCCGCGGATAATAGATCTCATCGCGCCCATAGGCAAGGGCCAGAGGGGGCTCATAGTCTCTCCTCCCAAGGCGGGCAAGACCACCATACTCAAACAGATCGCCAACAGCATCACCCACAACAATCCGGAGGTGAAACTGATCGTGCTCCTGGTGGACGAGCGCCCGGAGGAAGTCACCGACATGGAGCGTTCGGTCAAGGGAGAGGTCATAAGCTCCACCTTCGACCAGCCCTCGGACAACCATATCCAGGTGGCGGAGCTGGTCCTGGAAAGGGCCAAGAGGCTGGTGGAGCACAACCACGACGTGGTCATACTCCTGGACAGCATCACCCGGCTGGCCAGGGCCTATAACCTGGCCACGCCCACCAGCGGGCGCATCCTCTCCGGCGGTGTGGATTCCACCGCCCTGTACCCGCCCAAGCGTTTCTTCGGGGCGGCACGCAACATAGAGGACGGCGGAAGTCTCACCATCATCGCCACCGCTCTGGTGGAGACCGGATCCCGCATGGATGAGGTGATCTTCGAAGAGTTCAAGGGCACGGGGAACATGGAGCTCCACTTGGACCGCAAGCTGGCCGACAAGCGCATCTTCCCGGCCATCGAGATCGACAAATCCGGGACCCGCAAGGAAGAACTGATCATGGACCCGGAGGAAGCCCAAGTGGTCTGGAAGCTCCGCCGCGTCCTGCACGCCCTTGACCCCAGCGCGGCCATAGAGCTCCTCATCGACAAGATACGGAGCACCAGGAACAACGCGGAGTTCTTGGCAGAGATTGCCAGGTCGCCCATCGCCTGATCAACGGCCCGAGGAGGGCGGCGACTCGCCGCGAAAGCAGGTGGACCGGATGCCGCCCTGGCTCCATCCCCACGACGTGGGGGCGAGGAAAACCCGAAGCGCCGCAAGAAAGGGGTAGACCTCGCGTTTTTCCCCGTTGGAACGGCGTCGCGAGAGGGTCGTCTTTCCCGCAAGGCCGTACATCCGTGCAAAAAGGGTAAGGCATTGTTATACTTTTTAGGTTGTCGGGACCTACGGGAGGAAGTGGAGGATGAAGAAAGGCATACATCCCGATTACGTGGAGGCCACGGTGACCTGTTCCTGCGGGAACACCTTCAAGACCCGCTCCACCAAGCCCGTATTGCGGGTGGAGATATGTTCCCAATGCCACCCCTTCTACTCCGGTAAGCAGAAACTGGTGGACACCGGGGGGCGGGTGGAACGCTTCGAGAGGCGTTACGGGAAAGCCAGGCCTCAACGCAGGAAGAAAGGAGAGGAGAAGGCGGGCAGATGACGGGCGTCGCGGCCCGCTTATGCGCCTTCCGGTCGAGATGAGAAGAGTCCCCGGTGACGCGTCTCCCACGCCTAAGGGGGGAAGCGCGGATCGTCGCATAGGCGGTCAGGCTCTCATCGAGGGCGTTATGATGCGGGGGCGTCGTTTCTGGTCCATAGCGGTGCGCAGGCCGGACGGTTCCGTCTATTCCCGAGTGGAGCCGCTCGATTCCTTCCTCGCTCGCCACCCGGGCTGGGACAGGCCTTTCCTCCGCGGTTTTTTCGTCCTCTTGGAGAGCCTGGTCCTGGGTTGGAGAGCCCTCTCCATATCCGCCGACTTGGCCGTGGAAGAAGGGGAGGATTCCGGGGGACTTGGCTGGTTCTGGAAGCTGACCTCCTTCACCTTGGCCGTTTTGCTGGCCGTGGGGCTGTTCATCTTACTGCCTACCTGGCTCGCCCCTCGCTTACTGGGGGAAGGAACGCCGGTTTGGGTTTGGAACCTGGTGGAGGGAGGGCTGCGGGTTCTCTTTTTCGTGGTCTATCTCCTACTGGTCTCGCTTTCCCGCGAAATGCGCCGGGTCTTCCAGTATCACGGAGCCGAGCACCAGTCCATCCACCTGCTGGAGAACGGGTATCCCCTGGAGCCGGCGTTCGCCGAGCGGCAGGAGACCGAGCACTTGAGGTGCGGGACCGCATTCGTTTTGCTGGTCTTGGTCCTCGCCGTAATGGTCTATTCTTTTCTGGGAAAACCGGCCCTCTGGCTGCGCGTGCTGGAGAGGGTGGCTGTGATTCCGCCGATAGCGGGGGTCTCTTATGAGATAATCAAATATGCGGACCGCAGCCGTTCTCCTTGGGTTTCCGCGCTCGTGGAACCGGGCCTCATGCTTCAGAGATTGACCACTCGGCGTCCGCAACGAGAGCAGACCGAAGTGGCCCTCACCGCCCTGAAGGCCCTTCTGGAGCGGGAAGAGGGATATCGGTGGGATCCGGCGGAGGGAAAGAGATGACCTTTCTGGATAGGCTGAAAGAAATAGAGAAAACCTACGAGGAACTGGAGAGAAGACTGGCGGAGCCGGAGCTCTACCGGGACCGTCAACATTATGCCGAGCTGGCCAAAACGCATGCCGAGCTCTCCGAAGTGGTGTCCCTCTGGCGCGAGTACCAGCGGTCCAGGCAGGAAGCGCGGGAAGCGCGGGAGTTGCTCAGGGGGGAGCGCGACCCGGACATGCAGACCTTCCTGCGAGATTCGCTGCGGGAGGCCGAGGAGAAGGCGGAGGACCTGGAGGAGAGGATCAAGGCACTACTTGTCCCCCGCGATCCACGAGACGAGAAGGACGTCATCATGGAGATCCGCGCCGGAGCGGGGGGCGAGGAAGCGAGCCTTTTCGCCGGAGAGCTCTTTCGCATGTACGCTCGGTACGCCGACCGCAAGGGTTGGAGCGTGGAGGCGCTGTCCTCCAGCCCCTCGGATCTGGGAGGCTTCAAGGAGATAATCTTCTCCGTGCGCGGGCGGGGGGCTTACAGCCGTCTCAAGTACGAATCGGGCGTGCATCGCGTGCAGCGTATCCCGGTCACCGAGTCCGGGGGCCGCATCCACACTTCCACAGCCACCGTGGCCGTTCTTCCCGAAGCGGAGGAAGTGGAGGTCGACATAGACCCGGCGGACCTGAGGATAGACGTCTTCCGTTCCACGGGACCGGGAGGACAGTCGGTGAACACCACCGATTCCGCGGTTCGCATCACCCACCTGCCCACCGGGGTGGTGGTGTCCTGCCAGGATGAGAAAAGCCAGCTCCAGAACAGGGAAAAGGCACTGCGCATCCTGAGAGCCCGCCTCCTGCGCATGGAACAGGAGAGACAGCAGCGGGAACAAGCCGAGGAAAGGCGCTCGCAGGTGGGAACGGGCGACCGTTCCGAGCGTATACGCACCTACAATTTCCCCCAAGGGCGCGTTTCCGATCACCGCATAGGACTGACCATCTACCGGCTGGAGGAAGTTCTCGACGGTGATCTCGACGAGTTGATCGAAGCCCTGGCGGCCGCCGAGAGGGCGGAGAAGCTGGCGGATTTGAAGAGCGAGTAATGAGGTTGGAAGTCAGACAGGGCAGGCAAACGCTAAACCGGTCCGTACCGGAGGTGCTCGCGCTTCTCCGCTGGGCCACCGATTACCTGGCTGAACAGGGGATAACCGAGCCCCGATTAAACGCCGAACTGCTGCTCGGTCATCGCACGGGCCGGAGCCGGGTGGACTTGTATGCCTATCCCGAACGGCCCATTTGTCCGGAAGCACGGCGCGCCTTTATAAGGGATGTGCAGAGGAGGTCGCAGCACGAGCCTCTCCAATACATCACGGGTTTCAAGGGTTTCCGTTACCTGGAACTGGCGGTGGACGGGCGGGTATTCATTCCCAGGCCGGAGACGGAGGTACTGGTGGAGCGGGCTTTGGCCCTGCTTATGGAGAAGGGAGGGAGCCCGACGGCGGTGGACGTGGGCACGGGTTCCGGATGCATAGCCCTTTCACTGGCCGGAGAATATCCTTCCGCCGTGGTCCACGCCACCGACGTCGACCCGGACGCGCTGGAGGTGGCGCGGAGCAATGCCGTTCGCCTCGGCCTGGCGGGGTCGGTGCGTTTTCATCTGGGGGATGGCTTGGATGCCCTCCCCTCCGCGATCCAGGGCAGAGTGGACCTTTTGGTGAGCAATCCTCCCTATATAAGGGAGGACGAGTTCCCTACATTGCCTCCGGAGGTCAGGGACCACGAGCCTCGCCGCGCCCTGGTGGCGGGACCCTCGGGAATGGAGATGCATCTCAGGCTGCTCAAGGAGGCGCCCGCCTGGCTGGCCCCCGGGGGTTGGCTGCTCATGGAAGGGGGATGCGACCAGGTGGAGGAGCTAGCCCGATTGGCTGCGGACGCCGGGTACGTGTCCGTGGAGGTGCACCCGGACCTCAACGGCCTCCCCCGCATGGTCCAGGCCGGCATAGGATGTTGAAGGCGGTGCCGTAACCCATTTCTTGCCAGGGCCGGCAAGCCGTTCCTCAAACCCACCTCCACCATGGGCTAGTCGTACGACCTCCACACTTGGCCGAGTCCGGAGCGATTTGCCGAGCCGGGTTCTTTTTTCGGCGGCCAGATTCCGCAACTCGCGGGGGAGGACGGCAAGGGGTGCGCCGTCGGAATTTCCTCGCACCGGCATGCAGGCGTGAGGCGCATGGAGGTAGAATATGTAAATGGAAGGTTCTGGAGGAGAAAGGCGAGGTGGAAAAAGGCGTTATGCTCGCTTCGTTTGACCTGATAAGCGAGTTTTACTTAAAATATATTTCTGGTTCGTGAAAGGCGGAAGTGATGAGACGTAGACGTGATGCTCGTTCAGGATCGCGTTCCTATATATGGAAAACCTTTATGGTGACCGCGTTCGCGGTCATCCTCGTCTTTCTGGTTTCCTTTCCTCCCGTTGCCGCCGACGCGATAAGCGAGAAGAAGGAGAAGGCCAAGGCCGTGGAACGCCAGCTCAGCGCCCTCCAGGCGGAACTGAACAGGCTTACCTCCGAATTGAACCGGACTCAGTCCCGGATCGCCGCCGTGGAGGCCAAGATCGAATCCAATCAGCGACAGCTGGAGGCGGCGGAAGCGGAATACCAGAAGTGGAAGGGGATACTCTCCAATCGCATCGTGGCCATATATAAGGAAGGAAACTCGCTTGCCCTGGACGTATTGCTCGAATGCGAGGACTTCGACACCTTTCTGAACTCTTACGACTTTATGTCGCGCATCGGCAATCACGACGCGGAAGCCATAGACGCCGCCCGAAACCTTATGGCCGAGATAAAGTCGAGGCGGGCGGAGTTGGAGAGCGCCAAGGCTGAATACCAGTCCTATTATCGCAGCCTGCAGAGCCAGCGCAGCGCCATCCAGAGCAAGCTCAACGAACAGAAGGCCCTCCTGGCTGGGTTGGATCGGGAGGTGGCGGCGCTGCTCAGCTCCCGGTACCGGGGATCGAGCGGAGGCGGCGGATGGAACATTGGGCCGGTGAACGGCCTTTACTTCCCCGTGGCCGGGCCTCACAGTTTCGTCAACGACTGGGGGGCGCCGCGAGCGGTTGGGCGCACCCACAAGGGCTGTGACGTCATGGCCAATTACGGGACTCCTTGCGTGGCCATAACCAGCGGTGTCGTAGAGCAGCGGTCCGGAGGAAATGCGGGTTTATATATAGCCCTGCACGGAGATAACGGCCATCTCTATTACTACATGCACCTCCAGGGTTTCGCCGCTTCGGGGCGGGTGAGAGCGGGGCAGGTCATAGGATACGTGGGGGACACGGGGAACGCACGAGGGTGTCCTCACCTGCATTTCGAATGGCACCCGAACCACGGCGGCCCGGTCAACCCCTATCCCCTGCTGGTGGCCCTTGACCGTTGAGAAGGCGCTTGGCGGGGATTACCGTCGGCATGGTTTATTCCATTTCATGGAAATAAAGCGAGTCGAAAATCCGCACTGCGATTAGGGTCTAGACCGTTTGCGGTAGCAAGTACGACGACGACCTGTTCAAGCGGTCGCGCCTCTTGGCCCGATACCGGCCAGCTCGTAAAGGCGGTCCATGTCCACGAACTCCCGGATGAGCTCGCGCAGTCTTTCCAGCTTGCTCTCCTCGTGGGTACGGGCGCTGCGGATGATCATCTCCGCCCGCTCCGCGGTGGTGAAGGTGTCCGTACCGACCAGGATAACCGGGATGCCCATCTCGTCTGCTTTGCCCAGGATGATACTGCTGGGATAGAGGTTCCCGGTGAGGATGAGGCAGCTAGCGCCCGCCTCCATGGCCGCGAGCTGGATGTCGCTGCGGTCGCCACCGGTGACTACGCAATAGTTGCGGCGCTTGCGGAACACGGAGAGGGCGTGTTCCTGGCTCATGGCCCCCACCACGAGGTCCTCCACCATAACCCCGCCGCACTCCTCTCCGCAGAGCATCTTCCCGCCCAGGAGCCTGGCCAGGTCGGCCACGTTGATGGAGGCCAACCGCTTCTCGTGGGGAAGCGCGCCCAGGACCGGTATACCGCGATTTTCCAGGTAGGGCACCAGGTACTCGCGCACGAAGCTGTCCCGATTGGGAGGGACCATGTTGTAGATCACCCCCAGCAGGGCTTCCCCGAAGCGGTCTTTTGCGAAGAGGGCGTTGTCGGCCAGGTAGGCGTCGTTGAAACGTTCCACCAGGAGCACCGGAACCCCGAGGGCGGGGACCAACTCGAATGCGGAGATGCCCAGCATCCTTCCCTGCAGGGAGGTGTAGGCACCCTGTAGGAGAATCAGATCCTTACCCTTTTCCACACGGGAAAGAGCCCCTCTCACCCGGGCCATGAGGTCGCCGGCTTCTCCCTTGAGGGCTTCATTGACCAGCTTGGGGGTGAACACCACCGGGCAGATGTCGGAGAGGTCCTCCTCCAGTTCGAGGGTGCGCCGCATGAAAGCGGCGTCTTCGTCGGTCACCATTCCCTCCTCCTGGTGGTAGCGGTGGCCCAGGGGCTTGATGTACCCCACCCTGAAGCCGTCCTCCCGGAAGCGCATACCCAGTCCGATGCACAGGGTGTGCAGCCCGGCAAGGCCCTGCTGCGAGGTCAGGTAGAGGTAAACCATCTCGCTCACTCCTTGAGAACTATCCTGGCATCCGCGGCCAGGCATCCCTTGCCTTCTTCCAGCACGCGCAGGGGGTTTATGTCCATCTCGGCTATCTCCGGGAAATCGATGACCATTTGGCTGATGCGGAGTATGCTCTCCACGACGGCTTCGATGTCCGCGGCCTTCTCCCCTCGGGTGCCCTTGAGCAGACCGTAGCTCTTCAGCTCGCGGAGCATCTCCAGCGCCTCCTCCTCGCTCACCGGCGCCAGGCGGAAGCTGACGTCCCCCAGCACCTCCACGTATATGCCCCCCAACCCTATCATGAGTAGGGGTCCGAACTGGGCGTCCCGGCTCATGCCCACGATCAGCTCCCGGGAAGGTGGGAGCATCTCCTGGACCAGGACTCCCCAGATGGAGGCGGCGGGAACGAACTTGCGCGCCGCCGAGGTCACCGCCTCATAGGCGTTGACCAGCTCGTCGGTGTCGCGGATGCCCACCACCACGCCCCCCACGTCGGTCTTGTGCAGGATGAGGGGCGAGGCTATCTTCAACACCACCGGGTAGCCGATCTCCCTGGCCGCGCGGATACACTCCTCCAAGTTGGTGGCCAGGCGGGTACGGGCCACCGGCAGTCCGTAGGAGGCCAGCACTTCCCTGGCCTCCACCTCCACCAGTTCTTTGCGGCCCTGGGCCAGGACGGAGTCGAAGGTCTCGCGGACCTTCCCCCGGTCCACGTCGAAGCGCACCAGGGTGCGGCGCGGCCGAGCGAGGTATTCGGTGTATTCCCGCATGGCCTTGAGGGTCCTCACCGCCTCTTCCGGAAATTGGAAATTGGGTACGCCGGCCTCCCTGAGTATCTCCTCGGCTCGGGAGGACTCCTCTCCCCCCATGAACACGGCGAACACCGTCTTTTCCGCGCCGCGCGCCTCCTCGGCCACCACCCGTGCCGTCTCTTCCACCTCGGTCATAGCTTGGGGGGTGAGGATGACCAAGAGCGCGTCCACGCCGGGGTCGGGGAGGACCCTGCTCACCGCCAGGCGGTAGCGTTCCGGGCCGGCGTCGCCGAGGACGTCCACCGGGTTGTACACGCTGGCCGCCTCGGGAAGCCCGTGGCGCAGCGCCTTGGCCGTCTCCTCGGTAAAGGAGGCCAGCGAAAGGCCGGCGCGCTCCAGGGCGTCGGAGGCGATGATGCCCGGTCCGCCGGCATTGGTGATCACTCCCACCTTGGGACCCCGTGGGGGTGGTTGGGAGGAGAAGCCCCGGCAGAGCATGAAGAGGTCCTCCACCGTCTCCGCGCGCAGAGCGCCGCACCTGCGGAAGGCGGCATTGTAGGCCTTCTCCGAACCGGCCAGGGTACCGGTGTGGGAAGAGACCGCCCGCGCGCCCGCCTGGGTGACGCCGGCCTTGAGGACGACGACCGGCTTGCTTCGCCCCACGCGCGCCGCCGTCTCCAGGAAGCGCTCCCCGTCTTTGACCCCCTCCAAGTAGGCGGCGATCACCGACGTATTGTCGTCCGTTTCCAGCTCTTCGAGCACGTCGCTCTCGTCGACGTCCATCTTGTTGCCCAGGCTGATGAAACGCGAGAATCCCAGGTGGTTCTCCAACGACCATCCCAGGACGGCGGTGCACAGCGCGCCGGACTGGGACATGAAAGCCACGTTTCCCGGGAGGGGCGAACGGGTGGCGAAGGTGGCGTTCAGGGGTGTGAAGGTGTCGGCAAGGCCCAGGCAGTTGGGGCCCAGAACCCTGATGCCGTGGCGGCGAGCCGTTTCCCGTAGCTCCGTCTCCCTCCGGTAACCATCGCGGCCGGATTCCTTGAAGCCGGCGGAGATGATTACCGCGGCAGGTATCCCGCTGTTCCCGCATTCTTCCAGCACTTCTACCACCGACGGGGCGGGCACGATGATCACCGCCAGGTCCGGGGTCTCCGGGATACGGGAAACGGAGGGATAACAGGGGAGGCCGAACACGGACTCGTGGTTGGGGTTCACGGGATAGACCGCTCCCGGGAAACCGGACTTGATGATGTTCTCCAGCACCACCCTGCCTACTTTCCCCGGCTTTTCCGAAGCCCCGATTACCGCCACTCCGGAGGGGCGAAAAAAGGCATGTAGTGGTGTTTTCATGTTTCTTTCCCGTCTCCGGTTTCCGAGTACCGCCAGAAGATAATTATACACTCATGTTCCCCCGCCGGCGTCGGGCAAAGGAAAATCCGCGCCTACTGGAGGGGAGGTAAAAGATATGCCCCGAGACCCTCGGTGATGGGAGCCGCAGAAAGCGGGCAAGAAAGGCGGATAAGAGAAAGACGGCGTCCTCTCGGTCTTTCGGCCCCTCGTGGTTCAAAAACGGAGGACCTCCCCGAGTACCGCGGCGGATGCGGGACGTGGGGAGGGGTCGGGTCGCCGCGGGTTTTTTTGACTGCCCTTTGGCGCTGCCCTATAATACGTTCTTGTTATCCTTGTGTTCCGCGCAAATCCAACGATGACGGAGAGGTAAAGGCATGGAATATGACGATTACAGGCCTTCCCTGCCGGGAGATTACCGGGAGGAAAAGGAAGAGGACATCGTGCTAACCGAAGACGGTATGAGGAGGCTGCGGGAGGAACTGGAGTACCTCAAGAATGTCAAGCGGTGGGAAGTGGCCAAGCGGCTCGAGCAGGCGCGTGCCTTCGGCGACATCATGGAGAATTCCGAGTACGAGGACGCCAAGCACGAGCAGGCTTTCGTCCAGGGCCGTATCGTGGAGATAGAATATATCCTGGACAATGCCCGAATAATCCGGGAGGAGGACATCGACGCCTCCGAGGTCACCATCGGCTCCACCGTGTACCTGGAAGACCTGGAGAGGGGAGAGGAGCTACGTCTGCGGGTGGTTAGCGCGGCGGAGGCCCGCGGCGGCCGCGAGTGCATATCAGACCAGTCCCCGGTGGGGAAAGCGATACTGGGGCGCGGCGCGGGTGAGGTGGTGGACGTTCAAGTCCCCTCGGGAGTGATAAAGTACCGTATCCTGCGCATAGAGCGGTGATCGTGCCCATGGAGCGTGGATGCATTGGATGAGCGTACGATCCATCCGGCTTTCCGGGGCGAGAGCGAACTGGTCATCAGGCGCCTGGAGAAGCTGGAGGAATGGAGGGCGAAGGGAATCGAGCCCTATGCCTGGAGATATCCCCGCCGAGACGTCACAGAGGAAATCCGCCGACGTTTCCAGTACTTGGAAAAAGGGCAAGAGAGCGATTACGTGGCTTCGCTGGCCGGAAGGCTGATGGCCTTGCGCCGTCACGGGAAAGCCTGCTTCGCGGATTTGCTCGACGGTTGGGGAAAACTTCAATTGCTGGCGTCCGTGGATTCCCTGGGCGAGACGGGTTACGAGCTTTTCCAGGAACTGGACGTAGGGGACTGGATCGGAGTGGAAGGACCGGTCTTCCGCTCGCGTCGGGGGGAGCTTACGGTAAGGGTCAGTGAGTTCAAACTGCTTTCCAAGAGCATCCGACCCCTCCCCGAGAAGTGGCACGGACTAAAGGACATCGAACTCCGCTACCGGCAGAGGTATCTGGACCTCCTGGTTAACCCCGAGGTCAAGCAGAAGCTCCTGGTACGGGCTAAGACGGTCAAGGAGATCAGGCGCTTTCTCGACCAGCGGGGGTTTCTGGAGGTGGAGACGCCCATGCTGCACCCCATACCGGGAGGGGCGGCGGCACGACCCTTCGTAACCTATCATCAGGCCCTGGGGGAGAATCTCTACCTTCGCATCGCCCCCGAACTGTACCTAAAGCGGTGCCTGGTGGGTGGCTTGGAGAAGGTCTACGAGATCAACCGCAACTTCCGCAACGAGGGGATTTCCTACAAGCACAATCCCGAGTTCACCATGCTCGAGTTCTACTGGGCATACGTTGATTACCTGGACCTGGCGGCCTTCCTGGAGGAGATGCTCGTCGAGGTCGTAAAAGGGGTAAAGGGCAACACCAGTTTCACCTACCAGGGCTCGGAACTCGATCTTTCCCCTCCCTGGCGGAGGGTTACCCTGCTGGAGGCGGTGAGCGATGCGGTGGGTGAGGAGCTGGACTCGACGACTCCCCCGGTTAGATGGAAGGAATTGGCGGAAAAGCGCGGAATTACCGTCGAGGAGGGGTGGGGGCCAGGGAAGATCGCCACCGAACTCTTCGAGAAGCTGGTGGAACCCGAAATCTGGGATCCCACTCTGGTCATGGATTATCCGCGGGAAGTGTCACCCCTGGCCCGGGCACACCGTTCGGATCGCTTCCTCGCGGAGCGGTTCGAGCTCATCGTGGCCGGAAGGGAGATAGCCAACGCCTTTTCCGAGCTCATCGACCCCATAGACCAGCGGATACGCTTCGAGGAGCAGGCCAGGATGCGCGAACGTGGGGATGCGGAAGCCCACGCGGTGGACTACGACTTCCTGCGCGCCCTGGAATACGGCATGCCCCCCGCGGGCGGACTGGGGCTGGGCATCGACCGGCTGGTGATGCTTCTCACCGACTCCCACTCCATCCGGGAGGTCATCCTCTTTCCTCACCTGCGCCCCGAGGGGTGACCCTTCACGTAAAGGCGGTATCCTGCTCTTAGCCGGGCTGGCGGATGACGGTCTCGCTCCTTAAGCTACACGCGATCTGCCCCGTCGTCCCGGCCCGTTTGCGAAGATGCCAAGGATTTGGGGCAGGAGACGGCAGGAGCTTTTTACGGTTGGAAGCCACCACCCTCGGGAAAGTCAAGCAAAGGGAAGAGGCGGTCGAAGTTCTTGGAGGAAAAGAACTTTCACTGGGCGGAGGGGACAGGGAGGAGTTGACTTCGGGCATGGCGAACCGTCTTTGAAAAGGTTATAAAAGGTGTGATAATTAAGATAGATTCAACGTCGATTTGGAGGGATAAGAGGTGTTTCAGAGATTCTCCGATCGAGCAAGGCGGGTGGTGGTCCTGGCCCAGGAAGAAGCCCGCATGCTCAATCATAACTATATAGGCACGGAGCACCTGCTTCTGGGCCTCATCCAGGAGGGCGAGGGCGTAGCCGCCAAGGCTCTGGAGTCCATGGGCATCAGCCTGGAGGCGGTACGCAACCAGGTGGAGGAGATAATCGGGAGAGGAAGCACGGCGCCTACCGGACACATTCCCTTCACCCCCCGCGCCAAGAAGGTACTGGAGCTTTCCCTGCGCGAAGCCCTCCAGCTCGGGCACAACTATATCGGCACGGAGCATATACTCCTGGGCCTCATCCGAGAGGGCGAAGGGGTTGCCGCCCAGGTCCTCACCAAGCTGGGAGCGGACCTCGACCGGGTGCGCAACCAGGTAGTCCAGCTGCTCACCGGGGCCTCCGCCGGTCCCCGGGAGACCTCGCAGGCGAGCGAGCCCGCGCCTCAGGGCAACCTCCTGTTGGACCAGTTCGGACGCAACCTGACCCAGCTGGCCATGCAGAACAAGTTGGACCCGGTAATAGGGCGCGAAAAGGAGATAGAGAGGGTCATGCAGGTCCTCTCCCGCCGCACCAAGAACAACCCGGTCCTCATAGGCGAGCCGGGGGTGGGCAAGACGGCGGTGGTGGAGGGCTTCGCCCAGAAGATAGTCAACAACGAGGTACCCCAGATACTGGCCGGGAAGCAGCTCTACACCCTGGATCTGGGGGCCCTGGTGGCCGGCTCCCGCTACCGTGGCGACTTCGAGGAACGGCTGAAGAAGGTGGTAAAGGAGATCCGCAGCCGCGGGGATATCATCCTCTTCATCGACGAGTTGCACAACCTGGTGGGCGCCGGAGCCGCCGAGGGGGCCATCGACGCGGCGTCCATCCTCAAGCCGGCTTTGGCCAGGGGGGAGCTCCAGACCATCGGGGCCACCACCTTGGATGAATACCGAAAGCACCTGGAGAAGGACGCTGCCCTGGAGAGGAGGTTCCAGCCCATCCTGGTGGAGGAACCCACCGTGGAGCAGACCATCGAGATACTCAAAGGGCTGCGGGACCGTTACGAGGCACATCATCGGGTGGCCATAACCGACGGAGCCCTGGTGGCGGCGGCCAAGCTGGCCAGTCGGTATATCACCGACCGCTTCCTGCCGGACAAGGCCATAGACCTTATCGACGAGGCGGCTTCCCGGCTTCGTATCCGGGCCATGACCGCCCCTCCCGACTTCCGGGAGCTGGAGGAAAAGCTCCAGAAGGTGCGCCAGGAGAAGCAAGCGGCCATAGCCGCCCAGGAGTTCGAGAAGGCGGCCGCGCTCCGGGATCGCGAGAAGGAGATCCTCAGCGAGATGGAGGAGCTCGAGGAGTGGAAGATGCCCCTCGGCTCGCACCAGCTCCAGGTGACGGAGGAGGACATCGCCGACATCCTC
>JACVJF010000037.1:17500-21512 GCA_015711855.1 Candidatus Solincola quzhuomuensis | reverse complement strand
AGATAAAGGCCAAGAACGGGCTCTTCTCCCCCCGGCAGGCGGCTATGAACGAGCGACGGCTGAGGGACACCATATCCCTTCTCAAGATGGTCGACGACATCCTGGCCCTGGACGATCCCAAGCTCCAACTGAACGAGCTTTCCAAGCTGCACGTGGAATGCAAGAAGTTGGAGCGACGGCTCTACCTGCCCAAGGAGGAGCTCACCTGGCCTGTGGTCGGTAGCCGCTTTCGTAAGCTGAACGTGGTGCGGCTCCTCTTGGGCTGGTCCTGAGCGGAGACGGCCGGCCTGCGGAAAGACCTCGCTCAAACATCCCGGGAAAAGCGAGTCTCGTACCCCGATGCCCCCTTCGACCTGCAGATACTTGGCCCCCAAGGCGGGGTGGAACGGCCTTATGCGCGTTAAACGGCGGAACTTGCGGAAATGGCGGGTTTCAGGGCGTGAAGTCCTCGTCTATAAGCTGTTCTGCCTTCTCCCTCAATTGCTTGAAGTCCCGCTTGACCCTGCTGCTCTCGGGCAGGAGTTTATCGGTGGCGTTGAAACCCCAACCTTCGTAACGGATGGCAATGCGCGGGCTAAAAACCCTCTTGGCCTGGGCCCCGCACCTCTCGCAGTCCGCCGTCCTCTCCGCATCCATGGGCTGGATGAGATCGAAGGTATGACCGCAGGCTCCGCACTTGTACTCGTATACCGGCAAGTCCTTCACCTCCTCACCCATTATAACAGGAGGTACTGGCCGACTCGGTGATTCCGGCGGTTACGGGCGCTGCACTACCCCTCTTTCCCTCTCCCTATCACGCTTTCTTCGCAAGCGGTGGAGAAAATACCCTCGGGCGGATAAAATCGGCCTAAGAGGCGGATTCCGGAAGGGAGGGAAAAATGACCTACGAGACCCTGAACATCGAAAAAGAGGACGGGGTGGCCGTCCTTACCCTCAACAGGCCCGAGGTACACAACGCTATGAACCACGCCATGTTCACCGAGCTGGGCCTGGCGGCTCGGGAGCTTCAGGACGACCCCGAGGTTCGGGCGGTGGTCATCACCGGAGCCGGGAAATCCTTCTCCAGCGGGCTGGACTTGGGCAGCTTCGCCGGGCTCTCCCAGCTCACCGCCCTGCAGATCCATTCCTTCCTGAAAGGCGTGCAGGGCACATACTTGGCCTATGAGATGATGGACAAACCGGTGATCGCCGCCGTGAACGGCCTGGCCTTCGGGGGGGCCATGGAACTCGCCCTGGCCTGCGACATCCGCATCGCCTCCCAGGAAGCCAAATTCAATCTGATGGAGATAAAGTTCGGCATCATCCCCGATCTCGGAGCCTGTAAACGCCTGGCTCGCCTCGTGGGCTTGGGCCACGCCAAGGAGATCATCTTCACTGGGAAGACCATCGACGCCGCGGAGGCTCACCGGCTGGGGATGGTGGAACATGTCCTTCCGACTGACCGGGTGCTTCCGGAGGCCAAGAGGCTGGCTACGGAGTTGGCCGCCGGACCCATCCTGGGCATCGCCATGGCCAAACAGGTCATCAACCGCTGCTGGGATTCCGACCCGGAGACGGCCCTGGAGTTCGAGGCCATAGCCCAGACCCTCTGTCTTGTCTCCCAGGATCACAAGGAAGCGGTCCGCGCCGCCCTGGAGAACCGCAAGCCGAGTTATCGGGGAAGCTGAGCGGAGGTCAACCTTCCAGCTTACTCCTGGCCAACTTTCCGACCTCTCCGCTGGGGTCGAGCTGCACCGCCTTGGAAAGGGAGAAACGGGCTTCCTCCACCTTGCCCAACTCCATTTGGCAGGTCCCCAGTAGGAAATAAGCCCAGGGGTCCCCGGGGCAGAGGTCGATGTAATGGTACACGGCCTCTTCGGCCGCCGCGTACTTGCCCTCCTGAACCATGACCTTACCCAGCGAGAACCAGGCCAAAGGAAAGTCCGGCCTGCCCTCCAGTGCCCGCCGGTAATGATCCTCGGCCTCCGCGAGCATGTCCCGCATGGCGAAGGCGGAGGCCAGGTTGCAAAGCACCTCGGGGTGACCCGGGCTCAGCTCCAGGGAGCGCTTCCAGACCCTCACCGCATCCTCCCACATGCCCAGGTTCATGGTGGCCACCCCAAGGAGATTGAGGATGTCTGGCTCGGCCTCGCTTCCCTTAAGCTGGACGTGGGCCCGCAGGAGCGCGTTCATGGCCTCCCCGTAACGGCCCTCCCCCAGGAGCACCTGGGCCAAGTTTATGTGGGCCAGGGCGAAACGGGGATCCGCTGATATGGCCCGGCGGTACAGCTTTATCTTCGCCTCCTTGTCCGCCACCAGGCGCAAGGCATAGACGAAATAGACCAGGGCCCGGTCGGAAAGGGAGAGGCCCTCCCCGATGCGGTCCACCCGCAGGCTCCCGTCCTCTATCCCTAGCTCGCCGCAGACCGCGGCCACCATCTCCTCCACCAAATCCTCCAGGGCGGCCACGTCCACGCTCAGGCTCGTAGAGCGGACGTCACCCCGCATGGCCCGAAAGCGGAAGGAGAACGTGGAAGGGGGCTCCCCGGTGCCGACCCGAAGGACCCGCATACCTATCTCCATCTCCTCGAGAACGGGGCTGTTCTCCGGCTTGAAGGCCAGCTCTCCCCAGACGGCGGCCCCCGCCCCTACCCGGCTGGCCGACTCATCCACCTGCTCGGGAGGCAGGGTTCCCGCCAAGGTGATTATCTCCCCTTCCCTGGGCAGTGGGGTGAGGTCCACGACATCCAGTCCGGCTGCCTTCACCAGGGCGTTCTGGAAGACCAGCCCCAGCATATGCTCGAGGACCGCGGGGACCTTCCCGACGGCATTGGCGGCGAACTGGAAAAGGGCTACTTTCAAGTTTCTCCTTTCCGGAGCCTTCGCTTTCCCTCATTGTAACAAAGGGAATTCTTTCTTCGTCTCACGGCCCGCCGCCGTTCAGCGTCTTTCTTTTGGCCGGACGAATCGAACGTGGAGTGCCCACGGAGCGGAGGCTCCTATCTTGCCCACAACGGGGGTATCCTCTCTCGCACATGGCTTATAATTTCTTACGTCGGCCGCAGCGTTTTTCTTCTTTGGGAGGTGAACGGTATGCAGCAGAACGTGGGTACCCTGGACAGGGCAGGGAGAGCCGTTCTGGCCGTAGCCCTACTGGCTTTGGGATGGAAAAAGGAGGGAAAGTTGGGAGTTGTGTCCGGATGCGGCGCCGGGATGCTCCTCTCCTCGGTCGCCTCCGGGTACTGCCCGCTGTACAAGGTCTTCGGTATCAGCACGGCGGGGAAGACGTCCTGAACGCACCGTATCTCCGACTGCCGCTCTCACGCAAGGACAACAAAGCCCGCGGGGAGCGTCAGCGCGTCGTCGAAGCGTCTCATTTCGTCGCGGGAGGGAACGGTCGATGGGAAGCGTGAAGGACCTTGTCTGGTTGGAGACGCCCACCGCGGAGAGGACGGGCATCGGGAGGTTCGTCTTCTCCGACCGCTACAGCGTCTTCGACTGGGGGGAGATGCCGGACCTCATAGAGGGCAAGGGTATGTCCATATGCCTGGCTACCGCCTATTTCTTCGAGGAACTGGAAAACCGGGGGGTCAGGACTCACTATCTGGGGCTGGTGGAGGACGACCGAGTCGTGGGTCTCGATGAGCTGAAGAAGCCGACGGGCGTCCTCCAGTTCCGCGGCGTACGTGTCTTGCCACCCCAAAAAAGAGAAGGAAATTACGACTACTCTCTTTACCGCAAGGAGAGGGTCTGCTTCCTCGTCCCCCTGGAGATCATCTACCGGAATTCCCTCCCTCAGGGCTCTTCCGTGTTCAGAAGGATCGAGGAGGGAACCCTAAATCTCGAAGAATTGGGGCTTCTCGAAATGCCCACCCCGGGCCAAGTCCTGAAACGACCCATCCTGGACGTATCCACCAAGCTGGAATCCTCCGACCGTTATCTCTCCTTCCAGGAAGCGGCAGAAATCTCCGGGCTCACCGGGAGGGAGATGGAGAGAATAAAGGAGGTCACCCTCACGGTTAACGAATTGGTG
>JACVJF010000037.1:0-15000 GCA_015711855.1 Candidatus Solincola quzhuomuensis | reverse complement strand
TCTTCCCTGCGGTCCATCGATTAATCCCTTGCGGGAAGCCCTTACGGGTCGACTTCGCTCCCCAGGGAATGCTCCCCTACCCACCACGCCCCGAAGGGCGCAGTGCCGCAGCTTCGGCACCGGGCTTGAGCCCCGCTACATTATCGGCGCGAAACCACTTGACCAGTGAGCTATTACGCACTCTTTAAATGATGGCTGCTTCTAAGCCAACATCCTGGCTGTCTGTGCGGTTTCACATCCTTTCCCACTTAGCCCGGATTTGGGGGCCTTAGCTGGCGGTCTGGGCTGTTTCCCTCTCGACCATGGAGCTTATCCCCCACGGTCTGACTCCCGGGCTCTGGAGCCGTGGCATTCGGAGTTTGACTGGGTTTGGTAACCGGTGAAGGCCCCTAGTCCAATCAGTGCTCTACCACCACGGCTGAACACCCGAGGCTAGCCCAAAAGCTATTTCGGGGAGAACCAGCTATCTCCGAGTTTGATTGGCCTTTCACCCCTACCCACAGGTCATCCCCTCCGTTTTCAACCGAAGTGGGTTCGGTCCTCCACGAGGTCTTACCCTCGCTTCAACCTGCCCATGGGTAGATCACTCGGCTTCGGGTTTACGGCACGCAACTGAACGCCCTGTTCAGACTCGCTTTCGCTACGGCTCCGGGTCATCCCCTTAACCTCGCTGCGTACCGGTAACTCGCCGGCTCATTCTACAAAAAGCACGCCATCACGGCTCGAGGCCGCTCTGACGGTTTGTAGGCATACGGTTTCAGGTTCTATTTCACTCCCCTCCCGGGGTGCTTTTCACCTTTCCCTCACGGTACTAGTCCACTATCGGTCGCCAGGGAGTATTTAGCCTTGCGGGGTGGTGCCCGCTGATTCCGACGGGATTTCCCCGGTCCCGCCGTACTCAGGATCACCGCCGGGAGACCCGACCCTTTCGCCTACGGGGCTGTTACCCTCTGTGGCGGGTCTTTCCAGAACCCTTCGACTAGAGACGGGTTTTATGACTCCCTGGTGCCTCCGCAGCGGCACCTGGCGGGTCCTACAACCCCCGACGGACAACGCCTGCGGGCTTATGCATCCGCCGGGTTTGGGCTGTTCCCGTTTCGCTCGCCGCTACTCAGGGAATCGCGGTTGCTTTCTTTTCCTCGGGGTACTTAGATGTTTCAGTTCCCCCGCTTGCCTCCTCACGCCCTATGTGTTCAGGCGCGGGTACCGGCGCATTACCACCGGTGGGTTCCCCCATTCGGAGATCTCCGGATCAAAGCCTGTTCGGCGGCTCCCCGGAGCTTATCGCAGCCTACCACGTCCTTCATCGGCTCCTGGCGCCTAGGCATCCACCGTATGCCCTTAGTAGCTTGGTTAAAACAACCTCTTCGATCACTGTGCAGTTTTCAAGGTGCGTACTTCCGGAAAACGCTTGGGCGTCCACGCCAACGCCCAAGCCCATATCCTACTATTATTATAACGCGGGAATCAAGTACTTTGTTCTCTCTCCTCGGACTTTTTTCCAAATTGCTTTGGGAAAGCTACCGTTCTCTATTTTACTGTGTCTCGACGACTTTCATCACCCCTCCGGCAACGACACCTGCGTTGAAGATGAGCATAAGTACCCACATAACCCAGTTCATGCCCATCTTCTCACCAGTTCCAATGCCGAAAATCGATAGTTGAGGTTTGACGGCAAGACCTAGGAGCACGAAGAGCATGGACAACCCGGCCATGCCCAGGTAGACCAATCCGACCGGTATGGGCAGTTGCACGAAGTTCAGGAAGTGGTTGGCGATGACGAAACAGGCGAAGAGGAAAAGCAACAGGAGGAAGATGAACGAGCCCCATTGCAAGCCGCCTTTTCCGGTGGCGGAGAAAACTATTTCCTCTTCCCCGAACCATTCGGATCGCTCGACGTACTTGTACCAGTCAAGCCTGGACCAGATGAGGGCCAGTAACCCCGCCCCGGCCACAACCATGTCCGCCAGGGGTAACCGAGTCGAAGACAGAGCTACCCCCCTTCTCGGGGGGCCCTGCGGGAACATCCCCGGAGGCTGCGGGGGCGGCATGCCCGGAGGCGGAGTACCCATCCCTCCCGGTGCTTGCTGGACCATCTCTCACTCCTTTCTCTGGCGACTTTTATTTGTCGTCTCCCTGCCTCTGCGGAATCGTCGGCTAAAGGATGGCTTACTCCTTTTTTGTCAACCCCGCTGCAGCTCCAACAAGCCGCCCACCAGGGGCCCGCAGGAGAGGATGAGGGAGATTATCCAAACCGGCCAATTCATGGTGGATACGTCGAAGCCGCCCGGCCTGATGAGGATGGCCAAAAAGGTGAAGAAGAGGCCGGCAACCCCCGCCGCCAGGTAGATCAACCCGTTGGGGAGATCCAGTTCCACCAGGTTCATGTACTTGTTTAGGATGACGAACCCCGCGTAGAGCATGAGGAGGAAGAAAATTATCCAGGGCAGCCACTGATAGCCCCCGTGATAGGTGAGTTTCACCCCGAACCACTCGCTTAAATACTTCGCCTTATACCAGCTGAGCAGGGCCATGATCCAGGCGATGAGAGATCCTGCCGCCACGATGATATCCGGTATGGGCAACGAGGAGGTTTCCAACGGAACGCGCGGCCTGCCCATGGGCGCCTGGGGCGGCATACCCGGTGGAGGCGATGGAGGAGGCTGCATCCCTCCTTGTGGTCCCGGCGGTTGCTGTACCATCTCTCTCTCCTTTCCTCTCCAGTGCTTGCGAACGGAAGTCCGCCTTCTCTTTTTCCCGCCAAAACATATATTCGACAAAACGGTATCGTTCCCTTATTCGTCGTCTCTATCGTCGGAAATCCACACCCTTGCGAACTGCTGATCCCTCATCATCCCCCATCATAATTCTTCCAATCGCTCCCGCGATGGAAACATGGTAAATCATGGGTCCCGCACGCGGGTAAGCCGACAAATGGAAACGGCGCTTTTCGCGCCGTTCCTTCAAAACTAAACAGCGCCAGGGGAGAGAGGGATACGGTTAGTTTTCGTGCCCCGGGCTCTCGCCCGGGAGGCACTCCCTAGAAAGGAGGTGATCCAGCCGCACCTTCCGGTACGGCTACCTTGTTACGACTTCACCCCAATCGCCGACCCCACCTTCGACGGCTGCCTCCCTTGCGGGTTAGCTCACCGGCTTCGGGTGTTGCCGACTTTCGTGGTGTGACGGGCGGTGTGTACAAGGCCCGGGAACGTATTCACCGCGGCATTGCTGATCCGCGATTACTAGCGACTCCGACTTCATGGAGGCGAGTTGCAGCCTCCAATCCGAACTTAGACCGGCTTTTTGGGATTCGCTCCGCCTCGCGGCATCGCAGCCCTCTGTACCGGCCATTGTAGCACGTGTGCAGCCCAGGGCATAAGGGGCATGATGACTTGACGTCATCCCCACCTTCCTCCGGTTTGACACCGGCAGTCTCGCATGAGTGCCCGGCATTACCCGCTGGCAACATGCGACAAGGGTTGCGCTCGTTGCGGGACTTAACCCAACATCTCACGACACGAGCTGACGACAGCCATGCACCACCTGTGCACCCGTCCCGAAGGAGGGCCGTGTTTCCACGGCTTTCGAGTGCATGTCAAGCCCTGGTAAGGTTCTTCGCGTTGCGTCGAATTAAGCCACATGCTCCGCCGCTTGTGCGGGCCCCCGTCAATTCCTTTGAGTTTTAACCTTGCGGCCGTACTCCCCAGGCGGGGCACTTAATGCGTTAGCTTCGGCACGGAGGGAGTTGGTAACCCCCCACACCTAGTGCCCATCGTTTACGGCTAGGACTACCAGGGTATCTAATCCTGTTCGCTCCCCTAGCTTTCGCTCCTCAGCGTCAGTCGTGGCCCAGGAGGCCGCCTTCGCCACCGGTGTTCCTCCCGATATCTGCGCATTTCACCGCTACACCGGGAATTCCACCTCCCTCTACCAGACTCTAGCCCGCCAGTATCGAGTGCAATTCCTCGGTTGAGCCGAGGGCTTTCACACCCGACTTAACAGGCCGCCTACGAGCTCTTTACGCCCAGTAATTCCGGACAACGCTAGCCCCCTACGTCTTACCGCGGCTGCTGGCACGTAGTTAGCCGGGGCTTCCTACCGAGGTACCGTCACGGCACGAGGCCGCTTCGTCCCTCCTGACAGGACTTTACAACCCGAAGGCCTTCATCGTCCACGCGGCGTCGCTGCGTCAGGCTTTCGCCCATTGCGCAATATTCCTCACTGCTGCCTCCCGTAGGAGTCTGGGCCGTATCTCAGTCCCAGTGTGGCCGGACACCCTCTCAGGCCGGCTACCCATCGTCGCCTTGGTAGGCCGTTACCCCACCAACTAGCTAATGGGCCGCGGGCCCATCCCGAAGCGGAAGGCCGAAGCCAACCTTTCTTCCCTCCACCATGCGGTGGTGGGAAGGTATCCGGTATTAGCCCCGGTTTCCCGGGGTTATCCCAGTCTTCGGGGTAGGTTACCCACGTGTTACTCACCCGTTCGCCGCTAACCCGTCCCTTCTCCGAGGAGATGGAACGGGCCCGCTCGACTTGCATGTGTTAGGCACGCCGCCAGCGTTCGTCCTGAGCCAGGATCAAACTCTCCGACCAAAACGCAGTCCTTGCGGACTTACATACGTCGAAGAACGTATCCGGGCTCCTCACCGGCCGCAGTCCGTCCGAGGACGGACCGGAACGGAATTCATGGGAGCACTCTCTCTCCACCTGAAACGCTGTTTAGTTTTCAAGGAACACGCTTTGCGCCGTTTCCAACAAGCCTACAAAGTAGCACGTGAATTATCCACTGTCAATTAAATCGGATTAAAAATACCGCTTTTTAAGCGGTATCCGGCACTATCGTTTCCTTTTCTACTTTAAGTGCCCAGATAACCGCCTCCTTCATTTCAATCGGGCTTAAACCCGGCGGGTTTACCGCAGCTTTATAATATCATCCATGAACGGCAGTGTCAAACGGGCTTGAGGCCATTCCTCAACCGCTTTATCCTGCGAAAATGCCGTTTGCCTCTCTGGATGACCAGGCCGTCGAGGTCTTCCACCGGCACCTCCCTATCCTCGTCGGCGACTTCCTCCCCGTTGAGCCTAATCCCCCCCTGGGAGATGAGCCTTTTCCCCTCGCTGGTTGAGGAGGCCAGACCCGCCAGGACCAACAGGCGAGGCAGCCAGATGCGCTCCTCCCGGAGATCGTCGTCGTAGACGACCACCTCGGGAATCTCCTCCGGAAGTTCCCTCTCCACGAAAACGCGGTCGAAGGCCCGTTCCGCCTCCCTGGCAGCCTCCTCTCCCCAGTAAAGGCCTACCACCTCCCGCGCCAGCCGTCTCTTGGCGCCTGCGGGGTGGAGGGATCCCGTCTCTAGGTCCCGCACTATGGATTCCACCTCGGAGGGCTCCAGGGCGGTGGTGAGGCGGAAATAATCGGGCATCAGGCGGTCGTCCAGGGACATGAGCTTTCCGAACATCTCCTCCGGGGGATCGGTTAGCCCCACGTGGTTGCCCAGGCTCTTGGACATCTTCTTCTCCCCGTCCAGGCCCACCAGGATGGGAAGGGTGATCACGCTCTGCGGTTCCTGCCCCAGGGCCTTTTGCAGCTCCCTCCCGGCCAGTAGGTTGAAGATCTGGTCAGTACCCCCTATCTCCACGTCGGCACGAAGCGCCACGGAGTCGTAAGCCTGCATCACCGGGTAGAGGAACTCGTGCAGTCCTATGGACAGGTTCTCCGCGTACCTTCTGGCAAAATCGTCCCTCTCCAGCAAGCGTGCCACGGTGAAATGGGAGGTCAGCTTGAGGAGCTCCTCGAAGGTAAGGGGAGCCAACCACCGGCTGTTGTATTCCAGCAAGGTCCGATCCCGGTCCAGGATACGGAAGGCCTGCTGGGCATAGGTCTCGGCGTTGGCCCGGACCTCTTCGGCCGTCAGTTGAGGCCGAGTGACGTCGCGGGCGGAAGGGTCTCCCACCCTGGCCGTGAAATCGCCGATGAGAAGGATGGCCGTGTGTCCTAGGTCCTGGAATTGCCTTAGTTTTCGCAGGGGCACGGCATGCCCCAGGTGGAGGTCGGGGCGCGTGGGGTCCACCCCGAACTTCACCCGCAAGGGACGGTCCTCGGCGATGGACCTTTCCAGCTTCGCCCGTAGGTCGCCTTCCGGCAGGCAGTCAACCACCCCGGAAAGGATGACCTCCATCTGGTAATCAAGGTCTTTCACCAGGGCCATCTCGCCGCTCCGTTCATGCCCCGCTCGCTCCGTCTTTTCGTTTCCGGCTCCAAGCTAGACCCCGCGCTTCGCCCAGGAAGTCGGCAGGGAGGATTCGGCCGGTTAATCCCCTCCGCATCCAGAAAAGGATAACGTAAGCTCTCCCGGCCAGTAAAGCGAACGGGCCCCGAGAACGGCTCGTTCCATGTGCAGTGCGGCGACATACCAAGCGCAATGTGCCGGTGCCTGACCGTTATGGAGGGAAGCGGCTTCTTAAGGTCGAAGTAAAACCTGCCATGGAACTGCATGACGCACTCCATCTGTCTTAAGTATGGGATAAAATCGGGAAAAGAGATACAAGGCGGACCGAGTGCCGAAAGGGATGGCTCGCCGAAGACGGCGGGGTCCAGGCAAATGTGAGGGAAGGAAAACATTTCCGACTTCGGGCTGCCGATGTTCAGGGCAAGATCATTGCGTCCGGAAAGGCCGGGAGCGTGGAAACCGGGAGGTAAACCGTGAGGGTGTTGTTCCGCATAGGCCTCGTCTTCCTCCTGTGCCTCGCTCTCCTCGCGGGCGTTTTCTTCTTCTGCTTCTACACCGGGGTGGGTATGCCCGGGATAGACCAACTGGAAAAGCACCGCATGGACCAGACCTCCAAGATCATCGCCGCCGACGGTACGGTCATCGCCGAGCTGCACGGGGAACAGCACCGGGAAAAGGTCTCCCTGGATCAGATAGGAAGCCACCTCAAGCATGCGGTGATCGCCATCGAGGACGAACGCTTCTACCAACACAGCGGGGTGGACTGGAAGGCCATAGCCCGTGCCTTCTGGACCAACGTGGTGGAGGGCAGGGTGGTCCAGGGCGCTTCCACCATCACCCAGCAGTTCGTGAAGAACAACCTGACCGGTAAGGAGAGGACCTATTGGCGGAAGATCGAGGAGGCCTCCTTGGCCAACCAGTTGGAGAGGAGGTACTCCAAGGACAAGATATTGGAGATGTACCTCAACGACGTCTACTTCGGACAGGGCTGCTACGGGGTGAAGACGGCCTCGGAGACCTTCTTCGGCAAAGAACCCTCCGAGCTCACCTTGGAGGAATCCGCCCTCCTGGCGGCGGTGATCAGGATCCCCAACTACTACTCGCCCTACCTGAACCCGGAGGCCGCCCTGAGGCGCCGCAACCTGGTCTTGGACAAGATGGCCGAACAGGGCTATATAACCGCCGCCCAGGCGGAGGAGGCCAAGATCAAACCCGTGGTGGTGAAACCCCTTCCCGAGGAAGCCCCCAGCCAGATAGCCCCCTACTTTGTGGAATACGTCAAGAAATACCTTTACAACCTCTTCGCCTCGGATCAAGAGCTACGAGCTCGATTCGGTGACCTCTCCCCCGACGACATCATCTTCCGCGGGGGCCTGCGGGTGTACACCACCTTGGACCTCGACATGCAGAGATACGCCGAGGAGGCCATCGCCAGCACCCTTGACCGTCCCGGAGACCCAAGCGCCGCCCTCTGCGCCGTGGATCCGCGGACGGGAGAGATAAAAGCCATGGTGGGCGGTCGGGACTTCAGCAAACTGCAGTACAACATCGCCGCCCAGGGAGGTCGCCAACCGGGGTCGGCCTTCAAGGTCTTCGTCCTCACCGCGGCCATCAGCAGCGGCATATCACCGTACAAGACCTACGATTCATCCCCCACCACGCTGATCTTCCCCGACGGGACCAAGTGGAAAGTGGAGAACTGCGAGGGGTCCAGCTACGGGAGCATCAACGTCTACACGGCCACGGTACGCTCGGTGAACGTGGTCTTCGCTCGCCTGATACGCGACGTGGGCCCCCGTAGAGTAGCGGAGATGGCCAAATCCATGGGTATCACCTCCCCGGTGGACCCCTATCCGGCCATCGCCCTAGGAGCCCTTACCAACGGCGTGAACCCCCTGGAGATGGCCAGCTCCTTCGGGACCCTGGCTTGCAACGGGGTGCACTACGAACCCATCTGCGTGACCAAGATCACCGACGCCGACGGGGAGGTCATCCTGGAGAACCGTCCCAAGGGGAAAAGGGTGGTCCGGGAGGACGTGGCGGCGGTGGTCAACTCCATACTCCAGGACGCCGTCAAGCACGGGACGGGCAGGGCGGCGCGCCTCGACCGCCCTCAGGCGGGGAAAACGGGTACCACGGACAACTACGCCGACGCTTGGTTCTGCGGATATACGCCGGACCTCTCGGCGGCGGTCTGGGTGGGGTATCCTCAGGGCCTCGTCCCCATGCGCAACGTACACGGCATAACCGTTTACGGGGGGACCTTTCCCGCCCAGATATGGAGGAAATTTATGGAAAAAGCCCTCAAGGGGGTACCACCTACCGACTTCCCCAAAGCGGAATTCGGAGGGCAGGAAGAGGAGGAGATGGTGACCGTTACCGTGTGCACGGAGAGTCAGCTTCTGGCCACTCCGAATTGCCCGCATACGGAGACGAGGACCTACCGCCGGGGTGAGCAGCCCACCGACTACTGCACCATCCACGCCGAGGGAGAGAGGGTGGCCGTTCCCATGGTTACCGGGATGGAGGAGTCCGAGGCCAAAGAGGCCATACGTGCGGCCGGGCTGGTCCCCTCCGTTACCTATAGCTATTCCAGCGTCTACTCCCAAGGAGTGGTGATGGGGCAGTCGCCGCAGGCGGGAACCATGGTCAGCCCGGGGAGCACGGTGGTAATAAACGTGAGCAAGGGCCCCCTCACCCAGACCACGATACCCAACGTGGTGGGTATGGCCGAGACGGCGGCCAAGGAAACCCTCGCCGCGGCCGGCTTTACCTACAAGGTGGTCTATCAACCTACCCTTGACCCCGAAGAGGTGGGCATAGTCATACGCCAGTTCCCAACAGGAGGAGCGTCGGCGAGCCCGGGCTCGCAGGTCATCATAACCGTGGGGAAGTCCGGTCTGTGAAGCGGCGTGCTTGCCGGCTACCCTTAACAGTGATTTTCAGGAATTGGAATCAAAATCGGGGCCTTTTTCGGCCCGCCTCACGTGGGTTGGCCCGGATCCCCTTCCAGCAGGCGACGGAAGGACTCCGTGTGTCGCAGGCGATCTAGGCAAACGTCCCGCGAGGCGTCCTCCCGTAGGGAGGGGTCGATTTCCAGGGCCTTCTTGAGGTACCGCAGCGAGCGCTCCTGTTCCCCTCGCAGGGCGTACAGGCAGGCCAGGTTGTAATAGGGCCAGGAATAGAAGGGGTCGACCTCTATGGCCTGGCGGAATGCCTCCTCCGCTTCCTCCATCCTGCCTTGTTCCATCAAGGCCGCACCCTTGTTGCTCAGGGCATATTTGTTCTGGGGGTTTATGGACAGGCATTTCTCGATGTACTCCAGCTCCTTGTCCACCTCCCCCATGCAACCCAGGGCATATCCCTTTTCCAGGTAGGCGTTGTCGTTGTCCGGGTCGAGTTTTATGACCCGGTCGAAATAGGCGGCGGCCTTTTCGTAGTCCCCTTTATCCAAGTGTATGGAGCCCAGGCTGGTCAGGGCCTCCACGTTATGCAGGTCGAGCATGAGGATCTCGCCGTAGGTCTCGATGGCCTTGGCGTCGTCCATCATCTCCTCGTAGATCGCGGCCAGCTCGAAGAGGACGTCGATCAGCTTGTCGCGCTCCCCCTTATAGAGGCTGACCGCAGCCTCCAGGCTCCTTACGGCCTCGTCGTACTCGCCCCGGCCGGCCAGGAGGCGCGCCCGGTTATAATACGGATACCCGAAATAGGGATCCAACTCTATGGCCCGTTCGTAGGCCTCGAGGGCCTTCTCCTCCTCGCCCAGCTCGTGGTAGGCTATGCCCATCTCGTTAAGGAGGTCGGGGTTGTCGGGATCGCGCTTCAGGGCTTCTTGATAATATCCCACCGCACTTCGGTAGTCCCCTTTTTCCATCATGACCAGGGCTAAACCGTCGTAGGAACGCGGGTCCTCCGGGTCGAGCTCGTAAACCCGGCGGAAGCGCAGGGTGGCTTCCTCCAATTCACCCTTCTCGTAAAGGGCGATCCCCAGGTGGTATTGCCCCTCCACGTCCTCCGGGAAATGGTCCAGGTAACGGCGGAAACGCTCGATGGCCTCGTCAACCCTGCTTTCGGCCAGAAGCCTTTCGCCCTGTTCCAGCAACCTGTATCCTTCGGTCACAAGACCTTCCTCCTCGCTTTTGCCTTTCGTTTAAGCTCACACGTTCTCCAGTTGTATTATACGAAACCGTTCGGCATCGCGGACCACCCCTTGACCGCTGAAAGTTCCCCCTTCAATCCTCGGTCTCGACAACAGGCACATGGCATATGGCCATGGAGGCATGTGCGACCGGCAAGGTGACCATCCGCATCGATGGGAAATACGGAACCGCCTGGGACATTCCTGAGATAGGGATCTTTCTTCGAAGCGTCACGTCTTCTTGCGCGGACGCCCCCTCTTCCTGATGGCTCGAGAAACCCTCACCAAACCGGAAACGGGGATGACGCGCACCCCCTTCTCCTCCAGTTTGTCCAGGATGAGGTTCATCCCCAGGGAATCGGAAACGATATGGCCGGCGATGACCACGTTTATCTTCTGTTTCTCCGCCTCCTCGCGGTGTTTCTCCGAATAATGCATGGCCACGATTGTCCCCACCCCCGCGTCGGCCAGCTTCTCCAGGACCTCCTGCGGGCCTTCCGTGCCACCGGTCATATCCACCATCACCTTTCCCGCGCGGTTCTCCTTTTTCCCCACGATGACCACCGGGCCCGCCTGGATGCGCGCCGCCGCCTGATACTCAGGTATCTCCAGCAGCAGGTCGACCACGTCTCCCACCGTGCGCGGCTTGCGCTTGGCGAAGAGATCGTTGAGGAAGGAGTGTACTTGGTTGTCGGCCACGGTGTGCATGCTCATGAAGGGTATGCCCAGCAGACGGGCGACGTCCAGCGCGCGTTCATGGTTGCGGGGCAGAAAAGCCCGGTAGATCTCCTGCATGCGTTTTCCGATCAGGGCCTCGCCTATGTTTATAGGCACCCCGTGCCGGTACCACTCGTCCGCTTGCAGGGCCATCACCTTGTCCAGGTTCACCAACCCTTTCCCCTCCGGGTGATGGCTTATTATAAGGTCCACTGGTTCTCCCTTTTCCCGCAGGCGATCGGCCAGCAGCACCTCGGGGACTTCCATGTCTATGCCCACCAGGGCGCAATTAACATCCGTATCGGGGTCTCCCACCAGGATGCGTGAATCGGGGAAGGGATTCTCCAAGCTCTCCATGTCGAAGAACTGCTTCTCTTTTTCCGGCAACTTTTCGTACCTCTCCCGGTTGGCGGCGAGTATCCGCTGGATCTCCTCCTTTCCACGGGGGTCCTTCTCCATGCCCATGGTCACCGCCAGCCTGTAGATCTCACCGAGCTTCACCTCTACCTCCTTCCCGGCCGCGACTTTTCATCCTTGCAGCGTTTCGCACCCGCCAGCGCGATGCGGGGCTAGGGGGTATGTTTTTCCTCCACCGCGCTGCGATGCCTCCTTTTCTCAGCTGAAAAGAACTCCCTGATCCAGTTCTTCCTCCTCCCCTTCCCGGGATATCACCCTCCGGATACGGCTGACTATATCGTCGATGTCCAGTCCGCTCTCCTCCCGGATACTCCTCCTAAGCATGGGGCCCACCCTCTCCATTTCGTGGAGGATCCTCTCCAGGAGATCGAAGGCCATGGAAGCTTCCAATTCCTCCTGGGAGACCACCAGGTCCCTCAGTATGGTGCCCTCCGTACGTGAGGCGATCACCGGCTCCGCGCGCCCTTCCACGTACACGTAGGTACGCCGGGCCGGGCCACGGTCCTCGAGTATGGGCTCCAGGCCCACGATCTTGTCGGAACGGTAGTATTTTCCGTACCCCAAGGGGATTATCTCGTTCTTCCTTATCTCCATAACGACTCCCTCGGCCAGATATGCTTCATCCAACCTATACCAAGAACGCCGTGCCGCCGGTTTCGGAGAGGCTCACTGCCCCTCCGCCACCAGCACAGCGGCCGTCCCGTAGACCATGACCTCCGCGGCCGCCTGCATGACGCTGGTGGTCATGAAACGCACGTTGAGGATGGTGTTGGCCCCCATGGAGGAGGCCTCCTGGATCATGCGCTGGATGGCTTCGTCCCGCGCCTCCTGCATCATCTCCGTGTATCCCCTCAATTCACCCCCCCACGATCTGTTTCAGGCCGGCGGCAATGTCCTTCCCCACGTGTTTGGCCCTGATGGTCTGCCCGACACACAACCCAAGCACCCTCTCCACCCGATAACCCGGCACGTGATCCATGTTGGTGAGGAACATGGCGCCTCCTTTCCTCGGATTCTTCCTGGCTGAATAAGAATATCTCAAAGAAGCCTACGGGTTCATCGGCGCTCCCTGCCCCGCCACAGCCAGGCGAGGAGTTCCTCCACGTCCATGGCGTTGAGCAAGTTTTCCTTGCCCAGCCAACCCCTCCGGGCCGTGGCCACCCCGTAGAGCATGAAACCCAGGTGTTCCCTCCGGTGGGCATCGGTACCTATGGCCACCATGACCCCCTCTTTCCTGGCCTCCAGGAGGTCCTCGTCGCTCAGGTCCAGGCGGTCGGGGAAAGCGTTCAGCTCCAGCGCGGTCCCCGTCGCCGCCGCCTCCATCATGACCGCCTTCATGTCCACGTCGTAGGGAGGCCTCTGGCCGATAAGTCTGCCGGTGGGATGGGCGATGATTTTCACGTGTGGATTGCGTATCGCCTCCAGAATACGGCGGGTGATCTGCTGCCTCGACTGCCGGAAACCTCCGTGAACGGAGGCGATGACCACATCCAGCATTGAGAGCACTTCCGCGTCGTAATCCAGCCCTCCCTCGTTGTCGATGTTCAGCTCCGTGCCCGCGAGGAGCACGACGGGAGAATCCCCCTTGGCGTTGAGCCGCCTTATCTCCTCCACCTGGCGCAGCAGCCTCTCGCGGTCCAGGCCGTTGGCCACCTTCAGGTTCATGGCGTGATCGGTTATGGCCACGTACCGGTACCCCAGAGCCGCGGCAGCTTCTCGAATCTCCTCCAGGCTGGCGACGCCGTCGCTGGCCTCGGTGTGCACGTGCAGGTCCCCTTTGATGTCCTGTAGAGTCACCAAGGAGGGAAGGTTGTGTTCCAGGGCCGCCTCCACCTCCCCGCGATCCTCCCTCAGCTCTGGAGGCGGGCAGTCCATGCCCAGTGCCTCATAGACGTCTTCCTCGGTGGCCCCGGCGACGCGCCGGTCGTTCTTCACCAGGAAAACCCCGTATTCGTTGATCTTCTTACCCGATTTCTTGGCGATCTCCCGGACGTGCACGTTGTGCGCCTTGGAGCCGGTGAAGTACTGCAGGGCGGCCCCGTATTCCTCCGGAAGCACCACCCTCAGGTCCACCTGGAGGCCGTCGTCGGTGAAAATGGAACTCTTGGTCTCCCCGCGCAGGAGGACCCTCTCCACCATGGGAAGGGTGCAGAAAGCCTCCATGACCGTTCCGCCGTCCCGGGAAGCGGCCAGGATATCTATGTCGCCTATCGTCTCCTTCATACGGCGCAGGCTTCCCGCCGGACTGAGGACCAGGTCGGGAATCCTCTCCCACAGCGCGGCGGCTATCTCCTCCTGGATCCGGTGGGCGCGATGGATGGAGAGACGTCCGGATGTCGTCTGCAGGTGGCGTATTCCCTCCAGGATGTTCTGCTCCGCCTTCGGGCCCAGCCCGGGGAGCTCGGCCAGCTTGTGGGTTTCCGCCGCTTCCTGCAGTTCCTCGATGGTCCGTACCCCCAGCTCTTCATAGACCAGTTTGGCGCGCCTGGGGCCCAGGTTGGGGACCTGGAGGAGGGAGATCAGTTCCACCGGGATCTCCTCCTTGAGCTCCTCGAGTTTGGATATGGTGCCCGTGCGCTTGAACTCCAGGATTTTCTTGGCTATCCCTTCCCCGATGCCTTTGTATTTGAGCAGTTCTTTGACGTCCTCCGCCTCCAGGATTTCCTCTCCTACCTCCTTGACCACCTCGGCGGCACGGTGATAGGCGTTGACCTTGAAGCGCACCTCACCCTTGATGTCGGAGAGCTCCGCCAGCTCCTCGAACGCCCGGCTTAGCTCCTCCACCTCGCCCATGTCCTTGTCGCACCCCCCGATCCACGAGGTCTTCCCATCGGTCCAACGAATCGCCTAGCCTCAGGCCGACAACCTTTTATCGAGTGCCGCCCACGTCTTCCCTACGGTCAATAGTATACCCTTATACGAAGGGCATGTTTGCGTTATCTCCCAAAGCGTTCGCCCGATCCCTGAGTCCGCTCACCGGACTTTGACGGACCGAGAAAAAAGGCAGGCGTCCGAAAGGGCAATCGACCGGTCCGTGAAGTCGCCGGGGGGAGTGCGGGGGCTCTCCGGGTTGCTTTTCCCGTCGTTCCCGCTTTAGCCGCAGGATGCCGGTCACCTTCCGCGCTCCCCTGACCTCACCGGGATCCTCGAAGGTAAAGCTGCCGCCGGGGACCGCACATCCCGGGGACAAAACCTCCCTCCGGTCGGCGAAAAGGAGAGCTTCCGAGGTCTCGGCCGGAACGACGCTCTCCCGAAAAGGACCTTCCCTCCTTGGAGATCCTCATGGGGCGTGGAGGAAATCTGCGAGCCGGCGCTTGCCCTCGGCCTCCAGCCATCTTCTGGCCTCCTCCAGCGCCTTCTCCACCTGCCCGGGAGCGGTGCCGCCGGGCAGGTCGCGCGCCTTAACGCACTCCTCGGGCGAAAGCCGTCGGTAGACGTCCTCGTCGATGGCCGGCTCCAGATCCCGATACTCTTCCAAGGGCAACTCCTCCAGTCGAA
>JACVJF010000036.1 GCA_015711855.1 Candidatus Solincola quzhuomuensis | reverse complement strand
TGGAGACCATCGCCGATTCCTTTGAGGGCGTCGAGAGCAGCTATGCCCTTCAAGCGGGTAGGGAAATCAGGGTGATGGTCAAATCCGATGTGATCGACGATCTGGGGTGTGTGACCCTATCCCGGGAGATAGCGCGCCAGATAGAGGATGAGCTGGATTATCCGGGCCAGATAAAGATAACCGTGGTCCGTGAGAAAAGGGTGGTGGACTACGCCAAATAAGCTTCCGCTCTTGTCTGTCTGAAAGGGATGTCGGCGGAAGAGCCTGAGGACAAGTTCCGAACAAAGCGGTCACCATAATAGGGAATCGATTGGGGCTCGTAGCGCTTGTAGCTTGCGAGCCCTTTATTATTGCGATGGGACACCTTGGGGTCCTCCGATAGAGGAAAACGACGCCCGTTTCTCATAATATCTTAGCAGAGGTTCTCTAGCACCTTTTTCTCTTGAGGCGAGGAAGCGAGCGCTCATGCCCGGAAACCGCATGGCTACCGGGGTTTAAGGTTGAGCAGGGAATGCCGACATGGAGACAGAGGCAGGATCCTCGGGTACCCCGTGCAGATCGTTGGAGGACGAGACGTCGGGATGGAAGGGAAACCAAAAAGCGACGACCTCATGGTCTTCGTGAAGAAATTCGCCGACCTGAACGCCCTGACCGTGGAGGAGGATCTGGGGCATGGGTATGTGCGGCTCCGCGTCACGGAGGCGGAGCGGCGTCAGGCATTGCAGGACATCCGCAACGTGGAAGACGTGGTCAAGGAACTGGTGCGCAACGCGAGGGACGCTGGGGCTACCCACATATACGTGGCCTTTCAGAAAGAAAAGGGGCGCTGGCGGAACGTCAGCGTCCTTGACGACGGCCAGGGGATTCCGGCCGAGCTCCACCGCCGGATTTTCGAGGCCAGGGTGACCTCAAAGGTGAGGGATTTGGTGGAGGATCATTTGGGAATCCATGGACGGGGAATGGCCCTTTATTCCATAAAACAAGTTGTCGAGCAGGTCCGTCTGGTGAACTCAGAGGTGGGCAAAGGGACGGTGATCCAGGCGCGGATCGATACCCATCGTTTACCGGAAAAGAAGGACCAATCGACCTTCCCGCGAGTGGAAAGGGGAGAGGAGGGCACGCTGGTCATCTCCGGAGGACCACGTAACGTACCCCGCATCCTCACGGAATTCGTCCTCAACTCCGGAAAGACGGAGATTTTTTTTGGATCCAATGCCGAGATACTGTCCACCCTCTACCACCATTCCTCCGATATGCGCAAATCCTGGGCATCCGGTCGTCAAAAGGACAGGCATCCTTTATGGTTCGAACTGGGGGGCATTCGCGAAGGCAGGGCGCTACAGCAGTTTTCCGTCGAGAAGCTGGGCCTGGCGGTGTCCGAGAGAAACGCCTTTCGAGTCTTGGAATATGAGATCCCTCCCCTCATCAGCATAAACGAGCTCCTCTCCCGCTTCGAGAATGAACCGTCGGCCAAAAGAGCCGACCTGCACCGCTCCCCGAAGATGAATTGGGGGGATCAGCTGGCCAGGCGCATCAGCCCTCAGGACCTCAAGCTCCTGGGACGAAGGTTGAGCGAGGTCTTCCAAGATATAGGCAACCGTTACTGGTTAGCTGCGGAAAGCCCGGTCATCAAGAGGCGCAAGGACCGGCTGATAATTTCCATGAGGTTGCACGAGAAGGAGGACGATTAGCGAACAAGCGCACGAATGAAAAACCGAACGAAACATTCAATCCAAACCGTTCAATCCAAACCGTGACCCCGCACCTCTACCTCTCCAAGATCTTTCCTCCTACCGCCGGGAGAGGCCCGCGACTCAGCTTCGAACTTTGGCCCGCTGCCTTTCCGCAAAGCATGCTTTTACCGGGCTGGGATCCGAGAGAACCGCGATCGCCGGGCAGGCTTGCCTGCTCGGCTCGTATGACGCCGGGAAGTGTTTCTTTTGACGCTCTTATTGAAATATAATCTATGGCATTATAATAAAAGCGATACCTTTGGGATGTCGGTCTCGGCGCAGGAAAGCAGCAAGAGGAGGAGTATTCAGATGGAAGTGCTCAAGGTTTCCTCGAAGTCCAACCCCAATTCCGTCGCTGGGGCACTGGCGGGAGTCCTACGCGAAACGGGAAGCGCGGAAATACAGGTTATCGGCGCCGGAGCCCTGAACCAAGCCATCAAGGCGATAGCCATCGCCAGGGGATTCGTAGCGCCTAGCGGCATCGATCTCGTATGCATTCCCGCCTTTACGGACATAATCATCGACGGCGAGGAGAGAACGGCTATAAGGCTGTCCGTGGAATCGCGTTGAACAAACGGTCATACTCCTCCTTTATATCCTTTCCTCGATGGTTAATGAGGGATTAAGGGATGCGATAACCGATTCCTCTTCCGGGCTTTGCTCCCATGCCTATAAAATGGTAGGGTGGACCCATGTCCGTTCCATATCCATAAGACGGGAGCAAAGGAGTGATCATGTCCTTTCTTAGGGCCATCCTCCTGATGGTGGCTGCAATCTGCGCGCCCTTGACCAGTTTTTTTCTCATCCGTCTGGCGCTCAAGTTAAGCCGCGCGGTGGACAGCCTTAACCGTTACTTGGACGACGCCCGACCGCAGATGAACCTACTTCTCGTAAACCTCAACCGGACTCTGGAGGAGATCAACGAGGGTCTGGAAGGTGTGGTAACCGCCACCTGCCAGATACGGCAGATGATCTCGGGGGTAGATGCTGGCCTTCAAGCGGTGGAGAACGCCCTTCGCTCCCCCTGGGCTAGATGGGCAGGCGCTCTGGCGGGTCTGGCCACGGCCGGATCGCTCTTGGGTCGGATATTTGGACCCGGACGGTTATAACGTGACGACGGGAGGGGGTGTCTGGGATAGACTTCATTCTCTCCACGGCCTCCCTCTTCAACTTCGACCTGGAGAGGATATGCGGGCTGGCGGCGGAGGCGGGGTTCACCGGGCTGGAACTCATGGTCACCAAGCGGGAGGAGACCCAGTCCTCCCAACGGGTCAGGGAGCTGACCGGACGCCATGGGCTTCGCGTGGACAGCATTCACGCCCCTTTCCTCATGGGCGCCAGAAAGGTCTGGGGCGATTACGCCGGGAAGATAAGGAAATCCCTCCAGATGGCCCAGGAGTTGAACGCCCGGGTGGTGGTGATCCACCTTCCTTATTTCTGGCAATGGAGATACGCGCACTGGCTGAGAAGCAATCTCGTCCGTCCCTCCCTGAACGAGGGCGTACAGCTGGCGGTGGAAAACGCCATGCTTCTAAGGGTGGGGCGCCCCATAAACTTCAGCCTCCACAATTCGCTGCAAGAGCTCGCCGCTTTTCAGAACCTGGTCTTCGACACCAGCCATTTCGCCATAGCCGGCGTTGATATCTTCCGAGCCTGGGAGACCTTGAAAGACAAGGTTCGTCACGTGCACCTTTCCAATAATTACCTTAAAGGTCTCGACGATCATGCTCTCCCCTTCGACGGAAGGCTTCCCCTGGACCGTTTCTTGAAATCCCTCTCCCGAGAAGGTTACCAAGGCAAGGTGGCGCTGGAACTGGGTCCCGGGCCCCTGGAGGCGAGGCTCGGGGACAAACGCATCGTGCGGAACTTAAGGAGAAGCCTGCAGTTTTGTCTGGAGGCATCCTCCTGAACCCCTCGCAAGTACCCTACGATCCGCCGGTCCACATGACGCCGAACCGGGAAGTTAACCCCGAGAAACACGGAAGATTTACTCTCCGGAGGAGTGAGATCCCCACGCCCCCGTCCAACGGGGGCTAAAATAGTTCTATGAGCAAGGATAGGACCTATGCGCTGATCACCTACGGCTGTCAGATGAACCTTCACGATGCCGAGCGCATCGGAGGGATACTCCGAGCCTCCGGTTGGCTTGAGACCAGCCCGGAGGAAGCCGCCGCCGTCATCCTCCTCACCTGTTGCGTGCGGGAGAGCGCTGAGGAAAGGTTCTACGGACGACTTTTCTCGCTCCGTCCTTTAAAGGAGAAGGGGACCCTCATCGCCGTGGGGGGGTGCTTAGCCCAGAAAGAGGGTCTGCGGCTTCTGGAAAGAGCTCCTTTCGTCGATCTGGTTTTCGGGACTCGGCAATATCCCCGCATAGCTCACCTACTGGAGGAAGCGGAAAAAGGCCCACTGTGCGCTTTGGAGATGGTTAGCCTCGACTACACCGATCTCCCCGCGGAAAGGAGGGAGAGATTCCGGGCCTGGGTAACCATCACCCATGGCTGCGACAACTTCTGCAGCTACTGCATAGTTCCCTTCGTCCGGGGAAGGGAGGCGAGCCGACCCATCAGCGAAGTGGTGGAGGAGGTGGGCAGGCTGGTGGATGACGGGGTAAAGGAAGTGAACCTACTTGGACAAAACGTCAACTCCTATCGCCGACGGGAGGAAGGAAAGAGCCGGTTCGCCGACCTTCTTAGGTTGTTGGGGCGGGAGTATCCGGGCATTTGGATACGTTTCACCACCTCCCATCCTCGTGATTTCGACCGGGACATCATGTCGGCCATCGCCGATACTGAAGCGGTTTGCGAACACGTCCACCTACCGCTCCAGGCCGGCTCGGATCGTATCCTGTCCGCAATGCGCCGCGGTTACCGGTCGGACGAGTATCTTTCCAAGGTTGCGGACCTTCGGCGCATCGTGAAGGGGGTCGTCCTGACAACGGATATAATGGTCGGCTTCCCGGGCGAGACGGAGGACGACTTCCGGCGCACCCTGGAGATGGTGCAACGCTGCCGCTTCGATGCCGCCTTTACCTTCATGTACAACGACCGGCCGGGCACTGCAGCGGCCCGTCTTCCGGGAAAGGTACCCGCGCAGGTGAAGTTGGAGAGGCTGGAGAGGTTGGCGACATTGACCCGGAGCCTGACCTCCGCCAGCTTGGCCGACAGGGTTGGACGGGTGGAGAAGGTTCTGGTGGAAGGCTTGAGCCGCAAGGACCCTGGGCGCTGGCGTGCCCGTACGCGTGGCAACCAACTGGTCCATTTTCCTAAGGGAGAAGAGGATTTGACGGGAGAATTCGTGGAGGTGTCGATCACCTCCGCAGGGAGCTGGAGCCTTTACGGTCAAAATGTAGGCCTCATCGGACGAAGGGGGGACAGGGACTTGCCGTAAACCGACCTGGTTTCCGACTTCGAGCGTGGGGGTATCTTATTTAGATGAACGGCTTCCCGTCAGTTGAAAGGATTTCCGCGGTGCGTCCTGACCGCGGCGACACTATCCTGCAACGCCGATATAGGCCACGAGACGGAGGCGGTTCGGCATCGTTCTCTCTTAGGGGGTGATGAAGTGGCAGCAGATCGGGGAATCATCGGCGGATGTATTGTCCCTCATCCGCCCCTGCTGGTACCCGCCATCGGAGGGAGGGATCTGGACGCGGTACGCTCCACCCAGGAAGCCATGCAGAAGCTGGGTAGGGAGTTAAAATCCATGAACCCGGATGTTCTGGTCATGATCTCCCCGCATACGCCGATCTTTCGGGATGCCTTCACGGTTAAGACTAACCCCGTCCTGGAAGGCAGTTTCGCCTCCTTCGGTCGCCCACAGGTCCGCATATCCAAACAAAACGACGTGGAGCTGGCGCAAACCATGGTGGAGACCGCCGAAGCGCAGGGGATACCCCTTATACCATTGGAATCCACCCGTGGAAGATGGCTGGACAGGGGCGAGGAACTGGATCACGGCTTACTGGTGCCCCTATACTATCTCGACCAGTGCCTGGAGACGCCCATCGTCAGCCTTTCCATCTCCGCACTCGACTACGGAAGCCACTTCCTCCTGGGAAGGGTCTCCAGAGAGGCCTGCCAGAAGCTAAGCCGAAGGGCGATTTTCGTGGCCAGCGGCGATCTTTCCCACCGACTGATCAAAGGAGCCCCCGCCGGATATGATCCTCGTGGAGCAGAGTTCGACCGCCTCATAGTGGAGATGGCCCGAAGCGGCGACTTCGACGCCCTTTACCGCCTTGAAGAAGACTTGGTGGAAGCCGCCGGCGAGTGCGGCCTCCGTTCCATTCACGCCCTCTGGGGAGCCCTGAAGAACGGCGCCCTGGAAAACACGGTCTTGTCCTACGAAGGCCCCTTCGGCGTTGGATACATGGTCTCCCTGCATCGGAAAATATCCTGAGGAGGTTCTAACATGCCGGAAGAAAGGTCAGAGATGACAGGCAGCCCGCACGTGGAGCTGGCGCGGACGGCCATAGAGAAGTGGGTGAGGGAGAGGCGGATATTGGATCCCGAGGAGAAGGCAGGGCTTCCCGAAGAGCTGAAAAGAAAGAGGGCGGGCGCCTTCGTGAGCATTAAAAAGAGGGGCGAACTGAGGGGCTGCATAGGCACATTTCAACCCACCAGGGAAACCTTGGCCGAGGAGATAATCTCCAACGCCATAAGCGCGGCCACCCGGGACCCGCGCTTCCCGCCGGTGTCTCCCGAAGAGCTTCGGGAGTTGGACATAAGCGTTGACGTGCTCAGCGACCCGGAACCCGTGAACGACATATCCCAGCTCGACCCGCGGCGCTACGGCGTCATCGTCCAGAGCGGGGCCCGCGTGGGCCTTCTCCTCCCCGACCTGGAAGGCGTGGACACGGTTGAGGAGCAGCTGGAAATAGCGAGACGTAAGGCGGGGATAGGGCAACACGAGCCCATCCACATATATCGGTTCACGGTGGAAAGACACCATTGACGGAAACGGGCAAGGGAACCGGAAAACCTCTCGTGGCGGCCATCCTGGGGCCCACGGCGGTAGGCAAGACCCGCATCGCCTTGGAAGTGGCCCGGGCTCTCGACGCGGAGATAATCTCCGTCGATTCCATGCAGGTCTACCGGGGCATGGATATCGGTACGGCCAAACCCGACGTCGCCTTGCGCTCCCTGGTCCCTCACCACATGGTGGATATCGTGGATGCCGGCCAGGAATACACGGTAGCCCTGTTCCAAGAGCAGGCGCGCCGGGCGGTGGAGGAGACGGCGGCCCGAGGGAAACTTCCTCTCTTGGTGGGGGGGACGGGGCTTTATTTCGAGGCCGTGGTCTTTGACTTACGCTTCCCTCCCGGAGGCATGGACGACAGACTCAAAAACGAGCTGGAAAGGTGGGCTGTCGAGGATCCCGAGGGACTGAGAAAGCGCCTGTCCGAAGTCGACCCCGATTTCGCCCGCCGCGTGGACATGGCCAACCTTCGTCGGGTGGTCAGAGCCATGGAGGTGTACCTGCGCACGGGGCAACCCATAACCCGTTTTCAGAGCCGGCGCGGGGAGCAGAAACTCCTTTATCCATACAAGGGAGTGGTCGTAAGCGCGCCCCGCTCGGCCCTCTACCGCGCCATAGAGCGCCGGGTGGAGGAGATGATCTCCGCCGGTCTGGTGGAAGAGGTGATTTCGTTGCGGGAGGCGGGTGAGCTTTCCCGCACCGCCAGGCAGGCCCTGGGATACAAGGAGGTTCTGGATCATCTTGACAGGGGGGTGCCCCTCGAGCAGACTATCTCTGAAATCAAGCGCCGATCTAGGCGTTACGCCAAGAGGCAATTGACCTGGTTCCGGAGGATCCCCGGCTTGCATTGGATCGAGCTGGATGAAGCGGAACTTTACCAGAGGCCTCCCGCGTCCTGGAGGAAGGTCAAGGATCTTCTGGAAAAAGACCTGAAAGCGGGCAAATGACGGTCTTCTACAAGTATCACGGCACGGGAAACGATTTCGTCGTCTTCGACACCATGGAGAGGGGGGAACCTTTTCTCGACCCTTCCCAGGTGGAGGAAATCTGCCGTCGGCACACGGGGGTCGGCGCCGACGGCGTGATCTTCGCTTGTCCGCCACAGGGAGGCGGCGATGCCCGTATGCGCATCTTCAACGCCGACGGAACGGAGGCGGAGATGTGCGGAAACGGGATTCGCTGCCTGGCCAAGTTCCTATACGAGAGGGTCGGCCTGGTCAAGGAACGCATGTTCATCGAAACGGGAGCAGGCACCCGGGAGCTCTCCCTCCGAGTGACCGGAGGAATAGTGAACTCCGTGGACGTGGACATGGGCTTTCCGGAGTTCGTATCCGCGGATATACCGGGTGGTGGGGCGGACGGCCCAGTGCGAACGGTCATCGGTCTCCCCCAAGGGGGAGAGGTTATCTCTTTTTGCCTCTCCATGGGCAATCCCCATTGCGTCGTCTTCGTCCCTCGTGTGGAGGAGACGCCTGTTGATCTCTGGGGTCCTTTTCTGGAGCGTCATCCCCTCTTTCCCAACCGGATAAACGTGGAGTTCGTGGAGGTAGTCGACGAAAGGCATCTGAAGATCCGGGTATGGGAACGTGGAGTGGGGGAGACACAGGCCTGCGGAACGGGCGCATGCGCCGCCTTCGTGACCGCTTTGAGCCTAGGGAAGGGATCACCTTCCATGGAGGTGATCCTCCCCGGCGGCACGTTGGTGATAAGCGCGGATGAAGGCGGTCATGTTCATCTCACCGGACCGGCTGTGGAGGTGTTCCGGGGCGAAATCAGCCCGGGATGGCTGGAACACGGCTTCGGCCGCTGATGAGTAAGGCTTCCGGCAACAGCGGGAAAAACATTGGCGGACGACTGCTTCTCTTCCGCCGGCACCGGAGAAGAGAGAGGAAAGGATATGTCCCGCCTGGGCTATAAGGAGGTTGCATTGAAGGTCTCCAAGAGAGTCAGCGAGTTGCCACCCTATCCCTTCGCGGAGATAGATAGGCGCATCGAGGAAATGGTCAAAAACGGCGTGGACGTCGTGGACTTCGGCATCGGGGATCCCGATCTCCCTACCCCCGCCCATATAGTAGAGCGGCTCTGCCTTGAAGCGCGGCGTCCCGAGAACCACAGATATCCCTCCTATCAGGGCATGAGACGTTTCCGCGAGGCGGTCGCCAACTGGTTTGCCTCACGTTTCGGCGTGAGCCTCGACCCGGGCAAAGAGATCCTCGCCCTAATCGGTTCCAAGGAGGGTATCGCCCATCTCCCTCTGGCCTGTCTCGACCCGGGAGACCTGGCCCTCGTTCCTGATCCAGGTTATCCGGTCTACCGAACGGCCACCCTCCTATGCGGGGGCACGCCCGTGGAGCTCCCCCTGAAAGAGGAAAACGGCTTTCTTCCCGACTTGAAGGCGGTGGACAGGCGGACCTGGGAGAGAACGCGGGTAATGTTCCTCAACTATCCCCACAACCCCACTGCGGCCACCGCGGATCTCGGCCTGTTCGAGCGAGCTATTTTCTATGCACGTCGTTACGATATCGTGGTGGCTCACGACAATGCTTATTCGGAGATCACCTACGACGGATATCGTGCCCCCTCCCTCCTCCAGGTCCCGGGAGCGAAAGAGCTGGGTGTGGAATTCCACTCTCTCTCCAAGACCTACAACATGACCGGATGGCGGATAGGTTTCGCCGTGGGGGGCGAAAGGGTCATCTCCGCGTTGGGTAAGGTGAAGACCAACGTCGATTCCGGAGTGTTCAACGCCATCCAGCTGGCCGGGGTTGCCGCCCTGGAAGGACCGCAGGATTGCGTACGGGAAAACTGCGAGGTCTACCGCCGACGACGAGACCTGTTGCTCCGCACCCTGCGTTCTTTGGGATGGAGGGCCGAGACGCCCCGGGCCTCTCTTTACGTGTGGATGAAGGTACCGGAGGGCCATACCTCGGAGAGCTTCACCCGCGAGCTACTGGAAAGGGCCGCCGTAGTTGTCGTCCCCGGATCGGCCTACGGAAAACACGGGGAGGGTTACGTGCGCTTCTCGCTGACGGTACCCGACGAACGGTTTAACGATGGTTTGGAAAGGCTCAGGACCGCCTTCTCCTGAAGGGATCGTCTTCCGCGGACAGGTGGGTCGCCTTTCGCCCCCATGCGCACCTTTCGCCGCCTCAGAGCGCATGCGACGTCACGAACATAGGGACCGCCTGAGCAAGATGCACCCCTTCCGGGAGGGCGTCTCAAAGCGGCACGGCACCGACTTGACGGCCTCGAGAAACCAGCCGGGAACTTTCTTCCGTTTCCTGGTAAACTCAGGATAGGAACATCCGCAAGCATACCGAGATGGATAAGCGTGCGACGAGGAATCCCGTGAAACGGCCCGCTGTGGAGGGAATGGATCAATCCGAGGAAGAGAGAAGGACGACATCCGAGAGAGCCGTCCTGGTAAGCGTGCGCTGGGGGGAGGTCGGCGAGGAAGAAACCGTAGAAAGCCTGCGCGAACTGCAGTCCCTGGCCGAAACGGCAGGGGCGGAAGTGGTAGCAGTCCTCGCCCAGACGAGGCAACGCCCCGATCCGGCCACCCTTTTGGGCAGGGGAAAGCTGGAAGAACTTCGACTTATCTCGGATTCCACCGACGCCGACCTGGTCATCTTCGACCAGGAACTCACTCCTTCCCAGCAACGCAACCTGGAGAACGAGGTCGGACTGAAGGTCATCGACCGCACCGCCCTCATCCTGGATATCTTCGCCCAGCACGCCCATTCCAAGGAAGGTAAAGCCCAGGTGGAAATGGCCCAGCTGCGCTATCAGCTGACCAGACTCACGGGAAGGGGGTCCGAGCTGTCCAGGCTGGGTGGAGGAATCGGCACCCGAGGCCCGGGAGAGACCAAACTGGAGGTGGATCGCCGTCGGATCAACGCTCGTATAAAGACCCTGAACAGGGAACTGAAGGACCTGACCCGCGTGAGGCGTATCAAGCGCAAACGACGCCAGCGCTTAGGAATACCCACCTTTTCCCTCGTGGGTTATACAAACGCGGGGAAATCCTCCCTTCTAAATGCGTTGACCGAGGCGGGGGTGAGGGTCGAGGACCAGTTGTTCTCCACCTTGGATCCCACGACCCGCCGCCTGATCCTCCCCGGGAACCGCCAGGCAGTGATCACCGACACCGTGGGGTTCATCAACCACCTGCCGCACCAACTCGTCGAGGCCTTCAAGTCCACCTTGGAGGAGGTAAGGGAAGCGGATGTCCTTCTGCACGTCATAGACGCCTCCGCCCCTCATATCGATCGAAGGACCAGGGCGGTGGAGAGGGTGCTTGAGGAACTGCAAGCGGACCGAATACCGGTCATCTACGTTCTGAACAAAGTGGATCTCCTGGACGAGCGATCCCGGGAAGAACTGTCGAAGCGCTACCCGGGCGCGGTCTTGACCTCCACGCTCACCGGCGAGGGGCTTCAGGAGTTGAGGGAAAAGATGGCCGCCTTCACCTCCTCCCGACGCGCCCTGCACATCCGCCTTCCAGTGGAGAAGGGAGAAATGCTCACCCTTCTCTACAGGATGGGACAGGTCCTGGAGATGCATTCTCAGGACAATTTCTACCGCATACTGGCCGAGGTCCCGGAAGAGCTGGTCCATCGTTTCGAACCTTACCTGGATGACGACGGGAGTGAGGATTATACTGTCGGCGTCAGGTAATACGATCTTGCCGTGATCGCGAGGGGGCGGTTTCCGGAGTGAAGGGTATGATGGCGAGAGCGGACCCCCTGGGACGTGCGGCGCGGGGAGAAGATGGGCGAGCTTCCAGTAGGGAAGCCGCTTTTCGCTCCTCTTTCGCCTTGGGATTTCTCCTTCTCGCTGTCCTGGAACGCGCTCTGGCTGACCCGGGAGCCGGTAACGACCTCGTATACCTTTACATCCTCGCCGGCGCCTACCTCCTCTATTCGGCGGCCACCTCTACCTGGGGCGGCAAATTGAGCCTGCGCGGCCCCTACCGCTCCCTGGTGGCGGCCATCGACGTCGCCGCCGTCTCTTTGGGCATACACCTGTGCGGAGGCATCCAGACACATACTTTCCTCGTCCTTGGACTGGCTCCTCTCATCGGAGGCGTCTACGGCGAGCGGCGGGGGGTGATATCCGCCTCCCTCTTGGTCCTCAGCGGATATACCGCCGTAATCCTCTTTAACCTCAAACGCCTTCCGACCGGGTACCACCTGGCCCAAGCCCTCGCCCTGCGCTACGCGTATATCGTAGGAGCCGGCGTGCTGTGGGCCTTAGTGATAGAGCTGGTCACAAGAGATCGCAACCGTCTGAAAATTTTCTACGAGATCAGCAGGAGCGCCAACAAGAGCCCGTCCCTACAAAACGTGGTGGGCGAGATAGTGCATCAACTGGCCGACTTCCTCAAAGCCGAAACGACCGTGATCTTCATCCTTGAAGAGAGCACCGGTTTCCTGGTGGCTCAGCAGCCGGCCCTGGGCCTAGAAATTTCCGCTGCCATGAGGATTAACCTTCCCCTGCAATCGGAAACTATTCCCGTTTACTCCTTCCGCCTGGGAAAAGCCATCCTTTTGGACAGGGAAGCATGCCGGGACATGTCCCCGGACTCCCTGCTTCCCGGAATCCAGGTCATAGACCTCATCGCCTGCCCCTTACAGGCGAGGGGCAAGAAGATAGGACTCTTGGTCCTGGCCAACAAGCTTTCCCGAAGAGGCTTCACCCGCCATGACCTCCGAATGGTGGAACTTATATCCCCTCATATATCCGTCTTCCTGGACAACGCCATCCTTTTCCGGCGGACCGAGGAGAAGGTGGCCCAACTCACCAGCCTTATCCGCGTGGTGGATGCCATCCATACCGTCTCCGGGTTGGACCAGTTGTACACCTTGACCCTCGACGTCATCCGAGGCCTATTCGCTGCGGACAAAGCCCTTATCGACATCATCGATCCCCAGACGGGCATGCTGCACGTGGCCCGCAGTTTCGGGTACAGCCCGGAATACGCCGAAAAGCACCACGACAAGCCCTTTGAACCGATATCTGGCTGCTTCGTGATCCGCCATGAGGACAGCTTTCTCTGCCGGGACGTAGACGTGGACGATCGATGTCCCCAAATGGTGGTCGGCGAGGACACCAGATCCGTATTGTGCGTCCCCATCCGATCCGGAGAGAAGACCTACGGCATCCTGCACATGGCCAGCCGATTCAAGGACGCCTTCGATGAGGAGGACGCCACTTTGGCCAAGGCCATTGGAGAACAGATAGGAATGGCCGTGGAGCGCGCCAAACTCTTTGAGGACATCAGTCAGCTGGCCGTCACCGACGAGCTCACCGGCCTCTACAACATCCGGCACCTCAAAAGGGTGCTGGGGGAGGAGATCAAACGTTCCCTCCGCTATGGCAGGCCTTTCTCCTTTATCATGCTGGACATCGACCATTTCAAGGCCTACAACGACCAGCACGGCCACCTCAGAGGAGACGAGGTACTACGCATTCTGGCCGGCCTGCTCCAGCAGAACACCCGGGAGGTGGACACCGTCTTCCGCTACGGAGGTGAGGAGTTTTCCATCATCATCCCCGAGGTCTCCAAAAAGGAGGCCTTCACCATGGCCGAGCGTATCCGGCGCGTGGTCCAGGATTACGTTTTCCCATACGAGGAATATCAGCCGGGAGGAAACCTCACCGTAAGCATGGGGATATCCGGATTTCCGGAGGACGCGGAGGAGAGCGATGAGCTCATGGACAAAGCTGACCGCGCCCTTTACCGGGCCAAGACCACGGGTCGGAACAGGGTCTGCCTATATGACCCGGAGCAGGACAGAGCGCCGTTCCATCCCCGCGTTACCCAGACCGGACAACCACAAAACTGAGGCCGCGTTGCGTTGTCGCCATCGGCATGTATAGAATAATCGCGGGAGAGAAAGATCGGGATGTGGCGCAGCTTGGTTAGCGCGCTAGACTGGGGGTCTAGAGGTCGCCGGTTCAAATCCGGCCATCCCGACCAAGAATGAGGCGGGGAAACCCGCCTTTCCGTTTCCCGGCACCCCGGCGTACTCCGCAGGAAGACTCGCCAGCCCACGGTGCCCTTTAAACTTTCCGGATTCACCGTCCGGAGAGTCGACGGAAACGGCGCCGGTCCGCGTGGCGGAGCCTAGGCGGCCAAAAGCTAAGCGCCCAAAAAAGCCGCCCGCTTGGGACGAAAGAGGGGAAAACTCGTCTTTGTGATAAAGTTATAAAGTCATGTACCATGCATGATTCCAGGTGAAAAAATTGGCGGAGGCGGAGCGGAACCCGACAAGGCATGGAGGAAGGGATGTTAAGAAAAAACCTGGCCAACATCTTCACCTGCCTGCGCATTGTGCTCATACCGGTGGCACTTTGGCTTATCTTCGCCGCCTCCGACGCCGAACGGGACGCGCTACACGTATGGGCGCTGGCGGTTTTCCTGTTCGCCGCCTTGACCGACTTCATCGACGGGCAGATCGCCCGCCGCACCAACACCATTTCCGAATTTGGGAAAGCGGTGGATCCACTGGCCGACCGCCTTCTTGTCATCTGCGTCCTGGTGGCGCTAATGTGGCGATCCTTCATGCCCCTATGGATGGGCTTGCTCATAGTGAGCCGGGACATCCTCATGCTTGTGGGAGCACCGTTGGTGGGGATCCGCGACCCGGAGGTAAGGGAGAAGCTGGCCGTGCACTGGACGGGAAAACTGGCCACCGCGCTGCTTTTCGCTTCCATTTGCATCTTCATACTCCTTAACCTCCGAGACCGGGTAAACCTTGTAGGCCTGGTGATCTTCTGCGCCGGTATATTCTTTTCCTACCTGAGCGGTTTCATCTACATCCGCCGGGGTATAAAGTTGTTGAGGGGAAGGTTGAAAGGCTGAACCCCAGCGACGGTAGGGGGATCGGGCGATACCGTGCGTCCCGAAGACTTCCCGGCCGCCGGCCGAAAGGCGAGGCAAATGGATCTTCAAATGACGAAGGAGGTGTGTCCATGACTTCTCCTTTCACCGCCGAAAAGGACCTGAGCAGCGCGGTACGCGTAACCTGGCTGGGCCATGCCATGTTCCTCCTGGAGGACGGATCCGGGCACCGACTGGTAACCGACCCCTATGGGGAAGGCGTGGGATATAAGCCTCGGCGCGTGGAGGCGGACATCGTCCTGGTCAGCCACGACCATTTCGATCACGCCGCCACGGACCTCGTGTCCGGGACCCCGGAGATCGTAAGGGACCCCTCACCCAGGAACGTCGACGGCATCGAGATCGTGGGCGTTCCCACCTTTCACGACCAGAGCGGCGGGAAAGAGCGAGGACCGAACATCGCCTTCCGGCTGCGCATGCAGGGTCTAACCTTCGTGCACCTCGGTGACCTGGGTCACACCTTGGGGCAAGATCAGGTCGCCGAACTACGCGGGGCAGACGTACTTTTCGTTCCCGTGGGAGGCACGTTCACCGTGGACGATGCCCAGGCGGCGGAGGTCGTGGAGGCACTCGCACCGCACATCGCCATCCCTATGCATTTCCGCAACTCGGCTTGCTCCTTTCCCATCCTCACCGAGGAACCCTTCCTGTCCCGTTTCCGGAGGGTGGAAAGAGCGGGGAATAGCACCGTGTACATCTCACCCGAGGAGCTTCCGGAACCCACCCTCGTGCTGGTTCTGGACTTCGCTTCGTGAAACAGCGCCCACGACGGGGCATAGGAGGGGATGGGGGGTGGGAGCTTGAGGAAAACATCCGGCGGAATTCCGTTTAAGAGCAAGAAGATGCGGAGGTCTTACCGGAGATGAAAGCGGTAATCATGGCCGGCGGTCAGGGGACGAGGCTGCGACCATTGACCAGCAATCAACCCAAACCCATGCTGCCGGTGGTAAACCGGCCCATGATGGAGCACATCCTGAACCTGTTGGTGAAATGCGGGTTCCGAGAGATGGTGGTCACTCTGCAGTTTCTGCCCACCCTGATAACCAACTACTTCGGGGACGGATCGGAATGGGGGGTAAGCTTGGAATACACCACGGAGTTCGTCCCCCTGGGAACGGCCGGCAGCGTCAAGAACAGCGCTTCCCTGTTGGACGGCACCTTCCTGGTGATCAGCGGAGACGCCCTGACGGACATCGACCTGAACGAAGTGGTCGATTTCCACCGCGAAAGGAAAGCGCTGGCCACCATCACCCTCATACGCGTGGAGAACCCCTTGGAGTTCGGCATCGTGGTCACCGACCCCGAGGGACGCATCGAACGTTTTCTGGAAAAACCCAATTGGGGCCAGGTTTTCAGTGACACCATAAACACCGGGATATACGTCCTGGAACCTGAAGTGCTGGACTTCATACCCGAGGGTCAGCCCTTCGACTTCTCCAAGGATCTTTTTCCCTTACTCCTGAAGGAGGGTTATCCCCTCTACGGGTACGTCGCCGACGGCTACTGGTGCGACATAGGAAACTTCGAGCAATACATAGCTGCTCATAGGGATATCCTGGACGGAAAGGTAAGAATCGAGCCACCTGGATTTCGCATGGCGGAGAACATATGGGTGGGGGAGGGCGTGGACATCGATCCGGAGGTGGAGTTGAGGGGACCGGCTGTACTCGGCGACCACTGCAAGGTGGAGGGAGGATCCAAGGTCCGGGAATATACCATACTGGGCAGTAACGTCGTGGTAAAGAGGGATTCCTTCATCCATCGGGCCATAATCTACGACAATACCTATATCGGTAACGGGTGCCACCTCCGCGGTTGCGTGGTGGGGAAGAACTGCGACCTCAAGGCCAATGTCCGCCTGGAGGAGGGCGTGGTCATCGGCGACGAATGCCTCATAGGCGAGAGCGTGCTGGTGAACCACGACGTCAAGATCTACCCCTTTAAGACGGTGGAGACGGGCGCCACCGTGAACACCAGCATCGTGTGGGAGTCCAAGGGCCTGCGCACCCTCTTCGGGAAGAGGGCCGTATCCGGGATCATGAACGTGGACGTAACTCCGGAGATGGCCCTCCGCCTGGCCATGGCTTACGGGTCCACCCTTCCCATGGGGTCCACGGTCGTGACCTCCCGGGACGCCTCCCGAGCCGCTCGGACCATAAAGAGGGCCGTGATCAGTGGCCTGAACGCCACGGGCATCAACGTTGCCGACCTGGAGACGGCTCCGGCCCCGGTCACCCGGTACGCCATACGAGTGGAACGTGCGGTGGGCGGGGTGGACGTACGCATCTCCGCGTTCGATCCCCAGTCCATCGAGATACGTTTCTTCGATGAGGAAGGTATCGATATCTCCGAAGGCAAACAAAGGGAGATCGAGAAGAACTTCAGCCAGGCCAGCTTCCGCCGCGCCTTCATCGACGAGATCGGGGCCATAATCTTTCCGCCTCGCATGATGGAGATGTACACCAGCTCGCTGTTGAGCGAACTGGACCTGGAGGAGCTGCGCGCCCGGCGATTCCGCATAGTGGTGGACTACGCCTTCTCCAGCGCCAGCATGATCCTCCCGGCCGTGTTGGGTAAGATGGGCTGCGACGTGCTCGGGCTCAACGGTTTCACCGACGAGAAGAGAGTCACCCTTTCTCAAGAAGAACTGAACAACACGCTGCGCAACCTGTCCCAGCTGGTAAAGGCATCGGAAGCGGAGCTGGGAATCCTTCTGGACAACGCCGCGGAAAGAATATACCTGCTGGACGAGAAGGGGAGGCAGATTCATCCCCAGGAAGCCCTGCTCCTCTTCGTCAAGCTTCTGGGGGAGGCGGGGAAGAGGGGAAAGATCGTGGTTCCCGTCAGTGTGACCTCTCAGGTGGAGCGACTCGCCGCACGTTTCGGCAACCAGGTGATCCGCACCAAGGTGAGCCGCAGCGATCTCATGAAGACCGCCTTGGAACCGGGAGTCATCTTCGCCGGTGCGGGAAGCGGAGGGTTCATCTTTCCCTTCTTCCTCCCCACCTATGACGCCATGGCCAGCACGGCGATGCTGCTGGACTCCCTGACCCGCAGCGACCGTCCCCTCTCCGAGCACGTGAACGAGCTTCCCCCCATCCACATGCTTTCCGCGGAATTTCTGGCTTCCTGGGACCAAAAAGGCACCGTCATGCGCCGGCTGGTGGAGGAGATGCAGGGGAAGAACCTGGAGCTCATAGACGGAGTGAAGATCTTTCTGGACGGCGTTTCTTGGGTCCTGATCCTACCTGATCCCGACGAACCCACCTTACACATCATAAGCGAGGCGGAGGATGACACCTCTGCCGCCCAGCACATAGCCGACATAACCAAGAAACTGAAGTCCTTCGTTTCCTGAAAGACTAGGTTTCGAGGAGCCGGCCGAGCCCCCAACTTGAACCCTTGGGGGAGCCCACAGGCCTTTCGACCATTCCGGTAGCCCATGCCGCAAGGTTTCCGCGAGGCGCCTTCCGGGCCTCAGAAGACCGCGATTCCGGCCTGTCATCCCCACCGAAAGGAAGGGTCGACGGGACGAGGGGGACGGTCTTTCCGTGAACGATCCGAAACCACGGCGCTACGCCTGGTCGAGGAGGTTTAAAAGGAGTAGGGGAGACGGGGAGAGAGGCCGAGATGGTTTTCGAGCGGGCGGGGGAGCGACCGGTTTTACGTGGTTCTATTTGAAGGTATATTAATTAAAATGATCTCAGGGCCCGAACGCAGCTATCCCCATATGGCTGCCGACGGGTCTTGCGGAGAGAAGGCCAAGACAGCGTCTCAAAGGTGGTGATAACATGCCTTTCAGCTTTGAAAAGGACGGCGCCCTTCTCGTGATCGACATGCTCAACGATTTCATAGAGGAAAATGGTTCGCTGGTTGTCCCCGGCGCGAAGCGCATCATACCCAGGATACGAGAACTCCTTGAATCGGCTCGGGAACAAAACATCCCGGTTATATACATCGCCGACCGGCACCGTCCGGACGACCACGAGTTCAACTACTGGCCACCTCACGCGGTGAACGGTACCTGGGGAAGCGAGGTGGTGAGCGAACTGTCTCCAGCCCCGGAGGATTACGTCATTCCCAAGAGAAGGTATAGCGCCTTCTTCGGAACCGATCTGGATATGTTGCTCCGCGAGATGGGCATCAACACGCTGTACCTTACCGGGGTTCTTACCAACATCTGCGTCTATGCCACCGCCCTTGACGCCGCCATGCGCAACTATAAGATCGTGGTCTTCCGGGATGCGGTGGCTTCCCTGAGCGAGGAAACGGACAGCTTCATCTTCCAGCAACTCCGGGACGTGCTCCAAGCGGAGCTCGTATGAGCGAGGGGGGTGGACAAGATTTTCCATACAGCATCGCCAGAGGACATCCTGAAGGGCAAAGTCACCGACGTCTACTTCACCAACGTGGTCAAAGCCCTCCAATACCTACAACTGAACCCCTATGTAGCGGCCGAGGTCCGAGCGGGTGGGCTTCCGGAAGGGTGGAAGTGGGCGGTTTTCGCCGGGTTGGAGGAATCTTTGCGCTTGCTCGAGGGCCATGCGGTGGATGTCTATGCCATGCCCGAGGGCACCGTCTTCACTCCCGAGGAGACTGTGCTCGTCGTGGAGGGCAAGTACCTGGAATTCGCCGTCCTGGAAACGGCCTTGCTGGGGTTCCTTTGCCAGGCCTCCGGGGTGGCTACCAAGGCCGCCCGTTGTCGAATCGCGGCGGGAGACCGATTGGTCCTCAGCTTCGGAGCTCGGCGAATGCATCCGGCAATCACGCCCATGATCGAGCGTAATGCCTTCATCGGAGGCTGTGACGGGGTATCCGTAGTGGCCAGCGCGGAGTTGATAGGGGAACGGCCCCTGGGGACTATGTCTCATTCCCTCTTGCTGTGCGTGGGAGACGAGGCTCGCGCCTTCCTGGCCTTTGACGCCTCCGCCGACGATTACATAAGAAGAGTGGCTCTGGTGGACACTTTCCAGGACGAGAAGTTCGGGGCCCTCACGGCGGCGAGGGCGCTGGGAGACAAGCTTTACGCTGTCAGGTTGGACACCCCCAGTTCCCGCCGGGGAGATTTCCTCAAGATAATAAGGGAGGTACGCTGGGAGCTCGACCTCCACGGCTTCAGAGGAGTGCGGATCTTCCTCAGCGGTGGGCTGGATGAATACGATATACTCCGCTATAACGCCTATGCCGACGCCTACGGCGTGGGGACGTCCATTTCCAATGCGCCGGTGGTGGATTATTCCCTGGATATCGTGGAGGTGGAAGGCGAACCCCGTGCCAAGCGGGGAAAGATGTCGGGGAAAAAACAGGTTTACCGCTGCCGGGCCTGCGGGAGGAGGGAGCTGGTGCCTTGGGAGGACGAAGCGCCCTCTTGCTCTTGCGGGGGCGATATGGAGTCCCTGCTCGTGCCTTTTTTGAAGGAGGGAAAGCTAACCGTAGACCTTCCCCCTCCCCAGGAGATAAGGAAATACGTGCTGGGACAGCTCCCGGGCCTCCCCATAAACCCGCCCGGTTGAGCGTCTCGGCGTCTCCGCCCGCGGAAGATAAGACGGGCACGGCACATCCTGGCAACCGGCGGCAACCGGTCGAGAAAGGTCTTGTTCTCCGATCCCGAATCGAATTCGGAAAGGTGAATAATTGAGATCGGACGGTTCCGGTACCTGGCGACTGATTCCCTGGGAAAAGGATGATGGAGCATCACACATGGCCCTGGATCAAGCCCTCCTGGAAGCGGCCATGGATCGGGGCTTTCCTCCCACCCTGCGGTTCATGAAATGGGACCCACCCGCCATATCCCTGGGTCGTTTTCAAGAAATTCACGATATAGACCTCGAAGCCTGCCGGGAAAGGGGCATCGAGGCGGTCAGGAGGCCCACCGGCGGGAAGAGCATCCTCCATCTGGGAGACTTCACGTACAGCATAGTGCTTCCCTCCCGAATGGATCTTCCGCCTGGCGTGGTGCTCGCCTATTCATATGTCTCCAAAGGCATCATCGCCGCCCTACGCCTCCTGGGGCTGGAAACGGAGATATACCAGAGCGCAGGAGGCGGCAGGGGAGGTCTCGGGGCCTGCTTCGCCTCCTCCACCCAGGCAGACCTGAGATACCGGGGTCGGAAGATCTGCGGCAGCGCCCAGCTCAGAAAAGGGGGCGCGTTGCTCCAACACGGGTCCCTCCTCCTGGAGGACCGATCCGAACTGCTGTTCTCCTTGCTCCGCTTCGAGGACGAGGAAGAACGCCGCGAAGGCCTGAACTCCTACCGCCGTTCCTGCATAACCCTCGCCGAGGCGGGGATCCCTGCGGCGTGGGAAGAGGTGGCCTCCTGCTTCGTTCGCGGCTTCAGCCGAGCTTTCCAAGTCCGCATAGAGGAAGGCGAACTGACCGATGCGGAGAGAAGGCGATGGAAAAGCCTGGCCGTTGCCTACCGGTCGCGGGAATGGCTTCACAACAGGCGCGCACGGTCTCTTCCCACCGAAGGACCGTATCCCGACCAAGGTTTTTCTGTTAAAATAAGGAATGTGAGTCGCACGACCGAGGAGGATGGTGCATGAGCGAGGAAAGCGGCGGAAACAAGAGGATCCCTCCGCACGAAATCTTCATCGATTACAGCGGGAAAAGCGACGACGAACTCCGTGAAATCCTGGAGGAACTTCTCAAAGAGGAGAGCAAGATCTCCTACCAGCGAAGGATACTTCACGGAAAGATAGACCTCCTAAGAGCGGAATTGGTTCGGCGTAAGAAGGAAAAGGTCAAGGAGGGAAAGTCGCTTTTCACCGACGAGGACATCCGGAGGTTGAGCGAGATCCTGGCCGGCGAAGCTCTTGGAATGACCCGCAACGATCCCACCATGGCCTGAACCGTTCTTGGAGCCCGTTACCGTGCTCTTTTTTCTGATAACCGGCCTTCAAAGCAGGCTTTTCAAATCCCTCCCGACAAAACGTGAAGTTCAACCCTAACCATAAAGTTTTTCTTTAAAAAACGGGGATTGCATATTATTATTAAGAAGGGCGACCGAAGAAAATCGAGCCATGAGAACCCCGG
>JACVJF010000035.1 GCA_015711855.1 Candidatus Solincola quzhuomuensis | reverse complement strand
TTGAAGATAGCCGTTACCGGCAAAGGGGGCGTGGGGAAGACCACGTTGGCGGGAGGTCTGGCGCGACTTCTGGCCGAGGAGGGTTACAACGTGGTGGCCGTGGATGCCGACCCCGACGCCAATTTAGCCTCCAGCCTGGGTATCCCCGAGAAGGAGATGGAGGGCGTCGTGCCCATCGCCGACATGAAGGACCTCATCGCCGAGCGGACCGACTCCAAGCCCGGGACCTTCGGCACCTACTTCAAGATGAATCCCAAGGTGGACGACCTGCCGGAGGCCCTCTCCAAGGTGCATAAGGGAGTACGTCTTCTGGTCATGGGGACGGTGAAGGAGGGAGGCGGCGGCTGCGTGTGCCCGGAATCGGTGATGCTTAAGGCCTTACTCCAACATTTACTGCTGGCCCGCAAGGACGTGGTGATCATGGACATGGAAGCGGGGCTGGAACATCTCGGGAGGGGGACCGCAGGGGCGGTGGACGCCATGATCGTGGTCATCGAGCCCGGCATGCGTAGCCTGCAGACGGCCAACTCCATCCGGCGCTTGGCCGGGGACCTGAAAGTCAAACGGGTGTTTGTGGTCCTCAACAAGGTGCAGTCCCCGGAGGAGGAGGAACTGGTGAAAGGCCGCCTGGACGGCATGCCCTTCCTGGGATCCATATCCTACAACCAGAACATACGCCGCGCCGATCTGGAGGGCACCAGCCCCTACGACGCGGATCCCGCCTTCGTGGAAGAGATCAGGAAGATCAAGGATAGGCTTTTTCGGGAACTGGGGGTCGAGTAGTGGATTACAGGATAATAGATAAGGAGTCGCTTGCCGAGAACATCTTCTCCGTGAAGGTACGAGCGGAGAACATCGCTCGCCATGCCCGGGCGGGCCAGTTCGTCATCCTTCGTCTCGACGAGCAAGGCGAACGCTTCCCCCTCACTCTCTGCGACTGGAACCCCGGTGAAGGCTGGATACGCCTGGTATTCCAGGTGGTGGGGCGCTCCACCGCCAAGCTGAGCCGCATGGAAGAGGGGCAGGCCATTCTGGACCTCGTGGGACCACTGGGCAGACCCACGGAGATAGGGGATTTCGGTCACGTCATCTGCGTGGGAGGCGGGGTGGGCATCGCCGCCATCTATCCCATCTGCCGGGAGATGCGCGGAGCCGGGAACAGGGTCACGGGCATCATAGGAGCTCGTACCGCCGGGCTGCTCATCTTGGAGGAGGAGATGGCCCGGGTTACCGATGAACTGCTGATAACTACCGACGACGGATCCCGCGGCATCGCCGGGCGCGTCACCTGGGCACTGGAGGAAAAACTGAAGACCGAGGGAGCGGACCTGGTTATAGCCATCGGCCCGGCGGTGATGATGAAGTTCGCCTCGGCGGTGACCCGCGAATTCGGAGTTCCCACCAAAGTGAGCCTCAACTCCATAATGCTCGACGGCACGGGCATGTGCGGTACCTGCCGATGCGAGGTGGACGGCAAGACTCGCTTCGCCTGCGTGGACGGTCCGGAGTTCGACGGTCACCTGGTGGACTGGAACCTCCTCCTCGCCCGCCTGGACCAGTATCTCGAGGAGGAGGAAATTGCTCGCAACCTGCCCATCTGAACATGGGGTCCAGGCTTAGCCGCCGGAAGAGGCCGGATCCCGAGGTCTGAATCGACAGGTTAGAGACGGCTCGCATAAGGTCCCTAACCCGAAAGCCGTGGGTGGCGCAAGATCCTATATGGGTTGGGTACGATGTGCATCCTGATCTGTCCCGACAAGTTCAAGGGCTCTCTCACCGCGTTCGAGGTCGCGGAGTCCATGTCCCGCGGCTTCTCCGAGGGTTGGCCGGAAGCGGAGTGCCTGACCTGTCCCCTGGCGGACGGCGGGGAAGGCACCCTGGAGGTGCTGATCAGAGCCACCGGCGGAGACATCGAGTACCTGGAGGTGACCGGACCCCTGGGAGAGAGGCTTCGGGCTCCTCTGGGGATGGCCGGGGACGGGAACACCGCCGTGGTGGAGATGGCCGCCGCTTCCGGTATGGTGCTTATACCAGCCGAGAAGAGGAACCCCCTGCACACCACCACCGCCGGCACCGGGGAGTTGATAAAGGGAGCCCTGGAGCGGGGCGCACGGCGCATAATCGTGGGTATTGGGGGAAGTGCCACCAACGACGGAGGGACGGGCATGGCCTCCGTGCTAGGAGCCCGCTTCTTGGACGCGGAGGGCAGGGAATTGCCGCCTGGGGGCGGTCACTTGGAGAGGCTGGCCACCATCGACCTCGAGGGTTTGGACCCCCGCCTGCGGAAAACGGAGATCCTCGTGGCCAGCGATGTGGACAACCCCCTGCTCGGACCCGAGGGAGCTTCACGCGTCTACGCCCCTCAGAAGGGAGCCGGACCTGCTGAGGTGGAGACGCTGGAAAGGGGTCTGGCCCGCCTTGTGGAGGTGTACACGCGCCTCGCCGGGAAGGAGGCGGAAGCCCTCGCGGAAAGACCAGGAGCGGGTGCGGCGGGAGGACTGGGGTTCGGTCTGGCGGCCTTCCTGGGAGCCGAGATAAGGCCGGGTATCGAGGTGATAATGGAGGCGGTGGGCTTCGAAGACCTCCTGGCCTCTTGCCGTCTGGTGATGACCGGTGAAGGCAAACTGGACGCCCAGACCGCACGCGGCAAGACGGTCGTCGGCGTGGCCCGGAAAGCCCGCGAGAGGGGTATTCCCGTGCTGGCATTGGGGGGAGAAGTGGCTCCTGAAGCCGCGGTCCTGCACGATATGGGGGTCACCGCGCTCATACCCATCGCCCCCGGTCCCCTGGACCGCGAGGAATGCATGCGCATGGCCGCCGAGCTACTTCAGCGGGCTTCTCGGGAGATAGCCGCCCTGCTGCGCGCCGTGACGGCCTGATCCCCATGCCCGGGTGACAACCGGAAAAAGCCTTTCGCTGTGTTATAATCGCACCTGAAGAGGAAGGGAGCTTCCGGTGAAGAAGACGAAGAACCCGATAAAGGGTCTCGCCCTCACCGCCTATCGGTTCGTGTTTTTAATTTTGTTGGCGTTTTTCCTCGCGAGCTGCGGGAAGGAGGTGGCGCCCGAAGCGGGAGGCGGGATCAAGCCAACGGAGGGCGACTCCCTACCGCGGGTGATGAATTTTTGGCAGCCGGGTTGAGCACCCTGCAAAGATCTCGAGCCCGTGTTGGCTCGACTGGCTGAGGAATACGCGGGAAGGGTGGAGATAACCTACCACAACATCTGGGATGACGCGAAATTGGCCTCCGCCTACCGGATCTCGGCCACACCGACCCTCGTCTTCTTGGATAGGGAAGGGAAAGAAGTTTCCCGTCTCGTGGGATTCCGGACCGAGGAAAGCATACGTGCCCGGATCGAACCTTTACTGGCTGAATAGATGGAGGCGGGGTTATCGTAACCCTGCCGTTCCTTTCTCGAGGAAGGGCCTGAAATGGACTCCCTGGTGGACCGCTTTTCCCGGCGCATCGACTATCTCCGCCTGGCGGTGACCGACCGCTGCAACCTCAGGTGCATATACTGCATGCCACCGGAGGGGGTACCCCACCTGGACCACGGGGAGATTCTGACCTACGAGGAGATTATCCGCTTCCTGAAGGTCGCCGTGCGCGCCGGCATAAGCAAGGTCCGCCTCACCGGCGGAGAGCCCCTGGTGCGCAGGGACGTCGAGCGCCTCGTGGCGGAGATATCCTCCCTACGTCCCTCTTTGGACCTCTCCCTGACCACCAACGGCACCCTCCTGGCATCCCGGGCGGAGCAGCTGGCCTCCGCCGGATTGAAGAGGGTCAACGTGAGCATCGATTCCCTGGACCCGGACACCTACCGACACCTTACCCGCGGAGGGGATCTCAACGCCGTCTTGGACGGGGTTGAGGCCGCGCTGGAAGCGGGTCTCCACCCGGTGAAGATAAACGTGGTGACCCTCAAGCACCTCAACGAGGAGGTGGAGGGCTTCCTGGACCTGGTGGACCGCCTCCCGGTGTACGTCAGGTTCATCGAGTACATGAGCCCCTGCGGGGCCATGGACTCATCTTATTTCGTATCCAACGCGGAGATACAGGCGAGGCTGATGCGCCGTGAAGAGCTGCAGGAGGCCGAGCCCCCGCCGGGAGCGGGGCCAGCGAAATACTACCGGTTCCCCGGAGCCAAGGGCCTACTGGGCTTCATCTCTCCGGTTAGCTCGCATTTCTGCCCCGAGTGCAACCGCCTCCGCCTCACCGCCGACGGGAAGATGAAGCCCTGCCTGTTCTCCCGGGAAGAGGTGGACATAAAGGGGATACTGCGCGGGGGTAAGGGAGACGAGGAGATCCTGGACGCCATCTTATGCGCTCTGGAAAGAAAACCCAGCGATCACGGGGGGGTTTTATCCTTCACCCGACGCACCATGTCCCAGATAGGCGGTTAGCCGCTTGCCGTCCGCACGGAACAGGAGGAGGTAGGCGATTGCCCCGGACCGAAAGAGGGACTGAACGCCCGGAAGGCCTAACACACCTGGACGAAAAGGGCAGGGCCCGGATGGTGGACGTCAGCGCCAAGCGCGTCACCGCCAGGGAAGCGGAAGCCAGGGCCACGGTCCTCATGAAGGCCTCGACCCTGGAGGCCATCCTGTCCGGAGGCCTGGAGAAGGGGGACGTCTTCGCCGTGGCGCGCATCGCGGGGATCATGGCCGCCAAGCGGACCGCCGAACTCATCCCCATGTGTCATCCCATAGCCGTGACCTCCGTGGAGATCGACTTCCGGGTGGAACGGGAAGAGCCGGCGGTCAGCGTTCAGGTCAAGGTGAGGACCCGCGACCGCACGGGCGTGGAGATGGAAGCCCTTTGCGGGGCGGCCGTGGCCGCCCTGACCATCTACGACATGTGCAAGGCCGTGGATCGCTCCATGACCGTAACCGATCTCCAGCTGCTGAGCAAAAAAGGGGGTAGGTCCGGGACCTATCGTAGGGAATGAGGTATAAACGGAGATCGGGTGATCCCACGACATCGGTCGTCATCAACCGGCGAGGAGCGGAGGATTATCTCCATTTGAACGGCACGGGGGAGGGCCGCCGCAAAGATTAAGGCGCCGCGAAAGACGAGGAGCGTAGGATGCGCGAGGGAGAGATAGTAGCCGTATGCCTGAGCGAGAAGATGCACGTGCAGAAGGAGGAGGTGGAGGAGGTCACTCTGGTCGAAAACCTGGGAATCCAGGGTGACGCCCACGCCGGGTTCGGCCACCGCCAGGTGAGCCTCCTGGCGGAGGAGAGCATCCAGAAGATGAGGGAAAAGGGTCTTCAGGACCTGCGGCCGGGAGCTTTCGGGGAGAACCTGGTCACCAGGGGATTCCAGCTCACAAGCCTGCGGGTTGGGGACCGACTCCGGGTGGGGGATCAGGTCTTGCTTGAGGTCACCCAGTTGGGCAAGGAGTGCGTGGATCGCTGTGCCATATATTACGCCGCCGGCGACTGCATAATGCCCCGCGAGGGCGTCTTCACCCGGGTGGTGAGGGGAGGAAAGGTCAGGGCGGGGGACAAGATCTCTCTGGAAAAGGACTGACGAAAGACGGAGGATCGGGATGAACGACTCGGATACGGGCGGCGGGGCGAGAGGCGACTGGGGCGAAAATCCCACCGGGCGTCCCTTCCGGGTGGCCATCCTCACCGTAAGCGACAAGGGCGCTGCGGGGGAGCGGGAGGACCTTTCCGGTCGACTTCTGGAGGAGATGATAACCGGCCGGGGATGGCTAGTAGAGGCCAGGGAGATAGTTCCCGACGAGGAAGGGGCCATTGAGCGACGCCTTATCCATTTCTGCGACCGCCTCCGCGTGGACCTGGTGCTGACCACGGGAGGAACGGGCCTGAGCCCCCGTGACGTCACGCCCGAGGCCACCCTCCGGGTGGTGGACAGGTTGGCCCCGGGTTTCGCCGAGGCCATGCGCGCCGCCTCCCTCAGGAATACCCCCCACGCCATGCTCTCCCGTGCGGTCAGCGGTATCCGGGGCTCCACCCTTATCGTGAACCTCCCCGGAAGTCCTCGGGGGGCGGGCGAGAACCTTGAAGTCATCATGCCCGCCCTGCCTCACGGCTTGGAAAAGCTGAGAGGGGACCCGGGGGAATGCGCCACCTGAGACGGTCCTATCCATATAGATCGGGTCATCGTTCCAAGACGCACGCCATTAATTTGAAAAGGATAACGAAAGGGTTATAATATCTCTGTCTTTCGCCCCGGAAGGGTGCAGGGAACTGGATTCGCACCGGAGGTCATAGTGCTCACCAGGCGATTCATAAAGATGATCGAGACCAGGGCGGACAAGGTCGCCAAACTCTGGTTGAAGGAAGTCCGCCAGTCCAAGTACACCCCCACCTATCACCATTTCCCCGAAGAACTCCTCTTCGAGAGGGCCATGGCCGTATACGAGAGGTTGGGATACTGGTTGAGCCCGGAGACCAAGCAGGAGGAGATCCGGCACTTCTACATGAATCTGGGGCAGAGGAGATTCCAGGAAGGTTTCCGCCTGGAAGAGGTGATCATGGCCCTCATCCTGCTCAAGCGTTACCTGTGGCTGGAGGTCATCTCCGAGGGCCTAACCCAGACCAACTTGGAGCTTTATCAGGCCCTTGAATTGAACAACCAGGTGGTGCTCTATTTCGACCGGGCCATCTACTACACCACCCTGGGATATATGGAGGCGCTGGACGAGGCCCGGGCCGCGAGCCAGTAGGACCCCCCTTCCCCCGAGCGCCGCATGACAGCCTTTCCAAACCACTCCGCGAATCCGTTATCTCTCGACCGTTGCTCCACCGTTAACCGCTCCTATATCCTAAGTGTCGCGGGTGAGGCGGAGTGACGTGGGGATGACCGGTTCTCAAACGACGGGAAGAGAGGAGCGGCAACGCATGGAGCTCATACTCGTAAGGCACGGGGAGACGGAATTCAACCGCGCGGACGTCTTCCGGGGAAGGTTGGACCTACCCCTCAACGAGAGAGGGTGGGAACAGGCGGAAGCCGCCGCCCGCTACCTTTCCGACCTGGCGTTCGACGCCTTCTACTCCAGCCCGTTGAAGCGTTCCATGGAGACCGCCGAAGCCATTGCCGCGCCCCATAAAGGAAAGGTGGAAACCCTGGCGGACTTCATCGACGTGGACTACGGGGAGTGGAGCGGCAAGAGTGTGGAGGAGGTCCGTGAGGGATGGCCGGACCTTTTCGCCCTGTGGACGAACGACCCGGGAAAGCTGACTTTTCCCGGGGGAGAATCCCTTGCGGGAGTGAGGGACAGGTTGCAAAGGGGGCTGGAGGACCTGGCTGCCCGAAACGGGGGAAGGGTCCTCCTGGTGGGCCACAAGTTGATCAACAGGATGATCATCTGCATAGTGCTTGGCCTACCCACAGCGGGAATCTGGAGGGTGGACCAGTCCAACGGCGCTATCAACGTCATCCACCACGGGGAACGGGGATGGGTGCTGCGCCGGATGAACGACGTCAGCCACCTTCGGGGACTGGAGAGCAGGGATCAGGTAACCTGATTGCGGACGTAGGGTATAATTAACCCGATATACGGGACATCGTCTCCAAGAGGGAGCGGCATGAAGAACGTGGCCACCACCGTGGACTACACTCTGCGCAAGCGCTCTATCCTGCGCGATTTTCGCGCCGGACGGATGAGCGTTTACGACGTGTGCGACGCCCACCCGGAGATAAGGCGTATAGCCCGCAACGTGGGCGAGGATACCAAGGTGCTGTGTCCTATCTGCCATAACGAGAGGCTACGCCTTCTCAACTTCGTCTACGGAGACGAACTGGATTACGACAACGGAAGGGTCTTCCCCACCCGTTTCATCTTCAACGGGTTGCGGGAGAAGTACCGCAGCTTCACCTGTTACGTGGTGGAGGTATGCGTCGGATGCTGTTGGAACCACCTGGTGCGCAGCATCCGTTTCGAGAAAGAGGGAGGAGAGGAAGATGTGTGAATCCCACGCTTACCTCCTGGAAGGCGACCAGGAGAAGCTGGTGATGGAGGACGTGGTCAACATCAAGGAAGAAGGCGGAAAGGTCCACCTCTTTAACATAATCGGCGAGGAAAGCGTCCTGGAGGCGGAGATAGCCTCTATCACCTTCCTGGATCACAAGGTCATCTTGCGACCCCGCGCGGATTAGTTACCGCTCTGCTGGCTCTCCTTGCCCTTCCTGCGCCGGACCAGGAAATAGCTCACCAACACTACCAGAAGCACCAGGACGGCCCAGGGCAAGGCGTAGAAAAGGCCCAGGACCAGCGCGCGCAGGCCGCGGGCGAAACTCCGAAAGGCCCTGCCGACCGAGTTCCAGAAACCCTTGTCCCCATCCTCACCCCTTTCGTCGACGGAAAGGGTGAGGGTGGAATAGGCTACCTGCTGATCGAGAAAGTTCATCCTCCCCTTCACCTGTTCCTTCTCCAGCTGCACGCCGGATAGGTGCTCCCGGATGGAAATCATTTCCTGCACGGATGTGGCCTTGCCGATGAGGGAGAGGTAGAAGTCTTCCTCGGCCTGCAGATGCCGCAGCCTGGCTTCCAGGTCCACGTATTCCTCGCTTACGTCCGTGGTGTTCACCTGGCTGGAGACCACCTCGCCCAGGCGCGATATCTCCTGCATGACCCGGTCGAAGGAATCCGCGGGAACTCTCAGGATCAGGGTGGCGTGAGTCAGACCCTCGTCGTCCTTACCGGACGATTCCCCCTGCACGTATCCCCCCGCCGCCGAGGCTGCGGCCACTGCGTCTTCCCTCAGGTCCGCGTACCCTCCCTTCTCCACCTCCAGGTCCACCTGGGCGGTCTTTATGACCTTCAGCTGCAGCTGGGGTAGAGCGGAACCGCCGGCCGGAGCGGTCGACTTCCGGTCCTCCCCGGCGGAAACCCCGCGGTTTGACGCCTCTCCGGGAAAGGCGACTTCCTGCGAGGTGACCTCACCGCCCTCCTCCAGAGTGACTCCCTTGCTCGCCCCGAGGTCCTCCCGTCCGGCTTCGCCTCCGCAGCCGGCGGCAAAACATATGGCTGCCAAGGCGACGGTCACGGCGATAAGGACCATGAATTTCCATCCAGCGCGGCCGCCCATGGTGACCTCCTTCATCCAGGAACGCGCGAAGCCTTTGTTGAATCGACGTTGCAAACGCCCTTTCGGTTCCGTAGCAAAACACGTCTCGCCGGATCGTCCGGTCTCTTCCATTTTTCACCATCTTAAAGGCTAGCCTTGGCGCCGAAGCTTTGGACCCGATCGGGTAAAGGATCGAGGCGTACATCCCTTACCAAGAGGCGCGCCGTCTACAGCTCGAAGCCGCGTCCCATGTCTTTGGAGGAATAGATATGTTTTGGAAAATCCCCATCCATGTTGATAAAATACCGCCGAGACAGGAGGTAAATATGGCCGGAACGGAGAGCGATTACGGGAAAAGGAAGCCCTCCCGGTTACCCCGCAACCCGATGCCGGAGCAGGACGCGAGGGAAAGGATAAAGAACTTCCGGGAGGTGGCCTTGGGCTACGAAGAGAAGGAGGCCGTGGCCGAAGCCTCCCGTTGCCTGCAGTGCCGCAAGAAACCCTGCGTGGCCGGTTGTCCGGTGGAGATAGACATACCCGCCTTCATCGCCGCCATAGAAAAGGGAGACTTCCTGGGGGCGGCGGCCAAGCTCAAGGAGAAGAACAATCTGCCCGCCATATGCGGGAGGGTATGCCCTCAGGAGACGCAGTGCGAGGCGGTGTGCGCCCTGGGTAAAAAGGGGGAGCCGGTGGCCATCGGCCGCCTGGAACGCTTCGCCGCCGACTTCGAGGCCGCGGAAGGCCGGGCGGTCTCTCCCCGCATCCCACGCCCGACGGGGAAGCGGGTCGCGGTCATCGGTTCGGGGCCGGCGGGTCTCACCTGCGCCGGGGATCTGGCCCGCATGGGTCACCAGGTCACCGTCTTCGAGGCCCTCAACGCGCCCGGAGGGGTGCTCACCTACGGGATACCTGAGTTCCGCCTCCCTAAATCCATCGTGGAAAGGGAAGTGGAATACATCCGCAGCCTGGGAGTGGAGATACTCCTGGACCAGGTCATCGGCTGCAGCATCACCCTGCAGGAACTCCTGGAATCCGGCTACCAAGCCGCTTTTATCGGCATAGGGGCCGGGCTGCCCATGTTCATGAACATACCGGGGGAGAACCTGAACGGGGTTTACTCGGCCAACGAATACCTCACCCGATCCAACCTAATGAAGGCCTACCTCTTCCCCCGTTACGACACCCCCATAAAACGAGGCAGGCGGGTGGCGGTCATCGGGGGCGGAAACGTGGCCCTGGACAGCGCCCGTACCGCCCTGCGCCTGGGCGCCGAGGAGGTCTCCATAGTCTACCGCCGCTCCCGGGCCGAGATGCCCGCCCGCGCCGAGGAGGTGGCCCACGCCGTGGAGGAGGGCGTGGTCTTCAAGTTCCTCACCCTACCGGAACGCATCATCGGGGAAAAGGGCTGGGTGCGGGGTATGCAATGCATACGCATGGAGCTGGGGGAGCCTGACGAGAGCGGCCGCCGCCGGCCCGTTCCCGTCCCGAACTCGGACTTCGAGATGGAGGTGGACCTGGTGATTATGGCTATAGGCACCCGCGCCAACCCGCTCCTCCCCTCCACCATCCCCGAACTGCGGCTGAACAAATGGGGCTACATAGACGTTGACCCGGAGACCGGGCAGACCTCCATACCCAACGTCTTCGCCGGTGGAGACATCGTCACCGGCTCGGCCACGGTCATCGAGGCCATGGGGGCGGGCAAACGGTCCGCACGGGCCATCCACCGCCTGTTGACCGGCGAAGAGCCCGGCGTATGACCATTCCCGACGAGGTCTTAAAAAGGCGGCTGGGGGAACCGCTGCGGATCACGGGGCGCCGATATCCTATAATGGGCTTGAAGTCGGCTTTCTTCTACGAGAAAGAGGTGAAACTAATGGGATTTTTTGACAAGCTGAAAGAGCAGGCCTCCGTCTTGGGGGCGCAACTGGACCAAGCCCTGGACGTCACCAAGCAGAAGACGCAGATCGGCTCCTTGCGTAAGAAACGCCAGGAGCTGGTAACTCAACTCGGAGAACACCTTCTCTATCAGTTCCGGGAAAATCGCGTAAACCCGGAGGAACTGCGTGGTCTGGCGGACCAGATATTCGACCTGGAACGGCAGATAATAGAGCTGGAGAAGCAGGTACAGGCCCAGAAGCAAGCCACCGCCCAGGCTCCGACCGCTGCGGCGTCTCCCCCACCCCCCGGACCCGGGCAGGTCGCGTCGCCACCGCCTCCCCCGGCCATGGAATCCGCCCCGGCCGCTCCCGGGGAAACGGTGGCGACTGGACCTCACGTATGCCCTTCGTGTGGCGTTGAGGCCCCGGCGGATTCCGCCTTCTGCCCGAACTGCGGAGGCAAGCTGGGAGGTTAGCGACGTTTCTATGTCCCCTGGAGACATCTTCCGTTCCCGGCTCTTCCGGCTCATGGTACCGACGGCGGCAGCGGCGGTCGCCTGCTTGTTACTCGCCGCCGGCGGATGCGGCCGGTCCACGCCGGAGCGGGCCGTGTACGATTTCCTGGGAGCCGTGCAGGCGCACGACTTGGAAGGGATGCGTTCCTGCGTGAACCCCGAGGCCGTACGCAAGGCGGAGGAGGCGGAGGGTTTTCTCCGGGAGGAATGGGAGAACCTGAAACGCCGCTTCGTTAAAGACTCGGGATGGCGTTTCCGGTTCAAGGGTGTCGAGCTGGAAACGAAAGCCTTGCCACCGGGTAGGGTGTTGGTAACTATTACCAAGGGGACCTGCGAGTACTACCGTTTGATGAACGACCGCTGGATGTTGGAGGGTGACATCGACTTCTCCCGCGAGGGATTCCTACCCCTCCTCCTGGTGGAAAAGGAAGGGCGGTGGTACCTCGAGGCCCTGGACCTCTACGTGCTCTACGCCATGGAGGCGGCGGCCCGCCGTTGACCCCGGGAAAGGACCGGGAACCTCGGCGCCCTTGGCTGCGTCCGGAATGGCGATTATATTGTTCATAGCGAGGAGCCGTCGAGGATTCGGGTTAACGGCCCGCTTGAGAGGAGGGCGAATTGCGCTGTCCTTACTGCGGTCATGACAACCCCGAAGGTCGCCGCTACTGCGAGGAATGCGGCGAGAAGATAGCCCGTCTCGAGGCGGAAAAGGCGCGGGCGCGCCGTAGGGTCCTCCGCGAAGCGGCGAGGATGCGCCTGGAACTGGAGAAGGAGGGCCTGGGCAGGGAAGAGGTCGAACGGCGTATGCGCCGGGTTCGCCAAAGGAAAAGGGCCATGGGGATATCCTTGACCATCGCCCTGGGCCTGGTTCTTCTGATCCTGCTGGCGGTGATCCTGGCCCTGGTGCTCTCGCATGGGGACAGTGCGCCGGAAAGGGCGGTCAAGGAGTTCTATCGGGCCATAAAGGACAAGGACGTTCTCGTCTACCTCAAACACACCGAGCCGGACGTCTACAAGATGGCCCAACGCGGGGAGTATGCGCCCGACCCCTACACCGAGGGCATTGACTACGATTATTACGTGCTAGAGGACCTGGAGACCCGTCTGGTCAAGGAGGATGGCGACTACGCCGAAGTGGAGGTCGTCGGGGGGTTCTTCGAGGGGTTTTACCAGGACGGCGCCCGGAGCGGAGGTATAGACTTCGCCCAGCATCACCGGCTGATAAAACTGGTGAAGGTGGAGGGGGAGTGGGTGGTACAGGACTACGCCACCGCCAAGCTGCCCTACGTGGTGGAGGAGGTCACGGGAGGCGAGCCCGAGTATCCGGAGGTGGAGCAGGAAAGCGGGCAGGCGGAATGAGTAGGGTCGCTTTTCGGGACGCGGCGATCCCGGCCCCGCCGCCATGCGAACCCGAACCGGGAATGCTGACAGCCAACCTCAGTTACTCTATACTAATACGGAACCTCGCTCGGAGACCCATCGGTTCCGAGGAGCGGGGGATATAGCTGGAAGAAAAAGGGAGAGCCTCACGTTAAAGCCGGAAGGCGAGGAACGGACGATGAGAGAGTCGGTAAAGTGGCGCCTGTTAACCTATCTGGTGGCTTCCTTGCTCCTCCTTTTGGCCGGCTGCGCCGGCTGGCAGAGTGGCCCTTCCTTCAAGGATGAATTCGATCCCCAGGACAAGAGCCCGGTCACGGCGGTGAAGAAATGGTTCAAGTCCATGGAGTGGATCGAGGGAGAGGACGGCAAGCGGAACCCGGACAACGGGCGCGACTTCAGCTATTATCTGGAAGTGCTCCCCCCGGAATTCCTCCGAGACGTGAACGGCCAGTTCATAGGCGCCGAACAACTGAAATCCCTCCAGGAAAAGTGGAACTCCAAGGAATGGGAGGTGGAATTCAGCCAGGTGCAGCTGGAGGAAGGCGAGGTGATGGAGGGCAAAGAAGCCAGGGTCAGGATAGTGGGCGGGAGCATACGCTACATCGGCAAGGAGATGTTCGGGACCGTGGAATACAAGACGGACAGCTTCGGGGACAAGAAGGGCGAGATATACCTCCGCTGGTACGAGGACCCGCAGAACGACCCCCTCATATACGTTAACGAGCTCGAGGCCTTCCGGGGACGCTTCTCGGAGACAGCCGGCAAGGGTCGCTGGGTCGTGGTGGGGGGACTGGACCTCTCCGAGAACCAGGGGTGGGGCGTGGAGCGGTAAGGATCGACATCAATCCAGCCAGACGATCTCCGGCCGGATGCTCCCTTCTTCCACTTCCAGGACGGCATAGGAAAGGCGTCTCGAGAAGCGGCGGTCGTTCGGGGTGCCGGGGTTGATCAGGAGCACTCCCTCGCGCTTCTCGAGCAGGGAAGCGTGGGTGTGTCCGAAGACCACCGCATCCACACCCTTGAAGCGGGAGAGGACCCGCCTCTCTATGCCCATGGGCGGCCCCCATCCGTGCACGAGGCCTATACGCATCCCCTCCACCACAATCACCCTTTTTTCAGGAAGGACGGACTTTACCTGGGGGTAATCCATGTTCCCCGCCACGGCCACCACGCTCCCGAATTCCCGTAAGCGATCCAGGACGGAGACGTCCACCAGGTCGCCGGCGTGCAGGATGAGGTCCGCCTCCCGCAGGGCATCCAGCAGGGCGAGGGGCAGGTCCAACCCCACCTTGGGGATGTGCGTATCGGAGATGGCTATGACCCGCTTCATCCGTATTCCTTTCCCCGGAAACGCCGGAACGGAAACATTATAAAACGAATCTCGTGCCTCGGCACCGCGAGGGAAAAGTTTCGCTCCCCGGCCGGCGTTCCAAGTACCTTCCAACAAATTCCATGTAGAAGGGGTTTCTTTCATCCGGACAAGCCTCCCCGACCAACCGCGGTCGGACAGCCGAAGCCTGCTTTCCTCGCCCTTGGTGTATAATGTTCCCGGACCGGAGGATAAAAGTATGATCCACAAGAGGAAGAAGGAGCTGCGCAAGAAGGTCCAGGAACTTCGAGACGCTCTTCCTCCGGAGAGGAGGAAAGAGCTCTCCGAGCGCATCGCCGAGAACCTGTGGTCGTTGCCCGAGTTCGCCGCCGCCGAGACGGTGCTCTTCTTCATCTCCTTCCGCAGCGAGGTGGACACCCTACCTATGATCAAGAGAGCCCTCGAGGAGGGTAAGCGGGCTTGTGTGCCCTGCACCAACGCGGACGACAAGTCCATGGTGGCCTCCCAGCTCCTGGACCTGGAGAACGACCTCCGCCCGGGGAACTACGACATACTGGAGCCCAGACACGAGTGCCTGCGCCCCGTACCCCCGGAGGAGATCGACGTGGTCCTCATGCCCGGGGTGGCCTTCGACCTCACCGGGGGGAGGCTGGGTTACGGGGGAGGCTATTACGACCGATTCCTGGAGAAGTGCAGTCCCCGCTGCCTGCTTGTGGCGGTGGCTTTCGAGCTACAGATCGTGGATCACGTCCCCTGTGCCGACCACGACCGCCACGTGCACAAGATCGTCACCGAGGAGCGAATCATCGACTGCCCCTCCGCCTGCGTACTGCACTGATCACGCGAACGCCATGGCTGCCGTACGCGACGGTCGGGCGCTCGAGAACCCACCTGTGCCCTCCGCTGATTAAGCCGGCCTCGTGGCGCAGGCCCTCTTGGCTGAGGCCCAAACGGTGAGATCCCTCTCCAGTTTCGCTGATGCTATCGGGCCTGCAGAATTCACTCAACTTGGCTGACGCCCAAACGGCGAGATCCCTCTCCAGGGCGAGACTTCCGCGTTTTTAGAGAGAGGACCGTCGGATTCGGTTTCCGCTCGACGAAAACCCCTATTTATCCGCGATCGGATCGATGCTCCTCTGACGCCTGCCCCGCCCGGCCGAAAGGAGCTAAAATACGGCTATCGAGCGCGCGTAGGGATTATGAGGCGAGATCGGCCGGCACCGCGCGGAGAGGTCGGCTGCCGTCCATCTCCGGGGTAAAGGAAAGGGGGAGACATGGAGATCCGGGGGAAGAAGGCGCTGGTCACCGGAGCGGCGAGCGGTATCGGCAGGGCCACGGCTTTGGCTATGGCGGAACGGGGAGCCCGACTGTTCATCACCGATATCAACGAGCCCGGCCTCGCGCACACCCGAAGCACCATAGAGGAAAGGGGCGGAGAGGTCTGCCTCGCCCGGGCTTTGGACATAACGGACTACGCGGCGGTCAGAAGGCTGGCGGAAGAAATCCACTCGAGGTTCGGTTCCCTGGACATACTGGCCAACGTCGCCGGCGTAGCGCTCTTCTCCCAGGTCGAGGACATGACCCACGAGCAATGGGAAAGGGTGGTGAACGTCAACCTATGGGGTCCCTACCACACCATCGAGTGCTTCGTCCCGGAGATGGTGCGCGCCGGAAAAGGAGGCCATATCGTCAACGTGTCCTCGGCCGCGGGTATCATAGGGCTACCATGGCACTTGGTCTACGCCGGGACCAAGCATGCCCTTGTGGGCACTTCCGAGGTCCTTCGCTACGATCTGCGCAAGCACGCCATCGGTGTCAGCGTCATACTCCCGGGAGCGGTGAACACGGGGATAATCGACACCGTGGAGATAAACGCGGACCTGGAAGCCTGTTCCAAGGGACGCGAGCTGTTCAGAAGGCACGCCGACCCCCCCGAAAAAGTCGCCGAACTGATCGTCAAGGCGGTGGAGAGGAACAGATTCATGGTCATCACCGCCGCGGACGTCAAGCTGCTGTATTTCTTCAAACGCATGTTCCCTCCCGTATACGACATCGTGATGCGCCTCATGACCCGGTCCTTGGACGGGTTCCTGACCCGCAAGAGCGTCTGTACACGAGTTTGACCGGTCGCGGTCTCGCTTTCGAGCGCCTTTGGCGCACGCGCGTAAGGCGACGAGCTTGAACGTCGGATGCCTAGACGGACTCCCGCTCCGTGAAGCCCTATTTATATGTGGCGGCCGTTCGTCCGCTAGCCGTCTCCCCCGCTCTTCACGCCCTCGGCGATCCGAGAACCTCGGAGAGCCAAGACCTCGGTTGCCGCTTCCGGATTCTTCCAGACCGAATTCTCCCGGCCAGCAGCCGTTTCCATATGCGGCGGTGTTTCCCCTCCTTACCCCGTGAGGTATAATCAACCAGGACTTTTGTCTAAGCTTCCACGGACAGGGGTGATCGAGGCTTGGAGGAGAACCATGCCCGGCAGGGAAGGGCGCAGGCGGCTGGGCCGCAGGGAGATCCTCATCTTCCTGGCCGTGCTGGGCCCCGGCATCATCGTCAACATGGTGGACACCGATGCCGGGGGCATCGCCACCTACTCCGTCTCCGGCGCCCGTTACGGGTATAACCTCCTCTGGGTCCTTACCATCACCGCCGTCTTCCTGGCCCTCATCCAGGAGATGATCGTCCGTCTGGGCACCGTCACCGGGAAAGGCCTGGCCGCCCTGATCCGCGAGCGGTTCTCCCTGCGAGTCACCGCCTTGGTGATGCTGGCCTTGCTCTTCACCAACTTCGCCAACACCGTATCCAACTTCGCCGGGCTGGCGGCGAGCCTCCAGCTCTTCCACCTCCCGTACCTCGTCTTCATGCCCCTTCTGGCCTTCGCCGTCTGGTGGCTGGTGGTAAAGGGCACTTACCAGCGGGTGGAAAAGGTCTTCCTCGTCGTCAGCCTGGTATATGTCGCCTACTTCATATCCGCTTTCATGGCCGGCCCGGAGTGGTCGGAAGTGGGCAAGGCCCTGGTGACACCGCGATTCAGCATGGAGACCCCCTACCTGGTGCTCGCCGTGACCAACATCGGGACCACCATCGCGCCGTGGATGCTCTTCTACCAGCAGTCTTCCATCGTGGACAAGGGACTGGACGCCGAGAAGATGGGTTATGAGCGGGCGGACACCCTGGTCGGTGTGTTCTTCGCCGTCGTCGTGGGCATGTTCATCATCATCTGCTGCGCGGCGGCCTTTTACTACAAGCCCGGGGTGGGAGCCATAAACATAACCACGGCCGAGGAGGCGGCGGCGGGACTTGCCCCCATAGCCGGAAAATACGCCTCTTATCTCTTCGGATTCGGGCTTTTCGCCGCCTCGCTCTTCGCCGCCTCCATCCTGCCCCTGACCACCGCCTACACGGTTTGCGAGGCCTTCGGCTGGGAGGCCACCCTCGACCGCCCCTACCGGGAAGCGCCACAGTTCTACCTGACCTATACCCTTTTCATCGTGGGAAGCGCGCTTTTGGTGATGATACCCCGCGTCAACCTGGTGCTCATCATGGTGGCCTCTCAGACCCTTAACGGGGTGCTGCTCCCGGTCATCGTCACCTATATGATGATTCTCGCCAACGACCGCGAACTGATGGGAGAATATGCCAATACTCGACGCTTCAACGCCATCATGTGGATGGTGGTGGTGGTGCTTTACGTCATAAACCTGGCCATGATAATCTCCACTTTCATCCCCTCGGGATGAGAAGGACCTCGGCTGGGATGTCACTTTTTACCATATAATATGGGGGTGAAACGTTAGGAGAGAGGCGATGGGACCAAGGAAGAAGGCCGTTCAATCCGTCGACCTCTCGGCTGTCGTCCTCGCTCCTCGGAATCAGGAGGCGGCTCATGATCGGCGGCGCGGCGTCATGTCCTTTCCGAGACTTCCGGACGGCTGGCCAGTAGGAGGGGAGGTGGTCTGATGGAAGAAGGTTCATTTATGTTGTCGTCCATCCTCAGGAAAGAGGTCCGGGACGCCGAGGGAAGGGAAGTGGGTCACTTGGAGGACCTGGCTTTCGATCTCTCCGCCACACCTCCCGTGGCCACTGACCTGGCGGTACACCTGGAGTGGACGGACCGCGTCGGAGAAATCCTGCTGCCGCGCCCCGTCGAGGACATCGTCCTCCTTCTCCCCTGGTCCGAGCTGGAATCCGTCCAGGAAGAGGCCCTCTACCTCCACCATGCCCACCCGGACTTCGAGGTGGTCTCCTGCGAGGGCAAGACCTTGGCCCGGCGTGACCTGCTCAACAAGCAGATCGTGGACGAAGAGGGCAATCGGCTTCAGCGCGTCGACGCCGTCATCCTGAGGCGCGAAGGCATTTTGCTATTCCTCGAGGGGCTGCAGGTGGGCATGGGATGGTTTCCCGCAGGAAAGAGGGTCCAGAAATTGGTATCCCGCCTGAGAAAACGTTATAGGCGAACGGGGGAGATCAACATCATCCCCTACGAGGCCATCCTCCGCGTGGACGACGAATCCATCGTCATAGGGGTCAGGTCTTGAATTTTGATACCCTAAGGGGTATAGATGCTTACGGCACACGCGGGGTAGCCACCACCTGTTGCCGCCCTGGCAGCGGATTTGGTAACCTATTTGTACCAGTTGTCCGAAAAAGATCCTTATTATAATTAGCGATAAGATCGGAATGTCCTCGCGAAAACGGGGGATGCCGGTTGGGGGGTGTCGAAATGGGTATTCCGTTTTCCCGAAAGACCATGCTTTCCTCTACCGTAAGGACAGCGGCCATCTTCGCAGCCGCGATCCTTCTTGCCGTTTTACTCCTTCCTCATCCGGCGGGAAGCGCCGCCGTGTCCTCGACGAACCGCCGCCCGGTCGCTTCCATATCCGGACCTCGGGAGGTCGTCAAGGGGATGGAGGTGCGACTGGACGGAACCGGTAGCATGGACCCCGACGGCGACCCGCTGACCTTTCAGTGGACGCTGGCGGCAAAGCCACCGGGCAGCGTTGCGGAGCTGGACGACCCCTCCTCTCCCACGCCCTCCTTCGTGGCCGACATGGAGGGCACCTACCGGGTGAGGCTGACGGTGAGCGACGGCCTGCGCGCCAGCCGACCCTCGGTTTGGAGGATAAAAGCCCTCTACGGGCGTCTGTCCAACCCCGTATCCGCGGACGATTACAAGCCGGTGGCTCGGTGCGGCGCCTCTTACCTCGCGGTAAACGGAGCGGGAAAGAGGCTGCTTTACCTGGAGGGAAAGGCCTACGAAAGAGGCTACGCCACCGGGAAGCTCTGTCCCCGGGCCGTATACCGGATGACTCACGATTTCGTCTTCAACATCGTCGGGGAGATGCTCCCTACGGTGGGCATAAACATCGACCCACAGACTTTGGAGAACCTCCTGCGCATGATCTGGCCTCTACTCCAGCTCATCGTCGTGGCCAACATGGACGCGGTGCCCGGAGAATTCCTGGAGGAGATGCGGGGCATATCCGATGCCTGCCGGGAGGAGGGATTCGACGTCACCTTCCAGGACGTCCTCACCCTCAACCTGGGATTCGACGTCCTGGAGAGCATCTTCGTCGGGTTCGCCGCCATCTTCTGCAACGAGTTCGCCGTGTCGGGAAACGCGACCAAGGGCGGAAGGACCTTCCACGGACGGGACTTCATGTTCCCCACAGGCGGGGACGTCTTCTCTGACGAGGCGCTCCTTATCGTGCACAAGCCGGAAAGCGGCTACCCATTAATCGCTTCCGCGGCTCCCGGTTTCGTGGGCGTGCCCACCGCCCTGAACTCCCAGGGGGTGAGCTGCGGCATGGACATGGTGGCCTCCGTGCTGGCTCGGCCCATCATCACCGGCGAGGGCACCCTGCTCCTCTGCCGCAAGGCGGTGCAGTACGGGGGCACGCTGGAGGAGGCCTTGGCCCTGATAAGGGATAGCGACCGGGCGGTACCTTGGCTTTACCTGATCGCCGAGGGAAAGAGCGGACGGGGGGTGGTGCTGGAGACCACCGCCAAGAGCATCGCTCCCCCGGAGGAAGCCTTTAAATCCTACCTCGAAAGGTTCTTCACCGGACTCCTGCAGACGCTGCTACCTTGGCTTTTCCCGGCGGGGACGAGCCCCGAGGCAGATGTATCCGGCTCTCCTCTGAACCAGCAGGCTCACCCCGGAGCGAACCTGGAGGCCTTGCTCGGCAGTGGGGACGACGTCCCGGACCAGGGGGGAGTCATGGTCAGGGACATGACCTACACCGACCCGCCAGAGCTGGCGAAATGGGTCCGCTGGGCAGAGGACAACGGCTGCTCGACGGCAGGCCTTCTGTTCCCCCTGCAGGACGAGAGCTATCCCGATCTGGTGGCCATGACCAACCACTACGTCCTCCCCTGGAAGGCGATCACCTATCCCTCCCTCCGCCCCCAGAAGGGCGACTCCATCTGGAGATACCGGACCATGTTGGGTCTACTTAAGGAGGGATACGGCAAGATGGACTCCTTGCGGGCCATGTGGACAATCGATTTTCTAAACCCGTCGCGGTGTGATTATTACGGCCCAGACACCTCACAATCGGTCAAGGGCCACCACGTGCTCATGGACAACACGTCCCTCGAGATGTGGTCCCTCCACGGATATTATGACCAACCCTGGGCCCACGCCGACCTGGACGACTTCCTGCGTTGAAAAAACCTAAAACGAACCCGGAGCGGCAAAATCCCTAGTTTTAAGGAAAAATCCAGCCGGGGAAGGATACCCCGGCTGGAAGTTCCTTCCTCTCCCCTCTTAATGGTCGCGCTCGTCGCCCACCAGGGGTACGAACCGCTCCTTGAGCTTTTCCACCACCGCGGGCATGGTGGTGTACTCCATCTCGTCCAGCGGCAACCGGTGCGGCTCGAAGGGTCCGTGCTGGCGGTAGTAGTCGGCGATTTCCAGGGCCCTCCGCCGCGCGTTGTCGTAGCTGGGATCGGCGAACATGTCCCTCGGCCCCACTAGCCTTCCGTCCTTGAGCTGGAACCCGAGGGCAACCACACGCGGCGGGCCGTCGAACCGGGTGGGGGTGTCCCAATCCGTGCCTACGGGCATGAAGGGTCCGTGGTGGCTTCCCCTCATCCACCCGGCCACCGTATAGGGGAAGGCGAAGGGCTCCAGCACCTCGCCCACCGCGGGGAGGCCACTCTGGCAGCGCACAGCCATCACCGGGTCGTCCTTGCCCACGTAGCGGCCGGCCATGAGGAAGAGCCGCTGGGTGGAGGTGACCGCCACCGGCTCGTCGCTGCCCTTGCGGAAGACGTGCTTGATCACGTAGCGGGAAGGAGCCCCGATGAACACCAGCATGTCATAAAGCTCTTCCGGGCAGCTGAAGATGATCTTCTTCTCCTCGATAAGGTCGTGCACCTCGAAGCGGAACCCGTCGTGCATGGAAGGATCGATGACCAGCCCCGCGGTGTTGAAGGGGTCGGCGAACATCTTGTACAGGGGGAAGTTCCAGGAACCGGGCTCGGTCTTGTCCGCCAGGAAGCAGATGACCGGCTCGGACTTGCGCTCCTCGAACTCCATCTCCGCGAACCCGGGGCCCATTCCCCGCAGGTTACCGGAGAAGGCGTCGGTCAAAAGGTCCTGTCCCGCCCCGTACTGTCCGAGTTCCTTGGCGATCTCGGTTATGGCCTCGAAGGTCTCCCAGGCGAAGCGGTGGATCTGTTCGCTGTCCGGTCCCTTGTCGTGGGTCATGATCAAGGCTATGTCGTCGCCGCACTTGGCCTGGCAGTAATCGATGATCAGCCCGCCCTCCTTGGCCTCGGCCAAGGCTTCCTGCGCCCGGCTGAGCATGGCCGGGTGCACGTCGGAATGGCCTACATAACCGCCCACATCGGCCTTGATTATGCTCAAAGTCACCTTCATACCCTTACCTCCTTTTATCTTCTGAATCGACTGAACTCGTCTCCGCTCCTTTGAAAAGGCCCGTCTCCTTATCGTATCCGCGCCCAATTATTAATAATTCCTCGAACCCCGGACCTTTAATCATCAATCCCCTGAAATCACGTTCCGACAACCCCGCCGACCTACGGAGGTTCCCGGCGTTTCCTCTTGCAAGCCGCACGAAAAAGGCTCCCTCCACCCAAATCGTTCACGCCCGGATAAACCTCCACCCTTCCGGTATCGGCAGCATCCGTCCGATCCGCTAGTGGCCA
>JACVJF010000034.1 GCA_015711855.1 Candidatus Solincola quzhuomuensis | reverse complement strand
GCTACCCATGGTGATGTGCCCTCCGTCCCAAACCCCCCGGTAGTTGAAGTACATGGGGCGTTCGGCCACCACGGGTCGGCTGGAATGGATTTCCAGGGCCACGTCCCTATCCTCACCCACCTCCGCGTTCACGAAGACGGTGTGGCGTTTCCAGGCGGGAACCTTATAGGTCCGGACAAGGGATTCGCCCTCCGCGAACAGGTAGGTCACTTCCACTTCCGCCTCCTCCGCTCCGGGATTGGCCAGGCACAGCCACTCCTCGAAGCCCTCCCGGGTGGTCCCCTCGGCGAAATACCAGTCCGGGCTGAGGTCCAGGGCCGGATAGGTGCAGTGGCCGTCGGCCCATCCGTAACGATAGCGGAAGTACATGGGCCGCTCTGCGTGGATCCTCTCCGGCGCCGAGACCATGATGGATGCGTCCCGGTCGGAACCGATCTCCGCGTTCACGTAGACGTTGAGGCGGGAGCGGGCGGGCACGTTGTAATAACGTATACGATTGGCGCCCTGGGCTACCATGTAGGTCACGGTGACCGTAAGCTGGCTCTCATGGGGGTTGTAAAGGGTCAGCCATTCCTCGAATCCTGCTCGGGTGGTCCCCTCGGCGAAATAGCAGTTGAAGGCCTCCACGGGCCGGTAGACGGTGAACGGATAGGGGTTGCTGGGACCCGCTTCGGTGATGACCACCACCGGGCCGGTCGTGGCTCCCTCCGGCACCGCGACCACGATGTAGGCATCCGTCCAAAGCAGAGCCTCACCGGCATCCACGCCGTTGAAGGTCACCCTGCTCGAGCCGGGAACCTGCTGGTCCCCGAAGCCGCTACCCTGTATGGTCACCGGGGTCCTCGGCCACGCCGCGGAGGGAAAGACGCTCTCTATGACCGGCGCTTGGGTGACGTTCTCCTGGGCCGCTGCCGGCAGGCAGAGCGTGAAGGGAGACGACAAGAAGGCCGGTAGGGACACCAACATCGCGAACGCCAGGACACAAGATCTTCTCATCGCCTTCACCACCTATCCGCCGCGGATCCTCCCCGGAACCGCGCCATCCTCTCTTACCACCATTCCTTTCCGGTCGGGAGACCAGCTACCGCCTTCCCGGACAGACCAAGTCGATAAACCAAATTATACCCGCGATCTCCAAGGGCGCTAAACTTCCCGAATCGACTTCCCCGGATTCTTCGTCCATGGTCCCGTAGAGGCCGCATGGGGCTGCCGGGAGCGGAAAGAAGTGGGGGTCGTCCTCGACTACCCTCTCTTCAGGCGCGGATCCGTCCGCTCTTTCCGCCCGAACCGGCTTGTCTCTCTCGCGTTGGAAGGATCCCCCAGGTTGCGATATGATGTTTCCATCCCAACGTGGAGGAACGGTCATGCGGGGAAGGATCCTCTTCGTGGACGACGAGCCGGAAATACTGAACGCGGTCAAACTCTACCTTGAAAACGAGGATTTCGAGGTACACGTTACCACCGACGGCAAGCACGCCCTGGAGTTGGCTGAAGCCTTAAAGCCCGACCTCATCATCCTCGACATCATGATGCCGGCGGTGGACGGGGTCCAGGTTTGCCGCCAACTGCGCTCGCGTACCCGTACCCGCATGATCCCCATCATTTTCCTCACCGCCCGCGAATCGGTGGAGGACAAGATATCCGGGTTGGAGGCGGGAGGCGTGGATTACATCACCAAACCCTTCAACAACCAGGAGCTCCTGGCCCGCATCAAGGCGCATATCCGCCAGAGCCGAGAGACCCTAGCCGGGCACCCGGTGACCGGCTTACCGGGCGCCGTCGCGGTGGAGGAGGAGGTCAACCGGCGCCTCCAACAAGGGGAGGTCTTCACCGCCGTCTTCGTGGAAATGGATTATTTTCACGAATATTGCGAGGCATACGGTATAAGCCGCGGCGACCGCCTCCTGGGCTACGTCTCCAAGCTGCTGGAGGAGGAAGCAGGTCCCTTAAAGGAAACCGGCGTCTTCCTGGGACAGCCCAGCTACGAGAGCTTCGTCCTCCTGAGCCGGCCGGAAAGGGCGAGGTCTCTTTGCTCCGAAATCATCGAGCGCTTCGAGGCGGGCAAGGCCGAATTCTACATGGAACAGCACCGGCAGGCGGGCGAGTTGATCTACTACGATTATCGAGGGAGCACGGTGCGCGCTCCCCTGGTCAAACTGGCCCTGGGAGGAGTCTGCAACTCACACAGGTTTGTGGCCACGTACACCGCCCTCGCCGAATGGGCCGCGCAGGCGGTGCTCAAGGCGCGCTCCAAGGAGAAGAGCGCCTTCGTGATCGAGGAATAGCATGGCCGGCGAACTCATCTTGGTGGTGGACGACGAGGCCAACATCGTCGAACTGGCGCGTCTCTACCTGGAAAAGGACGGTTTTCGGGTGGCCGAAGCCCGCAACGGCGAGGAGGCTCTCCGCCTTTTCGAGGAACTGCGACCCGCCCTGATCGTCCTGGACATCATGATCCCCGAGCCCGACGGTTGGGAGGTGTGTCGACGCATAAGGGCTCGATCCTCCACCCCCATCGTCATGCTCACCGCCCGGGAGGACGAGGTGGACAAAGTGGTGGGCCTGGAGCTGGGAGCCGACGATTACCTGACCAAACCCTTCAGCCCACGGGAGCTGGTGGCCAGGGTGAAGGCTGTGCTGCGACGCGCCCTCCCGGCCGGAGAACCCAGGGAAGTGCTGCACGTGGAGGACTTGGTCATCGACCTCTCGCGCCGTAAGGTGATCCAGGGCGAGAGGGAGATCGACCTCACCCCCCGTGAGTTCGACCTCCTCTACGTCCTGGCCTTGAACCGCGGCATAGTCATGTCTCGGGAAAAACTGCTGGAAAAGGTGTGGGGTTACGAGTATTTCGGGGATACGCGCACCGTGGACGTCCACATCCGGCATACCCGGGAAAAACTGGGGGACGACCCCCAAAATCCCCGCTACATAGAAACGGTCTGGGGGGTGGGATATAAGTTCCGGGAAGGGAAGAAATGGAGATGACCCGTAGGAAAGTCCCGCTTTTCCGTTCCCTACGTGCTCGATTCCTCTTCTACTTCCTGGTCCTGAGCGGCATCAGCCTCGTCCTCTTCGGTTCCCTCTTCGCCTACTTCGTGGTGAGGGAGAACGGGAGGCTGACGGACAAAGCCCGTCGGGAACTGGTCGAACAGGCCAACGAGATGGCCAGGGATCTGATCCTCCTTTTCGGCCTGGCTCAGCAATACCCCAACCTCGCTCTGGCCAACGCCCAGAGGGTGGCGCAGGTCCTCCGCCTGGAAGGAAAACTGATCAACGCGTTTAGCGTGGTGGTGAACGAGAGCGGGGAGGTGACCGCTCCTCGCCCCATACCCCTCCTGTTTCCCCATAGCCTGGACCCCTCGCTTCTGGCCGAGGACCAGGTGAAGGCCCAGGAAGCGGAGTTCCCCCGGATGGGAAAGGTCCTGGTGGTGGCGGTCCCCCTCGACCTTGGCGACTCGGATGCCGGGTACAACCTGGTGGTGGTGAAGAGGACCGGCGACCTGGTCACGTCGACCTCCTCCACCCTGACCCGCTATCTACTCATAGCCGGTGTTTCCGCCCTGGTGGCAAGCGTACTTCTTGCCCTTTACCTGAGCAACTACGTGAGTCGCCCCCTGCACCGACTGAGCGGGGCCGCCTGGGAACTGGCTCACGGCAACCTGCAGAGCAGGGTGGAGGTCTTCGGGGAGGACGAGATATCCAGACTTTGCCAGTACTTCAATTACATGGCCGAGAGGATCGATCGCAGCACCAGGCAGCAGAAAGAGTTCGTGGCCAACGTCTCCCACGAGATCCGCACCCCCCTCACCTCCATAGAGGGATTCTCTCAGGCCCTGCTGGAGGGCGTGGTGGAAAGCGAGGGGGATCGCCGGAGGTACCTGGAGATCATCTGCCGGGAGTGCAGGCGGCTGAAGAGGGTGCTCTCCCAGCTCCTCTCCCTCTCCCGCATCGATTCCGGCGCTTGGGCCCTTCGGCCCGAGCCGCTATCCCCGGGACCTTTCCTGGAGGGAGTAGCCCGTAAGGTGAGGCCGCGCGCGGAGGAAAAGGGTCTGCGCTTGGAAATCGGCATTGATAAGCCCCTGCGAGACGTGGTGGTAGACGCCGACGCCCTGGAACAGGTGCTGACCAACCTTCTGGAGAACGCGGTGAAGTTCACGCCCGAGGGAGGAACGGTGGCGTTGTCCGCCGAATTCGCTCCCGGCGGGTGGCTGCGGGTGCTGGTGCGGGACGACGGACCGGGGATCCCTCCCGAGGACCTGGAGCGGATATTCGACCGCTTTTTCAGGGTGGAGAGGTCGCGGGCTCAGGACCAGGGGGGCTCGGGCCTGGGACTATCCATATGTCGGGAACTGGTCCTGCTCATGGGGGGAAGGATTCACGTCTGGAGCGAGCCGGGTAAGGGGAGCGTCTTCGCGGTGGAAATTCCTCCCGTGCCGCCCGGGGAAGCCCCCGGATCGGCGGCCCACCAGGACTTATCTTCCGGATAGGGTCATTTTCGCCCCACGCCTTCCTCCCTCGCCCCAAGCGGCGACGGTAGGAAGGCGGCATGAGATGACGGAGGAAAGCCGGGCCTCGTCCTGGGGCCCTCTCCGGGGATAACATCCCCATTTGGGAACGAGCCGTAAAAGGAGGACGTCCGAGGATGCCCGAACTCCCGGAGGTGGAGATAATCCGCCGGCAGATGGAGGAGGAACTATACGGGGCCCGCGTCGAGGAGGTGAAGGTCCTTTTGCCCCGCTTGGTAAAACATCCCAGCATATCCGGTTATCGTCGGGGCCTCAAGGGCAAGGCCGTCCTCGGCGTGCGTCGGCGCGGAAAGTACCTCATCCTGGAGGTGGAAGGCGGTCGGGAACTGGTCTTCCACCTGGGCATGACCGGGTCCTTCGTCTTTTCCTCCCCCGGCGCCGAGCGCCCCCGTCACACCCATCTCGTGTTCAGGCTCCACGACGGTAGGGAACTGCTCTATGTCGATCCCCGCACCTTCGGAGAGACGGCTCTCGTACCCGCCGGAGATTACCGTTCTCTGCCGGGCCTGCGAGACATGGGGCCGGAACCCGTGGGGTCGGATTTCACCTGCGACCGTCTGAGGGAGGCCCTGCGCGGGAAGTGTCGCCTCAAGGCCGCTCTTCTCGACCAGTCGAGGCTGGCGGGGATCGGGAACATCTACGCCGACGAATCCCTGCATCGGGCGGGAATAAACCCCCTACGCCGCCTTGACGAGCTCACCGGCGAGGAGGTGGCCCGCCTACACCACGCCATCCGGGAGGTCTTGCACGAGGCCATCCGCCGGGGAGGTTCCTCGGTTAGCGACTACGTCGACCTGCGAGGAGAGCGAGGTGACTACCAGGAGAGCCACCGCGTGTACCGCCGTGCCGGTGAGCCCTGCTTACGTTGTGGGACGACCATCTGCAGGGCGCGTGTCGCCGGTCGCAGCACCTACTTCTGCCCTCACTGCCAGACATGAACATCCCCGAAGGCGAACGGGCTCCGGCCCCGTATCCGATCTTGCGTCACCAGGAACCGTAACCTATGGAGCAGGAGCCACCCGCCTTGGTCGACCCGTCGCCGGGGTCGCGGTACAAGAAATACATGGCCCTCTCGGCCACGATCCCGGGGCCTATTCCGGCAGCCAATGTCTCCGCCGTTCTCGAGGTGAGACGGGTGGAGACGTCAGCGGAAGCCAGGGATGGGTCGACGTCGTCCACCTTGATGGTCAACCGGTACCTCGGCGGCAGCTCGTATTCCCTCTCCACCACGGCCCCCTGGGGGGTCATGAAGGTCGCGGTCACCAGCTGCGCCACGTCCAGCGGGTTCATGACCAGGACGTAAGTGTCGAAGGCACCGCCCGTGTATCCCTCCGCCAGGAACCATTCGGGGTAAAGGGAAGGGGAACCCAGGGAGGCGTTGCCGTCCGCGGTGGAGAGGTACCGGAAGTATAAGGAATGCTCGGCCACGATCCCCGCCGGTGTACCGTCCTCGGACTTCACCGCGGACACCATGGTGGCCACGTCCTTGCCCTCGAGCCCCGGAACCTGGTTCACGCATATGGTGTCCCGTGACCAGGGAGGAAGACAGTGGTGGGTGACGGATACGGGCTCCGATCCCGGCTGGTCGGTGAAGAAGGTGTAGGTGATATCCACCGTGTAACCCGAGGGGTTCATGGCCAACACCCAGGTGTCGAAATCACCCCCCGTGTATCCCTCCGGGAGGTACCAGGTAGCCGCGGTCCCCGTAGCCCCCATGGAGCACGATCCTCCCGCCCGCCCGTAGTAGTCGAAATACATGGCGCGCTCGGCGACCAGGGGCCGGTCGGAGAAGACCACCAGGGAGAGCTCGGTATCGTCGAACCTCACTTCTCCGCCCCCTTCGCCGGGATAGAAGGCCTTCTTCACGGTCCCCTCCGGAGTCGCGGAGGCGATGACGTTGTCGGCGCCCTCCTTCCACACCAGGTCGTCCACCCTGATCGTCTTCCGGCGTCCCGCGGGCACGCTGGTGCTGAACATATAGTACTTCCCGTCACGCGGGGTGAGGATTTTAACGTGCACGTCCCAGGCGTCCTCCTCCCCCGGGTTCATGAGCAGGAGGTAGGTGTCGAAGGACCCGCCCGTATATCCCTCCGGGAGGTACCAGGAGGTACTGGGCGAGGGCGCCCCTATGGAGGCATGCCCCCCAGCGCGGGATACCCCTTCCGCCTGGTACTTGAAGTACATGGCCCTCTCCGCCACCACTCCCTCGCCCTCGCACGTAACCTCCGCGGCCACTTCCTCGCCCTGCAATTGCGGCAAACCGTTCAGATAAACGGAAGTCCTGGTCTCCCCGCCCAAGGAAAGGTCCATGCACACCGGTTCTTTGTAGGGAGTGAAGAACCTGAGGTGGGCCACAGCGTCCGTTTGATTGGGGTTCTGGAGGAGTATCCAGGTGTCGAAATCACCCCCCGTGTACCCCTCGGCGAAGTACCACCCCGTGCGGCCGCAAGCCGATTCGAACCGGGCGGCATGGGCCACCGGGATCACCGCAGCACACAGGAAAGCGGTTAAGAAGAAAGAAAGGAGAACCACCGGAAACGATCTTGCTTCGCGCATCTCGCCCCCTCCTTCTTGAGATCCGAAACCGCTCTTACCCCGTGCGGATCAAGAAAACGCCTTCTCCGGACGTATTTCCGGCACCCTTAGGCATCTCGGGGGAGTGGATAAACCCCTTCTCGCACGACTTTTTGTTTTCATATCGACAGAAGAGGTCTTCGACTAAAACGCCGACCCTACCGCGGCGTCTCCTGCGGTAAGTCCTCTGCACCTGCCGCCTATCCGCTCTAGCCGAAAAGATCTTGGGAGGAATAGCTGTCCGTTCGCGACGTCGGTCTTGCCCGACGACAGGGGTAGTACCCGGGAGACCCCGGCAAGGGACGGGGTTGTCTTCAGCGGCACAGGGAGAAGTACATGGGCCTTTCGGCCACGATGGGACGGGAGGCGCGCACCGAGCAGGAGAGGTCTCGGCCCGGCCCCAGGAGGTGGTTGACGTTGAGGGTGGTGCGGGAACGGGGCGGGAGCGTCAGGCGGTGGCTCACCACCTCGCCCTCCCCGGTGAAGAAGGTTATCTCGCAGGAGGCCTCCTCCCCGGGGTTCTGCAGGCAGAGCCACTCCTCGAAGCCCTCCCGGGTGGTGCCCTCGGCGAAGTACCAATCGTTGCGGGGAGCCTCGGCTCCCAGGACGCAATGGCCGCCGGACCACTCCAGGCCTTCCCTGAGGTTCCTGCGGCGCACGTTCATGTGCGCCGGGTCCAGGGTGACGTCATGACCCCCGGAAGCGAGGACCGAGGCCGTGGATTCCAGCATGATTCGAAGAGCATTGTAGGGATACCCGGTGTTGCGCGTCCCGTCGTGATAAGGGTTGGTGTTCTCCGTGAAGGGCGTGTCCGGATCGTGCCTTCCGTACCCGCTGATGGGATAGAGCACATGTTTGGACGCGTACCAGTCCAGGGCCACTGGATCCGTCCCCGCCAACAGGATGTCGGCGCGCACCGCCTTGGAATAAGGGCCGGCGGGGCCCTCGGGGTGGGAGGGGCTGACCCAGATGGCGTCCAATATGTTGAGGTTGGGGTAGATTACCTCGTTCATCACCCTTCCCATGAACCCGTAGTAGATCAGGTCCTGGTGAACGGCGGTGGTCAAGTGTATGCTGGGCACCCCCATGAAGTTCTTAAGGCAGGCGGTCACCCCGGCAGCATTGTGGGACTTGAGGACGGGAACGTTGATCAACTTGATCCTGCCCTTGTCGTACCCGGCTCCGTTCCATATCCCTCGCCTCAGGGAGATGCAGGTGCCCCTGCCGGTGACGAACTTGGGGTAGGAGACGTTGTTCCCCAGGACCACGTAACCTTGGCGGTAATCCCCCGCGTCGAACTCGTCGACCACAACGTCGGTGAAGGACCACCAGCTGGAAGCGGAGACCCGGCGAGGATCGCCGAAGGAGTCCACCACCGCCTGGAAGGACTGATATATGTTCTCGGCGTTGTTGTAGCGCTGCGTGTAGTCCGGGCCTCCCTCGCAGTTCTCCACCAGGACCACCTCCCCGGTGAACCCGTCCGGATGTTCCAGGACCGCGGTGATGAGGCCCCGTACCAGGTCCGTGTTGGTCATGCCCCTCTGGTCCCAGGCGGCGTTGACCTTGATGAGGACCACGTCGTCCCTCCCGATCAGCCCGTTCGCGCCCGCCCCGGGAAAATACTTTTCGCTGCGGTAAAAACTCAACCCTCCCTCCCACATGAGGCGGATGAGGGCCTGCAACCCCCTGTGGTGGGGATCGGCCGGGTTGGGGACGGGCACGTGATCCACCACGAATATGTCGTGGGCTCCGGCTCCCAAGGCAGCTTGCCAGGTCGGGGGCTCAAGGCTTGCGGCACGGACCCTGGCCTCCGCCGAGTCCGGCAACCGGACCGCCGTCCCTCCCGCCGAGTCCCCTTCCCATCCGGCCAGGGGCAGGAGAGACAGAAAGGCCACCAGAAAAAGGATTGCCCATCTTCTTCCAAATAAACCCCTCAGCCCTCGAGCCAGCAAGGAAGCGCCCGCGGCCAACAGCCACCCGGAGTGGGCCAGCGCCGCTTGCTGGCAGGGATAGCGCAGTCGCGAGGGCTTCCGCGCGCTCCTCAAAAGCAGCCAGGCCAGGCAGGCCAGGGAAACGGCGGGATAAGCCGCCCGGCGCAGGATGAAACTCACCCTCTGCAGCACTATGCCGGCCCGGCGGAAAGAGCTATCCTCCACCAGACCACCACCCTTCGTGACCTGCTTCCTCCCTGCCCCTGAGCCGGGTTATCCGTGGACGGGAACGCGATGGGAAGGTAGGCGACAAGGACGGCTGCTTGAAACGGCCGTTAACTCCCCCACCGCACACGGCGTGCAAGGAGAGTCCTCGTTCACGGTCATCCTTCCGCCGGCCCCTCTTCCGCGCCAACCCGGGCCGAGGATCCCTCCCCATCCCGGTCTTCCGTTCCGAGCAAGGCCCGGCGAGCGGCGTCACGGACCGCCTCGTGGGGGTCCTCCAGCAGCTCCCTCAACCTGGGCATGGCCTCTGGTATACCCATCCTCCCCAACCTGCGGGCGGCTTGGCAACGCCGGGAACGGGAAGGCGAGGAGAGTTGCCGCAGTCTCTTCTCCGCGTAGCCCGCCAGGCGGTAGAGCTCAACCACCTTATCTTTCCAGGGCGTCTCCGCCTGGTCTCTCATCCGCAGGAGCACTTCCTCCAATGCGTCGTCGTCGCGCTCCCGGAGCAGTACGTGCAGCGCCTCCTCGGCGGTTATGCGGGGGAGCACGGCATAGAGCATGGTCTCGTAGTTGCGCATGATCTGCAGTCGGCGAGCGCGGGCGTAGACTAATAAGATCCGCACCAGGAGATAAACGGCAACGGCGGCCAGAACGACCACTATGGCCACGAGAAGATAATAGAGCACGAGGCCCACGCGCACCCGCCCCTTCCTCGACCGCTCCTCACCACGGTCCTTTCCCGGGCTCTTCCCAAACGGCTGAAACGGCTGTAGACCCTGCCGACAGAAACCTTTGCGGATACTTTATTATAGCCTCCGCCAGGCTACGCAAGGACACCCCGCGACCGGAGGCCGAAGCGGGCGAGGCCGTGGTTGCCCGCCTGGGCATATCCCAATATCATGTTGATGCGCTCATATTGATGCGCTGGCAAGAACGCACTCCGGAAGAAAAGGCGGCACGGAAGATGTGCCCGTTGGTCATCGATTCTCACACCCACCTCTTCCCGCCCCGCGCGAGAGAGAGGCCCTCCTCCATAAGCGAGGAGGAACTCGCCTTTCACCTCATGTTCGCCGACGGCAAGCAGCGAATGGTCACCCCGGAGGAGATGCTCGGGGAGATGGACGAATGCGGGGTGGACGCGGCCGTGCTCTGTCCCTTTCCCTGGTTCACCCTGGAGCAATGCGCGGAGAACAACGACTACCTCATGGAGACCGCCCGCTCCCATCCCGCTCGCTTCCTCCCCTTTGCCGTCACCAATCCCAGATTCGGACGGGAGGCCATCCGGGAGGCCAGGCGGTGCCTGGAGGCGGGGGCCAAGGGCATAGGGGAGCTGCATGCCCAGCCGCAGGGCTTCGATCCCCTGGACGAGGAGATCATGCAACCCCTAGCCGGGCTGGCTGCGGAATACGGGGTCCCCTTGCTCATCCACGTCAACGAGCCCGTGGGACACATCTATCCGGGAAAAGGCCCGGTCACCCCCGAGGTGATCTTTCGCGTGGTGAAAAGACACCCGGAGGTAAAGTTCATCCTTCCCCACTGGGGAGGCGGCCTTCCCTTCTACGAACTGATGCCGGAGGTGGCCGAGGCCTGCGCTGACGTCTATTACGATTCGGCGGCATCGCCGTTCCTCTACCGCCCCCAGATATACCGGTTGGCCGCCGCCGCCGCGGGTTCCCATAAGATCCTCTTCGCCACGGACTATCCCCTGCTCCCCTACCCACGTACCCTGGCCGACGCCCGGGCCGGACTCGAGGGCCATCCATCGGCGGAGGAGATCATGGGCGGGAACGCCGCGCGTCTTTTTCGCGTCCCTCATGATTGAATCCTCGCGGAAGACGGTGAAAGTTTCTTCCAGGCGAACTTCCGCACGGGCCGCTACTTGCTAAATGGCCTCGTTGGGTTCCGGGCGAACCAGGGGCCGGACCTAAAGGGAGAAGGAGAATGGCGGGGGGCGAGTGAATATAGGTTGAGGATGCGGAGGGAAAGGAGCCAGATATGAGGACACATATGAGGATACCGGGGATAAGTCGTGTCGGACCCCTTGCTCTTTTGGTGATCGTCTGTCTGCTGGCGTCGGCGCTGCCTTTGACCTTCTCCGGTTGCCGGCCGGCCGAATCCTCCCAATCCGGTCAGCCGATCCCCGATCCCGAAAAACCTCCCGTGAACCCCCTGACCGGGGAAACGGTGTCCTCCTGGGACCTGCTCACCCGCCGACCCTTGGCGGTCAAGGTGGAGAACGATCCCAAGGCTCGCCCCCAGAGCGGCATCATCGATGCCGACCTGGTCTACGAGGAGCTGGTCGAGGGAGGGGTAACCCGGTTCATATGCATCTATCTTTCCCGGGACTCCAGGGTTATCGGGCCCACCCGCAGCGCCCGACCCTCGGACATCGACATCACTTACTACCTGAACCCGCTGCTCATCTGCAGCGGCGGGGCGCAACAGGTGATCTCCATGGTTAAGGCGGCGGGCATGAACTACATATCCGAGGACTCCACTCACTTCTGGAGGGACAGGACCCGCAGGGCACCCCACAACCTCTACACCAGCACCGCCCTGCTGCGTCAATATCTGGCGGAGATCGAGGATACCTACGACAAGCTTCCCCATAGCGGCTTGGTGTTCTCTTCCGAGGGAGGAGAAGTGGGCGTCGCCGGGGAGGAGACGGAGAGCGTCACCGCTTCCTCCGCAAACAGCATCAGCATACCCTACAAGTCCACGGTGTGCGCCGCCTCCTACCAGTACGAGCCCACCACCGACAGCTACCTCCGCTCCATAAACGGCGTGCCCCACACGGACTTGACCACCGGCAAACGGGTCGCGCCACGCAACGTGATCGTGCAGTTCATCACGGTGACCGGGAGCGGGATAAGGGACGTGACCGGGGCGGAAACTCCCATATCGCAGGTCATCGGGAGCGGGAAATGCCTGGTCTTTACCGGGGGAAGGGTGTATCACGGGACCTGGAACAAGCCCAACCGCAGCTCGCCTACTAGGTACCTGAACGAGAGCGGCAAGGACATACCCCTGCACCCTGGACAGACCTGGATCCACCTGGTCACCGAGGACATCGGCGCCGTCTACAAGTAAGAGTCCTCGAGTGTCGACGTGCCCGCCGGACCAACGGCCGCGAAAACCCCCGTAAAAAGCCCCAATGGAGCTTCCGCAAAGCTAAGGGCGGAAGGTCTCGGGCCCGCTGGGGGGCGGGGAATCGCGAGCGTCAAGCGAGCCATGGTTTCCGAGGAGAAGCGTCCCAAGGAAATCGGCCGGCTCGCTCAGACGCGACGGAGCCTCAGGAGGTCTTCAATCTCCCGCTCCGCCTCACCAGCCGATAGTACGCCTTTCCGTGCAGGTTCTGGTACGCCCAGGCCAAGCGGATGAGCCAGGGCAGGTCGGGAATCCAAAACCCGTCCGGCGGGTCCTCCGCAGCCTCTACCCTCCCCGGACGCACGTCGGCCACTACGACCCCCTCTCCATCCCCGCGGGACATGCGAGATAGCACCCGTCCGGTACCGTCCACGATCATGGTCTCCCCCAAGTAATACGAATGGTAAGGCAATCCGGGCAGGAGGGGCATGCGCGCCTCGAAATCCCCCGCGTGAGCGGCGTGCACCACCGGGACACCCAGCAGCCGGGCCATGCGTACCGGGGTCTCGCGCATGATCTCCAGATTGCGCCGGTGGACCTTCTTTTTACCCGGAAGGGGGATGGCCCTATCGGGGACCGTCCACCAACATGACCCACCGACCAGAAGGTCCACCTTGCCCTTGAGACGGTGCACGGTGCGGGTGCGGACCAGTTCCCAGCAGAGGGCCGCACCCACTGGTCCCCTGGGGGTATGTAGAATACCCTCGTCCTTTCCTCCCAGATAGTAGCAGTTCTCCCACATGGTGGGCTGGTCCTTTTCATGGACGGCGTAATCCCCGTCGGGAAAGGCCAGGACGAAGGCGTTGTAATTATCCCCTTCCCGCGAGGCAAGGAAAGAACCTCCTGCATACCCCCCGTGGCGCCGCGCCGCTCCCCGTAGCATCTCCAGAGCGGGCCCCTCGAAGGGGAGCGCCGCCGCCAGCATGTCCGGATGGAAAGCCACCCCCGTGGTGAAGAACTCGGGGAGGATGACCATCTCGCTCCCCTCGGAGAAAGCCTTCTCCACCAGCTTCTCCGCCCGCTCCAGGTTATAATCCACGTCCGCCAACTTGGCGATCATCTGCACGGCGGCCACCCTCATCTTCTCCCCTCCTCTCCATCCCCGAAGACCCCGGCGAGCAGAAGCGGGGGCAGCTCGGATAGGCTACTTATCACCGGACAATCTAGGTTCTCCGTCCGTCCCGTGCGGTCCAAAAGTACGGGGTGGATCCCCGCCGAGCGTGCCCCCAGCACGTCCGCGTAATAATGGTCTCCCACGTGGATCGCCTCATCCGGCCGCACCCCCACCCGGTCCAGGGCAGCTTGGAAGATGGAGGCCTCCGGTTTGATGCGACCCAGATTGGCGGAGCTGATGACGAACTCCAGGTAACGACTGAGACCGAGGTGATGGCAGAGCCCCGGAAGGCGAACGTCCCAGTTGGAAACGATTCCCATGCGCAAACCCATCCCGTGCAGCTCCTCAACGACGGGAAGCACGTCCGGATAAAGGGCCCAGCGGTCTCCCTTGCCGAACTCCTCATAGAGCTCCCTCCCCAGCTCCACGGCCGGTTCCACCCCCGCTTCCCGCATGGCCAGCGCGTACATCTCGCTCCACATGGCCGCGGCGTCCCCCTCCGAGGCCCAGAAGGTGTCGTCCTCCCGGTAGCGTTCCTCGTAATAGAGGTCGGCCGTCAAAAGGCCCCTGCGTACGGCCTCCGGGTCCACCCGCAGGCCGTGGGCGGCCAGGATCTCGGCACACACTTCCTCCACGGAGGGGTGAGGCTGGAGAAGAGTGTTCCCGGCGTCGAAAAAGACCGCCTTGATCATCTCCGTTCCTCCCGGTGGCAATGGCCCGACAAGGCGATTGTACCAACTGACGGTGACCTGTGGCAGGACTCGAGCCCGTGCTCTCCCTGCCGACTTGCTCCCCGCGCCCCAATGCTTGCTCCCCACGGTCCCCGGGACCGGAGGGCAAGGAATATCCCACCAACCGCCACCGGACGGCCAATCGCACCCCCAAAGCGCCGCCAACCCTTACAATAGACGCATGGACATAAGGCTTGCCCTCGCCTTGGCCGCGGGAAAAGCCGCCACGGCGGCCTCCCGACGCCTGGGGCTGGGAGCGGGTTCCAATTTCCCGGGAAAGGTGGTCCTGCGCCTCCATCCCCGGGCTACGGAAAAGATCGCTTCCCGGCTGGCGCGGGGATGCGTCCTGGTCACCGGGACCAACGGCAAGACCACCACCTCCAACCTCCTGGCGGCCATGTTCCGCCAGGCGGGGCTACGCCCGGTGCACAACCGGGTGGGAGCCAACCTGATCTCCGGGATCACCGCCGCCCTTGCCCAGGCCTCCGACCTGTCGGGCAAGCCCGGGGGCGACATCGGCCTCTTCGAGGTGGACGAGGCCACCCTCCCGGAGGCGGTGAGAAGACTCCGCCCCGGACTGGTAATAATCACCAATCTCTTCCGGGATCAACTGGATCGTTACGGCGAGTTGGAGACCTTGGCCCACAAGATGGATTCCGCTCTGGGGGAGATGGAGTCGGGGAGCGCGGTGCTCCTCAACGCCGACGACCCCCTGGTGGCTTGTCTGGGTGCGAGCAGCGCGGCCTCCCTCTACTACTTCGGTATAGAATGCGAGGAGGTCGGGGAAGGCGTGCTGCGACACGCCGCGGACTCCAAGCACTGCCGTGAATGCGGGTCACCTCTGGATTTCGCGGTTCACTTCTTCGGCCATATGGGAAAATATTCCTGTCCCCTCTGCGGCACCTCCCGTCCTCGCCCCCACTTCATCGCGGAGCGCGTGGGGCTAAAGGGCACGCTGGGCTCCACGGTGACCCTCACCACGCCCGCCTGGAAGACGACCCTCGAGTTGAACATCCCCGGGCTGTACAACGTGCACAACCTCCTGGCCGCCGCGGGAGGAGCGTACCTCCTCGGGCTGGACGAGGAGATGGTGAGGCGCGGGGTTGAGGGGTACGTCACCGCCTTCGGGCGTGGGGAACGCCTACCCGTGGAGGGGCGGAACATTTTCCTGGTGCTCTCCAAGAACCCCACCGGTTTCAACGAGGTCATCAGGACGGTGCGGGAGGAAGGCTCCGATCTGGTGGTCCTGGCCGCGCTCAACGACCGCGTCGCCGACGGGAGAGACGTCTCCTGGATCTGGGACGTGGACTTCGAGGAGCTGGCTCCCCTGCCCCGCGTGCTGGTGGCCACCGGGACCCGGGCCTGGGACATGGCCCTGCGCATGAAGTACGCCGGGCTGGACCCGGCTCGCCTCGAGGTAAGGGAAAACCTTCGGGATGCCCTCCGCACCGCGCTTTCCCGCACCGCGGAGGGGGAAACCGTCTACGCCTTAACCACCTACACGGCCACCCTGGAGCTGCGCCGCCTGCTCACTAGGCTGGGGGCGGCTCCCGGACTTTGGGAGGAGAGATGAACGGTGAAGGGGAAAAGCGCCCCAACCCCCCCGGGACAAGACCAATGGAGTGAAGAGGGGATTCGGGGATGAAAGGCGTCATCCTGCGTATCTGCCACCTCTATCCCGAGCTCATGAACATCTACGGGGATCGGGGAAACGTCATCGCCCTGGAGCGGCGCTGCGCCTGGAGGGGTATTCGGGTGGAGGTCAGCCGTCTGAGTATAGGCGACCCCCTGGACCCGACGTCCTTCGACCTCTTTTTCATCGGGGGAGGGCAGGACAGAGAACAGATGCTGGTCTGCGAGGACCTTTCCTCGGAGAAGGGCGCGGCCCTGCGCCAGGCCGTGGAGGAAGGAGCCGCCCTGCTCTCCATATGCGGGGGTTACCAGCTCCTGGGAAAGAGCTTCCTCACCTGGACGGGAGAGTACCTTCCGGGCATCGGCCTATTCGACGCCGAGACGGTCGGCGGCGACACTCGCTTTATTGGGAACGTGGCCGTGAGGTGCACTCTGGAGGGTGCCGAGGGGATCCTGGTGGGTTTCGAGAACCACTCCGGGCGCACTCGCTTGGGCCCGGGATGCCGTCCCCTGGGAAAGGTCGTCTACGGCCACGGCAACAACGGAGTAGACAATACGGAGGGGTGCGTGTACCGACACGCCCTCGGGACCTACCTCCACGGATCCCTGCTCCCCAAGAACCCCCTTCTCGCCGATTGGCTCATCCTGCAAGCCCTGCGCCGCCGGTACGACTTGGAGGCCCTGCCGCCGCTGGATGACACCTTGGAGGAGGCCGCCCACCGCGCCGCTCTGCGCCTGACAAGAGAAGAGCGGGGACCTTTAAGGTCCCTCCGCCGGTTGGCGGCAAGGTGAGCCCCGCCACCGCCGGAAAGACACCGGTCTCTCGCCGGATGCCGCACCCAAGGGTTGACCTGCCTACCCGGCGGTAATAAAAATAGGTCTACCGGCGAAGACCCCGCCAAGGACCTAGTGATGTGCCGGGGGAAGAGAGGTCGTCAAGGTGAACTACGTGATCGTCGGGAACGGAGGGGCGGGGCTGCGGGCGGCCCAGACCATCCGTAAGCGAGACCCCCGCGGAGAGATAACCGTTATCGACCGTGAACCCTATCCCTGCTATTACCGCCTGCGCCTCCCGGACTACATAAGCGGATGGCGAAAGCGGGACTCGGTCTTCGTGGTGAGTGAGGACTTCTACAGGGAGAACGGCATTCGCTTTTTGGCCGGCAGAGAGGTGACCGCCGTCCGCACCGGAGAGCGCGTCTTGGAGCTGTCCTCGGGGGAAACCCTCGCCTACGACAAGCTCCTCTTGGCCTGCGGCGCGCGCCCGCGCCGGCTTTCCGCTCCCGGCAGCGACCTCGACGGGGTGGTCTACCTGCGCACTCTGGATCAGGCGGAGGACATCATCCGGCGCGGAAAGGAAGCCAGAAGCGCCGTGGCCCTCGGCGGCGGGCTGCTGGGCGTGGAGATGGCCCGAGCCTTCCGGGAGATGGGCCTGAAGACCGTCTACCTCATCCGCGAGGACCGCTTTTGGCCCCAGATGCTGGACGCCGCGGGATCGGAACTGGTGGAGAGGGTGCTCGCCGAGAAAGGGATCCTTCTCCATAAGGAGGAGGGCGTCGAGGAGGTGCTCGGCGAGAGGGGAAAGGTCGAGGCCGTGCGCACCACCGCGGGACGGGTCTTGGAAGCCGAAATGTTGGGCGTGGCCATAGGGGTGGTCTCCAACCTGGAATTCCTGGAGGGAAGCGGGCTCGCCACCGACCGGGGCATTTTGGTGGACGAACACCTCCGTTCCGAAATTCCCGATATATACGCGGCTGGCGACGTGGCGCAAGCCCTCGACGTATCATCCGGCGAACACCGACTGGTGACCTCCTGGCTTAACGCCCAGCGTCAGGGGGAGATCGCCGGCACCAACATGAGCGGGGGCGATGTCGCGCTGGAAGGGGTGATCCCTTTCAACGTCATCGTCATCTACGGCCTGCCGGTGGCCTCCGTGGGCTTCGACCTACCGCCCGGGGAGGAAGGTTACGAGATCCTGACCGGCGATTATCCCCGAGATGGAAAATACCGGAAACTGGTGCTCAAGGACGGGGTACTGGTGGGGGCCACTTTCATCGGCGAAACGGGTGAGGCCCGTGCCGCGGAGACGCTCATAAAGAGGGGTACCGATCTCAAGGGCTGGCGCGACCGTCTTTTTCAGCCCGGCTTTGATCTCCGCCAGCTCCTGTGACGTCCGGCCCAGCTCCTCTATCCTCGGCACCACGCGACGACCAGACAGCCCTTTCCTCTCCGGCGAGGAACGCTTGTCTATCCTTGTTGCCTGCTTAAGGCGTCTGTCTGGAGAGCCGGAAAGCCGTCTCTGCTGAAGCGGGAACGGGCGTTGTCCTTCTTGCCCGCTTAAAGCTTATGCGCCGGAGAGCCGCACGGCCCTTTCCTCTCCGGCGAGGAACGCTTGTCTTTCCTTGTTGCCTGCTTAAGGCGTCTGTGCTATAGAATATGAGGGATTTTGACCCCCAGGGTAACAGTAAGGAAAAGGAGGAGTATTTCATGGGAGAGCCGAGCGACAAGAGACCGGTCATCGACCAGGACGAGTGCACGGGTTGCGGGCTGTGCGTGGACGAGTGCCCCAACGACGTCCTCGAGCTCAACGACGACGACGTAGCCTACGTGGCGCGGCCCGACGACTGCGACGGATGCGGTACCTGCGCCGAGGAGTGCCCCTCCGAAGCCATAACCATGGAATAGGCGCGGAGCGAGCGACGGGGGAGCGCGAGCTCCCCTTTTTTATCCGGGAGGAAGCATGACGGAGAAAAAGGGGGGCGACCCCAGGGTCAACATCTTCTGGAAGATACCCATGTTCGAGTTCCTGGAGGCGGAGGAACTCGACCGCCTTTATTCCCTCTGCTCAAAGGAGAGTTTCGCCAAAGGGGATTACATCTTCCTCGAATGCGACCAACCCCGCAGCCTCTACGTGCTGGTAAAAGGGGAGGTGAAGCTCCTCAAGCAAGCTGATGACGGCCGGGAGATGATCGTGGAGATGGTCTATCCCGGCGAGGTCTTCGGCGAAGAGGCCGTCTTCGACGGCCAGCCCTATCCCCTCACCGCGCAGGCCCTCGACGACGTGGAAGTTCTTTCCATCACCCGGGCCGACTTTTTCGCTTTCCTCCGAGACAACCCGGACCTGGCTCTGGAGATCATCACCGAGTTGGGGGGCCGTTTGCGTCAGGCACAGAACACCATCCGTGCCCTGGCTATGGAACGGGTGGAATGGCGCATCGCCCGCGTGCTGCTCATGCTGGCCCGTAAGGCTGGGGTGACCGAGAAGGGCGGGGTGAGCATAGACCTTCCCCTTACCCGCCAGGACATCGCGGACATGGCCGCCACCACCGTGGAGACCACCATCCGCGTGCTCTCCAACCTTAAGAAGTTGGGCCTGGTGGACACGGAGAAGGGTAAAATCGTCTTACGCGATCGCGCCAAGCTGGAGGAGATGGTGAGCGAAGGTTGCCCCCAGCGCTGATCTTTCGATCCGGCGGGGGAGGCGGGCAAGGAGCATGTCGATCAAGCTCGTTTCCCTGTCAGTATCTCGTCGTTCGACTACAACGAAAACATAGTCCTTGCACCTCTCACCTGACGGCGATCATGGCCCGCAGTAGGACGAAGCCATAAGATGGGTCGCGTCAAGGGGATAAAGACATCCGTGTACCAGGAGGAAGGAAGATGGCGGAGGTCAAACTCTATTCCACACCCACCTGCCCGTACTGCCGCATGGCCAAGGACTTCCTGGAAAAGGAAGGTGTGCCCTATATCGTCGTGGACGTCTCCGAGGACGAGCGAGCGGCGCGGGAAATGGTGGACAAAAGCGGACAGATGGGTGTCCCGGTCATGGAGGTAGGGGACACCATCATCGTGGGCTTCGACAAGGGCGCCTACCGCAAGGCCCTGACCGACGCGGGATTTCTGGGCGGAAACGCTTCCTCCGGATGATGGAATGCCCGAGCGGATGCCGCCTCGGGAAGAGGAAAGGCCCATGAGCGTACCTCCGCCGGAAAGCGATACGTTCGGCACGGAAGACAAGGCGTCGGAACCGGCGGAAGCCCGCCGCCTGGATTTGGGTATCCTCATGCCCACCACGGCCATGGCCATCCTCCCCCACCGCGACCCGGAAAGAGCCCTGGATCTGGCCTTCACCCTGGACATCCCCTTCTGGCCCCAGCTCCCCAACGCATCCTACTCCGAGGACACCTACGTGCAGACCGTGCGCGGCTTCCCGGGGGCGGTGGTGGATCACCAGGGGTTGCGCATCCTCTTTGAAGAAGACCTCTTCCTGGGCGGCCTCGAGGAGTATCTGGGGTTGGATCCCATGGACGACCTCTTCGCCGTCTCCCCCGAGGACTCGCTCACCTACGCCGGCTTCCTGGAACGCGCCTCCGCGGAGAACGCGGCACTGCGAGGACAGTTCATGGGCCCCATATCCCTGGCTCTTATGGTCAAGGACCGCGAGAACAAGCCGGTCATCTACCGGGACGAGGTCCGGGAGCTGCTCATCCGGCACGTGGCCTACCGGGTGAACCGGCATCTCCATGACCTGCGGAAGGTAAACCCGCGCTCCTTCGTATGGGTGGACGAGCCCGGGCTGGAGTTCCTCTTCGCAGGCATCACCGGGTATACGGCGGAAAGCGCCCGATCCGACCTCTCCCTGTTCCTGTCCCTTCTAGAGGGACCTCGGGGAATACACCTCTGCGGCAACCCGGACTGGGACTTCCTGCTCCGTTCCGAGTTGGACCTCCTCTCCCTGGACGCTTACAACAACCGAGAGATACTAATCGGATACCGAAACGGTCTCGCCTCCTTCCTCCGTCGCGGGGGATGGTTGGCCTGGGGTGCCGTGCCCACCCACACCTCCTTCCTGGAAGCCGAGAACCCGCGCAGCCTGTCGGAAAAATTGCTATCCATATGGAAAAGCATGGAAGAAAAGGGTTTGGACCCCGCAAGGGTCCGGAGCCGATCCCTGCTCACTCCGGCCACCTGCTGCCTGGTCAACCCGGATCTCACCGCCACCGTGGAGAGGGCTTATGCGATGCTGCGGGAGGTTCGGGAGATCCTGTTGAACGAGTGATGACCTTTGTCCCTGAAGTTTACTCGCCCCCTTGTCCTTCATGCCGGATCGACATCGCCACCACTTCGCGACGCGGCAGGATGCCGCTCGCCCCGTCAACGTCCGGGAGAGCAAGCCTCGGCGCAAGGTGGGACGATGTTTATAATGGGAGCAGAGAAAGGAAAGGACCGGCATGATATCCGATGAGGCCTTCCGGGACCTTCAGGAGGCGGTGGGGGAGGAGAACGCCTCCCGCGAGCCCGCGATACTCGATTCCTACGCCTGGCAACCCTTCCTGAACGAGGACCCCATGCTGTGGACCCCGCGACCGGCGGCGGTGGTCTTGCCCGGGTCCACGGAGGAGGTGCGGGCGGTGGTAAAGGCCTGCAACCGTCACGGACTGAAGTTCAAGGCCCTATGCACCGGCTGGGGGGTTCACGCCGGCCCCACCGAGGAGGGCGTGGTCCAGGTGGACCTGCGTCGCATGGACCGCATCCTCGATATCGACGAGAAGAACATGATCGCGGTGGTGGAGCCGTACGTGAGCGGGGCCCAGCTTCAGGCAGAGGCCATGAAGCGGGGGCTAAACACCCACCTCATCGGGGCGGGGCCGGTATGCTCTCCCCTGGCCAGCGCCACCTCCATGCACGGCGTGGGACACGACGGCATCTACATGAGCTACAGCCCGCGGAACGTGCTGGGGGTGGAATGGGTGCTGCCCGACGGGGAACTGCTCCGGCTCGGCGCTCCCGGATCGGGTCTGGGATGGTACACGGGTGACGGCCCGGGGCCTTCCCTACGGGGCATCATGCGCGGCGCCTCCGGGGCTTTCGGTGGTTTGGGAATATTTACCAAATGTGCCCTTAAGCTCTTCCTTTGGCCGGGGCCCCCGACGCTCAAGGCTAAGGGCACCGTCTTCGACTCCGTGGTGGAACAGCCGCCCAACCTTCGCTTCTACGGCTGCGTCTTTCACAGCGCGAGCGACTTCGCCGACGCCGTGTACGCCCTCGGAGAGGCGGAAATCGCCTACCTCTGCCTGCGCATTAGCCTGGGCTCCTTCCCCATGGCCATGGCCCCCAAGCTCTACCGCAAGATAATGCGCACGAAGAACGTCCGCGCCGTCATCTACGAGACGCTCCGCTACCCCTTAACCGTGTTGCTCGCGGGAGATTCCTTGAGTGAGGTGGAATACCAGGAGGCGGTGTTGAGAGAGATCGTTCACCGGCACCGGGGCTTCGTCCTGGACATGCAGCTGCCGCCCCTGGGTCCCTTCCTACCCCTCAACCTCGCCCGCGCCAGCCTCATCCCCGCCGCCTTTCGCCTCGGGGGCACCTTCTGCACCAACCTGGACGAGAACGACGCCCTGGACTCTCAGATGCCGTGGTCCGAAGCCATCGCCGAGGTGAAGAAACCCTGGATCGAAAGGGAAGCCATAATCGACGACGGGGCGGAGAACCCCTATTTCGTGCCCTACGAGAACAACACCTGGGCTCATTGCGAGGTAGTGCATATGTACAGCGTGCACGAGGAGAAGAGCCTGCGAGCCCTGAAGCCCATAGCCTTCGCCTCCACCCTGGAGGCCATCGAACGCTGCATGACCCCCCTCTCCGTCCTCAACCCGGAGGTGCGAAAGGCGCTGAGTCCGCTAGCCGGCAACTTCAATTACTGGCAGAAACGCATCTCGGCGATCCTCGATCCCCACGGGGCGGCGGATGTCGGCCTTTACACCGCGGAGCGCGACTTCGACACCACCGGAGTCAGTCCGGACAAGATCAGGCGCTTCGCTATGCTGAGCGAGCTCCTGCGTTGGACCGAAGACGGCCCTCCAACCTCGAACCCCAGCTCCTTCCGCGAGCCGCCTACCGAGAAGCCGTCTCCTGGCGCTCACCCGAGGACCACGAAGTAAACCTACTCGAGGGGGCCGGGGATCGGGAACGGACATCCACCTAAACTCCGGAACCAGCCGTCGTTCGTCGGCGGGCCGATGGCGTTTGTCCGATTTAGCCTCTCCAGAGAGGGAAAAGGCTTGATCCACCGCATATCCCTCGCTTTCTCCTTCCCAAATAGGGGGTGCATCTCGCCGCGAATAGGGGCTTCCGACGACCATGCCCCTTTCTCCGTCCTTTTTCGCCGTCACCGGACACGCCTGGGCCATGGGTCCGGACGCGACGCCGATCTCGGCCGGAAGAAGGAGCGCGGTATTTCCCGAGCGTTTGCGGGACCGTGTATACCGCCAC
>JACVJF010000033.1 GCA_015711855.1 Candidatus Solincola quzhuomuensis | reverse complement strand
AGGACCTCTTTTGTTCCGCCGGCCAGGTGCCCGAGGCTTCGGCGGACGCTTTCGGGGCCGAAAGGGTAAAAGAGGCGTCTGCCATCCTCACGGGACCGATCGGCGTGATGGAGAGGCCACTTCGCGCGACGGGGAAGGATCCGCCGAACCTCTGTTCCTCTTCGTCTTTGATTCCGGGAAAATTATGGGTATAAAGATATTGTTTATCTATGGGCACGAAGCGGGGCGGCCGGACAATTCCGTCGCTCGGAGGGACCGAACGAAGCAGAAGCTGGTAGGACCCGATGGAGGAAGGCAGGGTAAAGAGATCACGCGGAGCAGAAGCCCTCTGTCTAGAGGGAGGTGGGGGCCTCCCCTTCATCGTCAGCGAGGTGCCTCGCCAGTCCCTGATCATCAAAGAAGGCGAATATTTTCTCTACACTTACGAGAACGGGGACATGGCCCACGGCAACCGAGCCGGGCTGGGTCTCTACTATCGCGACACCCGTTTCCTTTCCACCCTGGAGACCCGCATCGAAGGGTTGCAGCCGCTCTTCCTCTCCTCCTCGGCGGAGCGCGGGTACATAGCCAACATCCACCTTTCCAACCCGGACATCACCGAGGACGGTCGCGTGATCGTCCCTCAGGACGCCATAAGCATCCGCCGCAGCCGCCTCATAAAAGAGGGGCTCCTGGAGAGGCTGTACGTGCGGAACTACCACGCCGTGCCGGTTCACGTCCGACTGAGCATCGCCCTGGCCAGCGACTTCGCCGACATCTTCGAGGTCCGGGGCATGCGGAGGGATAAGCGGGGGAAGGTCCACCGACCCTCCGTCCGGGAAAACGAGGTCATCCTCTCCTATACCGGAACCGACCTCATGCGCCGCAAGACCCGCATCATCTTCTCGCGTCCTCCCGACGAGACGAGGGGCGGCCGCGCCGGAGTGGAATTGACCTTCTCCTTCCTCCTGGGCATAGGGGAGGTGGAATATCTTGACCTCCAGGTAATTCCCCTGGAGGAGGGAGAGGAGAAAGCGCCAGCCAAGTTCCTGGAAGCGCGTCGGGAACTTCGCCGATCCTATGAGGAGTGGATGGAGCCCACCACCCGCATCGCCACGGACAACAACGTCTTCAACCTGGTCATCCAGCGCAGTGTGCGCGACCTGCGGGCTCTTCATACCCGCACCCGTTACGGGGACATCCTGGTGGGAGGGGTTCCCTGGTATTCCACCCCCTTCGGCAGGGACGCTCTCATCGCCAGCTACCAGACCCTGATCCTTAAGCCGGAACTGGCCCGGGACAGCCTTTACTTCCTGGCCTCCTTCCAGGGGAACGAGGTCAACGACTGGCGAGACGAGGAACCGGGAAAGATCCTGCACGAGATACGCCAGGGGGAGATGGCCCGCATGAACGAGATACCCCACACGCCCTATTACGGGACGGTGGACGCCACCCCCCTCTTCCTGATACTGGTGAGCGAGTACCTGAAGTGGACCGGGGACATGGAGACCTTCTTCCGCCTGGAGGACAACGTGCGGGCCGCCTTGAGGTGGATAGACGAATACGGGGATCTGGACGGCGACGGCTTGGTGGAATACAGCCGCCGCAGCCCCCTAGGCCTCGCCAACCAGTACTGGAAGGATTCCGGTGACTCCATACTCTTCCCCGGAGGCCGCCTGCCCTGCATGCCGGTGGCCACGGTGGAGACTCAGGGTTACGTATATTACGCCAAGAGGCGCATGGGCGAGCTCTACCTCGACCTGGGCCAGGAGGAGCTGGGGCGACGGCTGCTGGCCGAGGCGGAGGAAGTGCGGCGCAAGGTGGAGGACCTCTTTTGGGACGAGGAGCTGGGCTATTACGTGTTGGCCCTGGACGGTGAAAAGAACCCGGTACGGGTGATCTCATCCAACGCCGGCCAGCTCCTGTTCACCGGGCTCCCCTCGCCGGAAAGGGCGGAGCGGGTTATCCGCCGCTTGGTGGACAGCGAGATGTTCTCCGGATGGGGTATCCGCACCTTGAGCGAGAGGACCCACTACTACAACCCCATGAGCTACCACAACGGGAGCATCTGGCCTCACGACAACGCCCTGATCCTGAGGGGCATGAAGCGCTACGGCGCGGACGAGGCATGCCTCAAGGTGGTGGAAGGCATCGCCACCGCCTGCACGCGCATGGAGAACCTGCGTCTTCCCGAGTTGTTCTGCGGTTTCCGCCGCACGTTGTACGACGAGCCCGTCCCCTACCCGGTGGCCTGCAGCCCGCAAGCCTGGGCTTCCGGAGCTGTTTTCCTGATCCTCCAGTCGCTCCTGGGGATCTCACCCGACGCCCCACGGGGGATCATCTACGTGAACAAGCCCTGCCTTCCCCCCTGGCTGGAGAGGGTCAGGCTGCAGAACCTGCGGGTGGGAAACTCTCGTCTGGGCCTCCTCTTCCGGCACGAGAACGGATTCACCGTGTTCAGCGTCACGGAAAAGGAGGGGGACATCCGGGTGGTCATCGAGGAGTGAGCCGGACAGGCGCATCCCGTTGATATCGGGGAATTCCATTCCGGCGGTCGTCGCGGCCTCACCGTTTGACCTCAAATCGCCGCCCTGCGTTTTCTTACCAAAAAATACCATATACCGCCGCAGAGCAAGGCGACCGCCCCCAGGGCTGCCAGAGCCCGGAGAGCCCACGAGGAGCCGCCGCCTTTGGCTTTCGCTGCCGGTAGGCATTTCATGTCCTCTTTCCCCTCCCCCAAGCTCGCAGCCGCCTCCCCTTCCGGGAGGGTCTCGGGTGGAGCTTCCCCCAGGGCTGCCCGCTCGCTTCCCGCCTCCTGATCCAAATCACTGCGGGACTGGGCACTCTCCTCCGTTCCGGCCTGCGGAACGACCGGTGGCTGAGGGGAACCGCCTCCTCCTGCGACCGGGGTGGAAGGTCGGCGTACGGCCACGGGGAAGGGCTTCCTGGACAGGGCGCAGACGGCGAAGGCCGTGGTCCACAAAGGATTCATGTCCCTTCCCTGCATCCAGACCACGTGACCGTCGGGAGCCTGCATGGAAAGGAGGAAGCTCCAGGGAGTCTTGCCCCCTTTGGACCAAGCCGGCCCGGCAGGGTCCTCTCCCACCGCCACCAGTGCTTGGACGCACCAAGCGGTGGCCGAAGCATCGGAGGAGGTGGACTGGAAGGCGAAGCCTCCGTCCGGGTTCTGGACGGCACGGAGGTAAGCCAGGGCTCGTCCGATGGAGGGATCGGAGACGCTGACCCCCGCGGCGCGAAGGGCCATGATGGAAGCCGCGGTCATGTCCGGATTGCTGGCCGAGCCGGGGCTGTTCCCCCACCCTCCATCCGGGTTCTGGACCGCCTTATGCCACTGCACGGCGCCCGGCGGAATCTCCTGCCCGGCAGCCCTGTAGGCCAGGATGCCGAAGGCGTTGGAGTTGACCGCGTCCCCGATGTTCCCTCCGGACCTCTGGAAGGAACGTACCTTGGCCACCAGGTCCGTCCCACCGAAGGAGCCGGGATCACCGCCACCCGCCACCACGGCCAGGAGAGTACGCTCGTAATCGGTAACGCTCCGCCAGTTTCCGGATTGAGTGGCCAAAAAATCCATGGGCGACCGGCTTCCGGCGCGTACCTGTCCAGGGTCCAGGCCGGAGGCGGCCAGGGCCATGATGCACCAGGCCGTGGTGGCGTCCTGTCCCGCGTCCCCCCTTCCCGGTTCGCAGAAGCCGCCGTCCGGCGTCTGCCTGGCTCGAATATAGGCCACAGCCTCGTCGATCCCCGCCTTGACCGGGACGGCGGGCAAAAGCAGCGAAAGGCATAAGCATAAAGCCGCCGCAACCTTCGAAACGCTCGACTTCAAGATCATCACCTCCAACCGCGGCGAAGACCGCGATGCCTGCGTTGACCCACTTTCCGGCAATATTCAATAAAAATGCGGCTTCCGTTCCATCCAGGTGGAGAGTTCCTCCCCCCGTGCGTCACGTACCGGTCCCGATGTCTCGCGCGAGCGATCACGTTCTCAACCATTCACCATCCCCCAAGTAGCGGAACTCCATCCGCTCGCGGTAACGAAGGAGCATTTCGGCCATGGGCCGGCAGAGTACCAGGGAGAAAGCCAGATTTCCCGTCGCGTGCAAAAGGTCGAACCAGAAACTGGCGGCGCAGGTGGCCACGTAGGAGGCCCAGCTCAGGGGGTAGATGAAGGAGAGCCAGAACCAGAGGTTCATGATCCACCCAAACAGGAACCCCCAAACGCAGGCAAGGAGAGCCAAGGGCAGTGCCCTGACCTTCCCGCGGAAGAGGCGAGAAAGCAGGCCCCCGCTGAATCCCGCCAGTCCCCAGCCCACCATCTGCCAGGGCGTCCACGGTCCGTGCCCCAAGAAAATGTTGCTCAGTAGAGCGATCAGGGCACCCACCAGAAACCCGGACTCCTCACCCAGAACGTAACCGGATAGCACTACCAGGAAGGTGGCCGGCTGGAGTCCGGGCACGGCGGCGAAGATCACCCTCCCCGCCGCCCCCACGGCGGCCAGGGCTCCCACCACCGCCACCTCCCTGGCCCCGAAATCCTTTTCCTCGTAACGCAGGAAGAGAACCAATAGAAGCAGCAGAGCCAGCAAGAGGGAGTTGACGGACCACCTGGAGAAGGGGACCACATCCCTCACACCCAAGTAGATCACGAAGAACATGGCGAATATGCTCAGGTAACGCAGCGCGCGCAGCGCGCTCGCCCTCGCCCCGCCGGCTACCGGCCCGGCAAGGGACTGCTCGGGTCTCAATTCCCCTCTATTCCGGCGAATGGTCACCAAACGAACGCCTCTTGCTTTCTCGCTTCCACGGGCCATATGCCTCTCTTTATCCTCTCATGCACAGGTTTACACCTGATCCTTGGGCGCGCGATCCTTTCCCACCCTCGCGCGGCGACGCGGCCCTTCTCGCCGACTCCAGGCCGAAGGTCACCCCCTCACGACCCTCCTCATCCTCCGGCCGGCTGACGAGAGTTCTTCGCCAGGCCGGGCTAGGCCCCGTCAGGAACAGGTCTCCGCCCCCCTCTCCTTCCTTCCCTCAGCCCTTTCGCGCAGGGTCTTCAGGATGGAAACCGCCTCTCCCTCGCGGATGATCCCCGGACAGAAGTCGTTCAGCAGCCGGTTCACCTGGGGGGCGAAGAAGAGGGAATCGCTCAAGACGTTCCTTGTCGGCCCCTCCAAGATGATCCTGCCGTCCCCCATGAGGGCCACCCTCTCCGCCAGGTTGGCGGCGAACTCCACGTCGTGGGTGACCGCCAGGACCGTGCTTCCCCCCTCCCCGTGCATTCGGAGAATCTCCAAGACCTCTTCCTTGCTTCGGTAATCCATGCCCCTGGTCGGCTCGTCCAGGACCAAGAGCTCCGGGGTGGGAGGAAGGAGGGAGGAGGCCAGCACCAGCTTCTCCTTCTCCCCACTGCTGAGGTCCCGGGGATTGCGCTCGGAAACCCCTTCCAGGCCGAAGGAACGGAGCTGTCCCTCTATCAGCGCCTCCGCATCTGCTCCCCGGTAACCTCTCAAGCGGAGGGTACGCAGGAGTTCCCCGCGCACCGTGGAGGAAAGGAAATAGGTGTTGGGGTTCTGAGGACAGTAGGCCAGGCGGGAAGCCAGCTCGGGAAGCCGCTCCCGGTTCGGTTTCCAACCCAGCAGGCTTACCTTCCCCCGGGTGGGGAGCAGCAGTCCCAACAGGCAGCGCAGGAGCGTGCTCTTTCCCGCCCCGTTCTCGCCCATGATAACCAGGTGGCCTTTGTCCTCCACCCTCAGGTCGATACCCCGCAGGGCTTCCGGCCCCGCCGGGTACACGTACCATAGATCCCTCGCCTCCACCGAGGCCCCTTCCCCGCTCAGGGCCTCCTCCGCATGGGGCCGCCCACAGCTTTCCGGGGGCCCAGGCTCCAAGGCGGCGAGGAGAAGCCGGGCCTGGTTAACGGTGAGGGGTATCTCCTTCCATCCCGCCCGGGCGAAAACCCGGGCCACCGGCGGGAGGAAGGCGCCTTCCCTACCGCCCCACCAGCGCGCCGCCTCCTCCGGAGTCCCGTCGAAGAGAACGCTACCCCTTTCCAGGTGTATAACCCGCGAGGCGTAATGAAAACATCGCTCCAGCCGGTGTTCGGACATGATCACCGTGGTACCGGTCTCCTCATGGATACGCCGGACCAAGGTGAGCAGCTCCTCGGCACTCAGGGGATCCAACTGGGAGGTGGGTTCGTCGAGGACCAGGATCTCGGGATGGAGGGCGAGAATGCTAGCCAGGATGACCTTCTGCGCCTCCCCTCCGGACAGCTCGGGAAGGAAGGAGCGGCGAAGCCGGGAAAGGCCCATACCGGCCAGCATCTCCTCCACCCGCTTGGCGATGACCGGGGAGGGGAGCCCGGCGTTCTCCAGCCCGAACCTAACCTCTTTCTCCACCGTGGTGCTCACCAGCTGATCCTCCGGGTCCTGGAAGACCATACCCACCCGGGCGGAAAGCGGTCTCGGCCCGGAGGAGACGACGTCCATGTCGCAGACCCTCGCCTTTCCCCGCAGGCATCCGCCGTGGAAATGCGGCACAAGCCCGTTGAGAAGGCGCATAAGGGTGGTCTTGCCACATCCGGTGGGTCCGGTCAGGAGCACGAACTCTCCCTTTTCCACCTTCAGGTTCACATCCCTCAGGGCCGGTCTCTCCCCGCGGGGATACCAGTAGGTCAGATTCTCGATCTCCACCAGGGCCATCTCTTCCAACACCTTCCAACGATCACCAGGATGGAAAAAGATCCCGCCATCACCGCCGGCACCCAGATCATCGTACCCCGAAGGGGATTGGAGAGCGCGGGGAAGTAGCGGTAATCGCTCTTCCCGATGGAGGAAATCACGGCCACCGCCATCGTTCCCAGGGCCAGGAAGGAGAAGATCGCATCCCGCGGCCGGAAAGCCCGCCTTATGCGGGTGACCTTTCCGTTCCCGAAACCGCGAGCGGTCATGGACTCGGCGATGTTGGCCGCCCGATCCAGCGACCCCTGGAAAAGGGCCAGCCAGAAGGGAAACTGCGCCCTGGCCCTTTCCCACCTTCCGCCACCGTGGAGCCTCTCTCCCCTGACCGCCTGGACGTCCCTCATTTCCCGTGCCTCCAGGACGAGGCTGGGGTACAGGCGCACGGCCAGAGCCGCGGACAGGGAAGACCGAAAGGATATCCTGGAAAGTACTTCCAGTAGGTGGTCGGGGTTGAGGGCGGTGCCCGCCAGCCCGAAGGCCAAGACGACCAGCATGAGCCGGAATCCGGAGACGGCGCCGTAGACCAAAGCCTCCAGGGTGACGTCCAGCCGGCCCAGGACGGGCAGCCGGGGCCCGTATACCAGGACGTGATCGCCCCGGTGGTTGACCAGAGGGTTTACGATGAGGACCAGAAAGGCCAGGAACAGACCCAGCCGCAAAAAGGGCCTCACCTCCCGGCTCACCTCGGCCAGGAACACCAGAGCCGCCAGACCCGCTCCCGCCACCGCCAGATAGAGCGGGTTCTCCAGGAGCAAAACGGCGGCGAGAAGGGAGGCCAGAAGAAGGATGGCCGCCAGGGGATGCAAAGCGTGGATGATGGTGTCTTTGTCGCGGTAGACGGGCAGCACCTCACCTCACCTCCAAGGGAACGGCGAAACTCCCCTCTCCGGCCACGGCCACCAGGGCGATAACCGGCTTCCCGCTCTCGGCGGCCAATTCCCGCAGGGCGGATCCCGCCGCCCCGAGGCCTTCCTCGTCCAGCCCGGCCACCAGGAGCACGGAACGCCCGTCGCCCAGCCGCGGCCCCGTGCCCCCCACCAGGCCCGCCCCTCGGGAAAAGGTCTTGGCCATGTCGCCTTCACCATCCAGCACCATCAGCGTCCCCTCCCGGAAGTAAGCGTATAAACCCAAACGGGCCGCGTTTTCCTGAGCGGATCTCAGAAACCCGTTCCTTTCCATTTCCTTCCATAAACCCACGACCACGGCGTATTCTCCCACCCGCGGTTCCCAGTCCCCGTCCAAGACGCGCATCGCGCAGGGAAGGCCGCTTGCCCGCAACAGTTCCGCTACCATCTTCGCCTCCGGTTCGGCGCCGGGAGTATGGACAACCCCCACCGACTCCGGCACCCGGCCCATATACCCCTTCCGGAAGGGTTCCGGGAAACAGCCGGCGAGGAAGGAGGTGAACATGCTGTACCGCCAAGGGTGATAATCGAACACCAACCAGTCGCCTTCATGTAGCGAGTAGTCCGCGGCTCCCACGTCGGCCAGATGCCCGTTGGCATAGAAGAACCAGTCCACCTCCTCCCCGCCGCCCAAGGGACCTCCGTACTTTGAGCGCAACCCGTCGATGCCTACGATGAAACCACCCCCGTAGGCGGTCTCCACTTCCGCCACCTCCTGCAAGGCCCGTATGGCGGTGTCCCCATCCGCGACCCGGACCTCGTCGTCTCGAAGGATCGCGGTCCCGAAATCCCGGGTGACGGTCACCCTCACCGCCACCGTCTTCGCCGACCTGTTCCAGGGCATGAGGGCGCAACCCCGCACCAGGAAGAAGAGCACGGCCGCGGCGGCCAGCGACGACGCCACCTTTAACCAAACCGCCCGAACGGGTCGCGGACCGCTCTTTGCCTCCGTTGTTCTCACTCCGTTCGCCTTCATCTCGTCGACGGCGCGGTTTTTAACCCTCGGTCCGAGCTCAAGGGTTCGTCCGGAAGCCCTTCGGAGGCCGGGTCCCGGCACCTACGCCGGCGAATGCCGTCCCTGGAGCCGTTTTCTCGGCCCAACCCTCAATAGATGTCCCGCAGGGCGGCTCCCATGGCGCAGTGCCCCCCGTCCCAGTGGTTGGAGGCGAACCCCTGGTAGTCGAAGTACACCGCCCTTTCCACAATTACCCCGCGATCGGAATAGAGGGCGTAAGCTCGCTCCAGGCCCGCGTCGCTGCGTAAGGCAACCGTCCTCCTTTTACCCGCCTCCACCACCAGGCTAAAGGGTTCCCCACCTCCGAAGAGGGGCATGCCCGCCACCGAGGCATCCTCTTTGCCGGGGTTGGAGATGCATATGTACTCGTGGAAATAGGGATTGGTGTATCCCTCCGCCAAGCACCAGAAGTTGGCGGACATCCTCGCCCCCACGACGCAGGAACCGCCGCTCCACCGGCCCGCGTAATTGAAGTACATGGGGCGCTCGGCGAGGATGGGTTGGGTGGAGCGGACCTCGATACCCAGCTCCTCGCCCTCGCCCGCTTCCCGGTTCACGTAAAGAGTGCGGCGGGAGTGAGGAAACACGGTGTAGGATTCCGTCCTCGGATCCTGGTCCTGGTAGAGGTAGGTCACCTGGGCCACCGCAGGCAAGTCGTTGGGATTGGCCAAGGTCAGATATTCCTCGAAGCCCTCCAACGTGCATCCCTCGGCGAAGTACCACTCCGTGGAGGGGGCGTCGGCGCCCACCACGCAGTGGCCCCCGGTCCAAGCTCGTCCGGAAGTGCCCCGGTAGTCGAAATACACCGGGCGCTCGGCCAAAATGGGCAGGCTCGAGCTAACCTTAATCCCCAGCTCCTTACCTACGCCCGCTTCCTGATTCACGTTTAGGGTGCGGCGGGAATTGGCGCCCAGGGCGTAGGACTTGGTCACCGGGTCCTCTCCGTTGTAAAGATAAGTGACCTCGACCTCCGCCTCCTCCTCGCTCATGTTGGCCAGGGTAAGGTACTCCTCGAATCCTTCCCCGGTGTAGCCCTCGGCGAAGTACCATTCCGTGGAGGGGGCGTCGGCGCCCACCACGCAGTGGCCCCCGGTCCAAGCTCGTCCGGAAGTGCCTTGATAATCGAAATACACCGGTCTTTCGGCTACCAATGGTTTATCGGAGACCACCTTCACGGAGACTTCCATACCCTCCCCCACGTCCCCGTTAACGTACACCGTGCTCCTCGTGCCCGCGGGAACCTCGAAGACCCTGGTTTCCGGAGGCCTCCCGCCGTTGAAGACGTAGGTCAAGTGGACTTGGGCGTTTTCCTCGGGGGTGGTCCCGGGGTTGGCCAGACACAGGAACTCGTCGAAGCCCTCACCGGTGTAACCCTCGGCGAAGTACCAATCGAAGGTAGAAGGAATGTACTCCTGGTAAGCGTAAAGCCGCCCGTCGGCGGTGCTGTAGACCACGCCGTCCGCCACCACCGGGTCCCCGCCGCCCTTATCGGTAACGTACCAGAGCTCGCTACCGGTCGTTGGATCCAAGGCCGCCAGACCCTTGTTGTGTGCCCAATTGGAGGTGTCGAAGCTCCCGACGTAGAGGTATCCGGTATCCGGCGACATACTGCTGTTCCCGTTGTAGGCTCCCCAGTTGGGGTTGTCCCACAATAGGTTGCCGGCAGTCATGTCGTAGGCGTAGAAATGGTTTCCACCCACCGAGTAGTCGTTGCCGCAGAGGTATATCGTCTCGCTGTTCTCGTCCACCAGGGGCGTCCCGGAGGAACCCCAGACATCGGCGCTCCAGAGCAGGGAGGCGGAGTTGCCCTTGTCCTCCAAGCAGTAGAGCTTGCTCTGCGGCCCGCCGTAGGCGAAGTCGCTGAAGTAGAGCCTGCCGTCTTGAACGGCGATCCCCCCGGCCACGTCGTAGGAGGTCTTGTATTCCCATTTCTTGACCGGAGTAGTGCCGGACACATCCAGGCAGTGCACCTTACCGTTCACGGGGAAACCAAAGGCGGTGTGCTGGGGGAGATAGAGACGGTCGTTCACGTCATCCACGCCCGGGGATCCGATGGCCGAGGTGTTGGAATCCAGCGAATATCTCCACAACAGGTCCCCGTTATCCGCCTTTAGGCCCACATACGCGCCGTAGATGAAATCCCCTACCACCACCACCTTGGTGCTGGAAGCATCGACGTACATCAGAGGGTCGGTGATGATCACGGATTTCCCCAGGGATCCACCGCTGGGGGTGATGGAGGTGCTCCAAATCTCTTTTCCGTTCTCCGTGTCCAGACAGTACACGTACTCCCCGCAACCGATGTACAATCTACCGGAATCCACCAGAGGTCGGGCCTTGGAGCCCATCCCCCCGGCCCAGGTCAGGGAGGTTTCCCAGAGCAACTCTCCGTTGGAGGCGTCCAGGGCCACAACCTCGCTCTCCACCCCGGGAGGTGTCCAAGGGTCCTCCCCCGCGAAAATATAGGCCACCCCGTCCACCACCGTGGGAGCCGTGCCGTCCTTTATGTCGTAGTCCTCGCTTTCGAACAGTAAGGTGCCGGGCTGCGCGTTGGCCTTCTCGGTCCGTAAACCGATTAACGACGGAGCAAGGAAAGACACGCTGAAGAGGAGCAAGAACGCGGCCACGGCCGCACCGAGGAGAACCCTGGACGCCGGGTTGCGTGCTTGTCTACGGCAACGAGAGGCCGCGCTCGATAGGGTTTCGGCTCCTGACAGGGAATAATTGGTAAACATTTCCACCTCCATCCTCGCCAACATCGGGCTTTTTCTTCGTCGGGCTTGCCTTTCTCGCGCCATTCTCGCGGAGCATCGCTCCCACCGTTGTTAATCAACTCCTGCCCTACGCTCACCACCTCCGTCTCATGCCGCAACCCTCGCCGGCCGTGCTCGCCAGGTAGAACGTCGCACTGCCCCACCACTTTAATCCTCCGGCCTGCCTCCCCGCGTCTTTTCCGTTCCGGAAACAAAAATCTCCTCTCTCGCTTCGAGAGAGGAGATAGCACTTCCGTCAGAATCTCTCTAAGGCGGAGAGCTCACTGACCCATGCCGGGCAGGTCTTCTGACTTCCGGATCGTCGCTCCGCCCCCCCTTCCCGGTTTCCACCAGTGGGATGCCTGGGGCTTCACTCCCCGGTCACAGCGGCGCTACCGTGTCGGATTCTCACCGACTTCCCTTTTAATCTCGCGAACCCGGCCGGCGTGTTATTCGGTTGTCAATCCATAGACGACTTTAATGATAACACCGCCTACGATCAAGAGGCAACGGAATAAGACCCCAATCCGCCGATATGCGCGGTGGAAGCCTCGGATAGGATTCATACGCCAATCCCGGATCCGCGATTCCGCGCCGATGCTTAACGCGACCGTCGACGAGATGCGGATAGTTCCTGGGGGATATAACCAAGGGATCCCCGGGGACGACCTCACCGCCAAGGACGCCGCGGAAGCCATATCCGCAGCCCGCGCGATCGTAGAATTAGTCTCCGGCAAGTCAAAGGAGAGGCGATCTCCTATATCTTCGACCAAGTACGTAAAATCCATGCATCAAGAATTGTTGTTATCGTCCCCAAACCGTGAATTAATGCCCATCACATATACTCTATGTATGGCGACCGTTTCTCGCGGTGAAAAGATATGTTTGGATTAATCTTTTACGCAACGTGCTGAACGTGATTCTCTCCATGACCAAATATGGTTATTATTGGTATTAGCGGAATAACCGGCCGGACAGGGTTTCTTTTTGTCCATCGTTCGGCAAACACGACTCGAGACCTCTCATGTAGAACCCTTTAGGTTCTGCGGCGCAGCCGACGGATTGAGCAGGATCGTTCCGGTGAGACAACGCTGCATCGACCTCCTGACGGCACTAATCCGGAGCGTGACTCTTCATGCTCTCATCTTACTAATGCCAGATCCCCCAACCCTTCTCGCCGCCCCCTCACTAAGATCGTCCCGCCGTCAAAGGAAATCAAACAAAAGAGGGGGATTTTAAAAGCGGCGCTTCCCATAAGGAGTCATTTTTCGCCGGGCGAGGGAGGCATGAGCACCCTCACTGCGGGTCCCCGTTCCACGGTCAGGGTGTAGGGTTCCTCCAACTCGAAGACCTCGCCGTCCAGGCTGTACCCCTCGCGGCACTCGATGAAGACGCGCTTAGCCCGCTCGTTGAAGAACTCCTCGCGCGGATAAGGGGGTTCCGCTCCCTTAGCCCACAGCAAGCGGGGAAGCCTCCCCACCATCCGGAAGAAGGGGACGTTGGTGGCCAGCACGTAGAAGTCCCCCTCGCCCACGTCCCGAAAAGCGTCGAAGGTGATCACCACCACCTTGAAAATCACCGCCAAGATGACCGTGAAGCGGTCCCCGGGCATCTCGAAGTCGTCGATGACCAAACGGGCGGGCGTCATACCGAAGACCTCCTTGTAGCGGGTGAGGCCCGTAGCACCCCCGAAGGCGCACTTGGCGAAGAGGGCCGCCGCCGCCAACGGGCCTCCCCTGGTGTCCCGGTAATAGACGCGGTGGAAGCGGTAGAGGGCCCCGTGCCCGAAGAAGAAGCCGTACTCCCGTTGCTCCAGCTCCCCCATCTTCCTGGTCACCCGAAGGGTGGGCACCCGTATACACGGCAACTCCTCGCTCTCCTCCACCGCGCGCAGGGCGCGCTCCATGAGCTCCGGCGTGCTGCCTTTTATTCCCAGGTGGTCGGCCAGCAGGTTCATGGTCCCGCCCCGCAGCGGGAAGATGATAGGAAGGTTGTCCTCTTCCTCCCCGAAGCGATTCACCAGCCGTGTGAGGGCCCGCTGCACGGTCCCGTCTCCCCCGTTTAAACAGATCACCCGCTCCCCACGGGAGAGGATGCGCTCCATGGCTCCGTCGATCTCCTCCATGGTCTCCGTCTCCACCACCAACCCGCGCTCCCCCACCAATTCCGGGAGGTGGTACCGCTTGTATCGACCGTAACGGTTCTTCCCCGCCTCCACGTTGGTGATGACGGCGATTCCCACCGGCGTGAGGAAAAAGGGCATGCAACGGAGGCCGCGAGAGGTCGAGCCTCCTGCGCAGGTAAAAAACACCATCATCAGGACGAGTCCGGCTGAGACGTATAAGGGATGATGAAGACGTTCCTTCCGCCGGATCATCCCGCGTCCAGATAAACGCATATCAATAGCCGTGTTTTTCGCGAGAGCGCCTCAAGAAGATCTTACCACCGCCGACTATCGGTGAACAGAAGCGTCTCGAATCATGCCCTCGCCTCCCCCCGAGGAGTCTTATCTTCTCTCGGGAAGGCGAACGAAGTGCATCCGCCCTCACCTCTCGCGTGTGGTCGAGCCGAAGAAAAGTCCGTTCCATCGCGAATAATTCAAATCGACGTCCCGGTGGCCTCGATGACGACAGACGAGCAGAAGGAAATCCGTTCCCTCTTACTAACTGCTCCGGCTATTGTCGTCAAGGCCTCGTTCTCGCTTCCAGGTCCCCGATGTCCCAGGCCCGGATGCTCGCCCTTCCGGTTTCCGTTTTTCCTTGACTGGTTTACCCTCATAAGGCGGACGCGCTCGAGGGGCCTGCGCGATCTGATTTGTCCCGATCGCTTTAAACACGCTCGCCTCAAGCTACTCCTTCGGCTTCCGCTCCGCCGTATTTGCGCTCGCTTTTTCCCTTGGACAACAGCTTTTCCATCCGCTCCTTTTCTATGAATCCTTTTTCTCTACACCCTCCAGACGTGGATGCCCGCGACCGCCTATCCGTTTAAGCATTCGACGGAGGCCGCCATCCCCGGGGAAGAGAAGAGGAAGACACGTATCTATAAATCCGCGGAGATCATACTCCTCCAGCCCGGCCCGCAGAGGAGGCTCGAGAGATTGGTGGCCGCTATCCCCGGAAAGCAGCAAGAATACCCTGAAGGGCAAGACCGGGCCGGCCGTTTCTCCGCATCGGCCAGGAGCTTCACCGCCAACGGCATCAACAGAACTCCGAGGATATGGGGGGTGAGCCCGCTTTAGAAAGGGCATTCGTCCCCGTAGTCGAGGAAAAGTTCGTCCGACTCGAATGGCTTGTCGGACACGAAGCACATCCCGCTTTGGTGCGGAAACCGAAAGGACCGAAATCTGCGGGGAGATAAAATCTGCGGGGAGATACTTAGGCGGGCGAGTAGTTAGGAGGGGCTTCGCTGCCCTAATGCGTGCGCGCATGCATGACCTACGGGGAGGAACTCAGGAGTGTTAACGGGCCAGTAAAGGAGAGGTGCGAAGGAGCTGCCCCGGAAGTCCGCGTTCCTTTTCCTCATTACGAAGACGGGTAGCGGCGGATAACCCAGGCCCTCGCAGAGGGATAGGCAGCGCCGGGAATGTGTGTCGTAGTATGGGCGGGAAGTTATGGATCCGTCGCCCCTTGAGGCGTTTTAAAAGCGCCCCTAAGCATGGAGGCCGTAGCAACTTTCGCAAAGCCTCGACAACCTCAACCTCACTTCTGAAAAAGTGGCTTGTCTTCAATGAGTATGGATCCTTACTGCAACGCCGCGACTGATGCGGCGCGTCAGAATGACGGCTCGAGGGCAATGGAATCCCTTGCATTTGAAAAACCCCTCGGGACATCTTTTAGGACATCAGCTGGACCAGGAAATCCTCCCGCGCTCCGCCACAGAGTACCTTACCCTCCATCGCCAACTTGTCCAGGTGACACTGAAGGATCTGGGGGCCGGGGAACACGTGTAAGAGCGGGTTTTTGAAAAGGCTTCGCATGAGCTCGCGAAAGGGGATAGGGCCTTGTTGGAGCAAGCCGATTATCTTCTCCTCGCGGCGCAAGAGGTAGTTCTTGGTCCTGGCGATCTCCTCCCCGGGCCGCCGGCTGATTCCGCCGTGAGAGGGTATGAGTATCTTCGCTGGTAAAACGGCCAGCCTATCCAGAGCCTCCAGGAAAGCGGTGAGTCCTCCGGAATCAGGAGCGTACCAGGCGACCACCTCGCCCACGGCGTCGGCGGAGAAGAGCAGCCCCTTCTCGGCCTCGAAAAGGGAGACCAGCCCATTGGCATGGCCGGGTGTCTCCACGATAAGGAAAGTATAATCCCCCAAATGCAGCTCTTCGCCCGGCCGAAGCTCATGAGTGGCCCGCGCGCTGGCCATGGGGCAGAGTCCCCGGAAATATTCGATGATGTCCGCCTGCTCCCGCGGCATGTTCACCAAACCGTAGCGGAAAGGAATATCCATGCCGAAAGTGTGGTTCAGGCGCGAGGGGTCGGCGGCCAAGGGTATCTCCACCGGATGGAGGAATACGCGCGGCTTGATCTCCTCGAGGAGGAAGCCCATGGCCCCCATGTGGTCGGGGTGGGCGTGGGTGAGGACCACGGTATGCACGTCGGTGATTTCGAAACCGTTGGAACGGAGGAATTCCTTCAGGCGCAGGTAAGTATCCTCATGCCCACACCCCACGTCCACCAGGGAAATGCCGTCGGAGTCCTTTATGGCCAGCACGTTGGCCGAGGCCGGCCACATCGTCTCCCTATCCCGGTGCAAAAGAATCCCAGGGGTCGTATCTTCGATCTTCATCCTTTGGGGTCGTATCTTCGATCTTCGGCTATATCCAAGCTTACACCGTCATGTTTTTATGGATATATCTTAAGAATATTAACACCTTAATCCGACTTTGCCCTAGACTATAAACTATGGTCCACTCGATTATTGACATAAGCCATGAGTTCAAGACCCATGCAGGGCATTCGCCTGTGATGTGGAGCGGTTTGATTCCGCGTCCTCACGGGAATCCGCTCGCCGAAGATCGAAGATACGACCCTATAAAAAGGCCCGCTCGCCGAAGATCGAAGATACGACCCCATAAAAAAGGCCCCCCGGGGAGGGGGGCCTTTTCTTTTTACCCTCAGTCCTCGGGGTGGAACTTCTTCCCCCGGGCCTTCTCGGAGTACCCAGCGTAGTCCAGATACTTGGTCAGTCCTCCCATGTAGAAGGGGTAGCCGGCTCCGAAGATCATGCAGATGTCGATCTCCTGCGGGGCTCCCACCACGCCGTCCTCGAGCATGTGCCAGGCCTCGTCGGCCAGGGCCAGGCTCACCCGGTCGCGCATCTCCTGAGGAGTGGCCTTCTTGGGCGGGTCGGACTGCTTCCAGAACTCCCGCACCTCGGGGTCCACCTCGCCATCGGGGCCGTAGACGCCGGGCTTCTTGCGAGCCACTAACTCCCTCAGGTTGTCGCTCACGAAATAGCGGTCCGGGAAGGCGTTGGCCAGGGTCTCCGTGGCGTGCATGGCGATGGCCGGTCCCACCAACGCCAGAAGTGCGAAGGGAGGCATGGGTGTCCCCAAGGCCCACAGCGCTTCATCAACTTCCTTGAAGTCGTTGCCCTCGTCCACAAGCTTGATGGTCTCCACCATGGAGCGGATGAGGAGGCGGTTGACCACGAAGGCGGGAGCGTCCTTGCACAGCACGCAGCGCTTGCCCAGCTTCTTCCCCACGTCGAAGGCGGTAATCAGGGTGGGGTCGTTGGTCCTCTCCGCCTTGATGATCTCCAGGAGGGGCATAGCCGCCACCGGGTTGAAGAAGTGGAAGCCCACAACACGCTCCGGGTGCTTGAGGTCGGAGGCCATCTCCGTCACCGAGAGGGAGGAGGTGTTGGTGGCCAGGATAGCCGTCTCCGCGATGTGCTCCTCTATCTCCCCGAAGACCTGTTTCTTTACGGGCATCTCCTCCAGGACGGCCTCGATGATGAAGTCGCACTCCGCCATGTCCTTGTAGTCCAGGGTGGGCTCCACGAGGCTGAGCAACCAGGGCACGCGGTCTTTCTCGATGCGTCCCTTTTCCGCCTGGCGGTTGATCTCCTGCTGTATGTAGTTCATGCCGCGGTCCACGAACTCCTGCTTGATGTCCTTGATGACCACGGGGATCTGCATGCGGCGCAGGAAGAGGACGGCCAGCTGGCTGCCCATGAGCCCGGCGCCCAAGATGCCCACCTTGCGCACCGGAAGCGGCTGTCCCTCCGGGACTCCCACCGGCTTGCGGGCCCGACGCTGGGTGAGGTCGAAGGCGTAGGCCCCCGCCTGCATCTGGGGTGAGGGGATGAGCTCGCCCAGGGCTTCGTCCTCCAAAGCGAACCCTTCGTCGATGGTGTTGTCCTTGGCCTTGGCGATGATGTCGATGGCCATATAGGGGGCCCGGGAGTTCCCGTGGACCTTGGAGTCGGCGAAGGCCTTGGCCTGCTCCACCAGGGAGTCCAGGTTGGACCAGTCGGGCTCCGGCCTCTCCACCTTTTCCTTGCCCAGGACCAGGTCCACGGCGAACTGGACGCTCTTGTCCAGGAGGTCAACCGGTTCGAACATGCGGTCCATGATCCCCATGTCCAGGGCTTCCTTGGCTTTGATCATGCGGTTGTTGTTCAGGGCGTTGTAGATGATGACCTGGATGGCCTTCTCCGGACCCACCAGCTTGGGGAGCAACGTGGTCCCGCCCCAACCGGGGATGAGGCCCAGGAAACACTCCGGGAACCCTATGTGCTCCACGCTGGAGGCCACGGTGCGATACTTACAGGCCAGGGCAATCTCTAGACCCCCTCCCAGGGCCACCCCGTTCACCGCGGCTACGGTGACGAAGGGGAGGTCTATGATCCGTTTGAAGGCCGCATGCCCCGCCCTGGCTATCTCCATGGCCTGTTCCTTGGTTTTCACCTGCGGGACCTGGGTTAGGTCGGCCCCGGCGGCGAAGATAAAGGGCTTTCCGGTGAGCACCATGGCCTTCACGTCGCCCTGGGCCTGGATGCGGTCCAGACACTCGTTGAGGCTCTGCATGGCCCCGAAACCGAAGGTGTTGGGCTTGCGGTAATCCTCGCCGTTGTCCATGGTCACGATGGCGACCTTCCCGGCCGGCGAGTCGTAATAGGTCTCCTTGAAGTGGGTGACCAGCTCCTCGGGCATCGCTTCCTCCTTTCCTTATCCTTCGATCAGTTCTGGACGTTCTCCCAGATCATGGATGCTCCCTGACCCAGGCCCACGCAGAGGGTGGCCAGGCCGTACTTCAGCTTGGGGTTCTCCTCGAACTGGTAGGCCAGATGGGCCAGGAGGCGTCCTCCGGAGGAGGCCAGAGGATGCCCGTAGGCGATGGCTCCTCCCCAAGGATTGAGGCGCGGGTCGTCGACCAGCTGCATCCCGAACTCCTTCATGAACACCACGCACTGCACGGCGAAAGCCTCGTTGAGCTCGATGACGTCCAGGTCGTCGAACTTCATGCCCGCCCTCTCCAGGACCTTCTTGGTGGCGGGCACAGGTCCGAGCCCCATGATCTCCGGCCTCACCGCGGCGAAGGCGTACTGCACCAGCCGCATGCGGGGCTTGAGGCCGTATTCTTTGACCGCCCTCTCCGAGGCCAGGATGACTCCGGCGGCTCCGTCGTTGAGTCCGGAGGCGTTGCCCGGGGTGACCCTTCCCTTGACCCGGAAGGGGGTGCGCAGATCCCGCATGCCCTCCAATGTGGCGTCGGGGCGGGGCTGCTCATCCCTGTCAGCGACCTTCCAGCCGTTGCCGGTCCACACGGTCATGGGCACCAGGATCTTGGCGATCTTCCCCTCTTCCAGGGCTTTCTTGGCCTTCTTCTGGGAGAGCAGGGCGTACTCGTCGCAGATTTCCTTGGTCACGTCGGGGTACATGTCGTGCAGGTTCTCGGCGGTCATACCCATGTTGAGGGCGCTCTGGTCCACAAGCTTCTCCGCCAGGAAGCGAGGGTTGGGGTCCGCGCCCTGTCCCATGGGATGGCGGAACATGTGTTCCACGCCTCCGGCGATGATCAGGTCCGCCGCCCCCACCTGGATCTGCGAGGCCCCGAAGGCCGCCGCGGTGAGGGCTCCGGAGCACATGCGGTCTACAGCGCAACCGGGCGTGGTCACCGGCAGCCCGGCCAAGATGGCCGTGGTCCGACCGATGGTCAGGCCCTGGTCACCCCACTGGGTGGAGGCCGCCCAGATGTTGTCGTCTATCTTGTCCTTGGGCACCTCGGGGTTCCTCTCCAGTAGGGAACGGATGACTTTGACCACCATGTCGTCGGCCCTGGTCTGGGCGAAGATGCCGTCCGGGCGCGCCTTGCCGAAGGCCGTCCGGCAGGCGTCGATGAGATATACGTCCTGCAGTTCCCTGGCCATTACTTACCTCCTTCGACAATCGATCGATCTGGAGACGTGATCAATATTTCGTCACAAAGACGTCTATGTAAAAGGAACCCGCCGGAACCGCGGCGTGTCCCATGCGTACCGTATGGAAATCCCGCATACGAGGGATGGTAGGATCCGGGGATGGAAGTGAGAGCTGCTTCGTCCATGGCTGCGACCTTACCCTGGTTATTAACTGAACCGCCGAGAGACATTATAGTTTTAACGTAGGCGCAAAGGCAACCGACGAAGAACCGACGAAGGTAATACCAGGGCGGTAAAATGTACCGGGCATGCCGCTCTCCCTTATCATGAAGTCATGAGAGTCTTGCTCATACCCCGTAGATCCCCTACTCTGCACGACTTCCCCTATAGGGGACCGGGGCGGAAGTGCTACCATAAGTGGATAGTCAACGTGACCCCTCCCGGGAGGCCGCACTGCATCCACGCCTGCCTGTATTGCTATGCCCGGGACGCTATATACTCGAGATCCCACGCGCCCGGCATGGAGGTGTACGCCAACCTCGGGGAGATCGTGGAAGGCGAGCTGTCCGGGCTGGAATTGTGCCCACCCGTCTCCCTGTCCAACGTCACCGACCCCTGCCAGGACGTTCCCGAACTACGCAAAGTGGTCAAGGAAGTGGTGGGGGTCCTGGTCCGGTGGGGGGTGAGCTTCCACCTCATCACCAAAGGAGACCCTTCCTTTCTGGGGGAGGTGGAGGGTTTTCCGGGAAAGGGGCATTTCTTCCTGGCGGTCACCATCGAGGGGCCTCCTGAGGTCCTGGAGATCCTTTCCCCCGCGGCCCCACCCTATTCCTCCCGGCTGCAGGCCATCTCCTGGGCGGCCTCGCGCCCACTCCCGGTCATGGTCCGGATGGATCCGGTAATCCCTCCCCTGTGGAAGGTCCTCTATGGTGGGGACTGGGAGAGGAGGTTACTGCGGGTGCTGGAGGACTGCGCCCGCGCGGGGGCTAAGCACGTGGTGAGTTCCACGGGCCGGTTCACGGCAGCCACGCGGGATGAACTAGTTAAAAGGTTGGCGGCCCTCTCGCCCTCGCAGGCGGCCGCCCTACGGGAAGACTACCCCTACGACCGATCCCAGACCTCCTGCGGGTACATGCTGAAGCGAGAGGAACGGGTGGCCTTTCACCGCTTCGCCCGTAAAGCGGCCCAAAAGTGGGGAATGACCTACGCCGCCTGTCAGGAGCTCCCGGCGGAGGAGGCGGATACCACCGGCCTTCCCCATTGCGAGGCCTTCCCCATGCCTTTCTCGCGGCGCACCGGGCCGGAGGAGTTCTCGCCCATTGAGGGATGCACCGCCAACTGCCACGTTTCCTGCGCCGGCTTGACCTCACCGCCTTGCGGAAGGCCGGAACTGGCTCGGGCCCAGCCCTTCAGCCCGTCCGTCCTCAAAAAACGCGACCGGACAAGGAAGCTCTTCGGGGACTGAACCGGCCCCCCTCATGGACGAAAAAAAGGAGACGCTGTAGCGCCTCCTTTTAAAATTGCTATTAGCCACCGGCGGATAGGGCTATTCAGGGGGTGGAATGTGCTGAAGTCATCTCATGCTATAGGGCATATGGGGTTGGCCGGCAGCTAATAGCGTAGGGCCTATTTCAAGGTTCATAACAAATCAGCCCCGGATGGGGCAATCCAATATAATCTTCTTTTAACCCCACCCGTCAAATTGAAATTATCAAAGTCGTTTGCGCGTGTCAAGGTTTAAGATCTCGGCGGAAAGCGCTTCTGCTTGATATATATCAAACCGGCCTGAAGCGGCTACCCCAAGGCGCTACAGCGTGGGCCGCCTATCCGCGGGCGACGGAGCCGCTCATCCCCCGAGCTCTTTCCTGAGAATCTTCGCCGCCCGGCGGATCAAGCGGGTCTCCTCGAGGTCGAAGTCGAACGCCTGCTGCCTACCGGTAGGCCGGCCCACCAAGGGCATCCACTTGCGCCGGTAACGGGTCAATTCCATAGCCCGCTCCACCGAGGCCTTGATCTTTCTGGAAACAGCTTCCAGTTCCTCGGCGACTCCCTCGCGGGAAAGCATGAAACTCAGCTGGACGGGTTCGGGGGGTTCCTCGCGAGGAACGAAGGGGAGTTTCCGGTCGCGCAGCGACTCCGGGGGCACCAATACCCGCAGGCAGCGCGGGACGACAGAGAGCTCGATGACCTTTCCGGCCTCGAACCTGTACACCTCGCCGTCGATCTGGGCGAAGGTGTCCGTTTTGCATTCCACCCTCATACGGCGTACCTGGTGAAAGGAGACCTTGCGGGAGAAGCCGTGCCTTCCTCCCAGACAGGCGAAGAAGAAGAGCACCAGCCCGTAGACGTTGGGCATCTCCCTCCCGATGGTCAGGCCCAGGACGCCGTCGTTCATCTTGGCCTCGGGATGTATTTTGATGTACCTCCCGAATAGCGGTGCGTTGCAGAGGATGGCTATAAGCACCCAGTCGTCGAAGATCTGGTCGTCGTAGTCGAAGCGCACGCGGTAACGCCTGCGGTCCTCGAAGAAACATATCCTCAGCCCGCTGTAAAAGTAAGCGGGTATGCGGAAGCGTTTCCACTTGTAGGCCCCCTCGGCTATCTCCGAGTCCACCCCCAGGCCGAAGGAGACCGCGGCGTAACGGTCATCGTAACGTATGAGGTCGATGGTCCGGCAAGCGTCTCCTAAAATGGCGCGCAGGGCCTGTTCCTTGTCCTTGCGGTCGTAACCCATGTTGCAGGCGAAATCGTCCGCCGTCCCCGCCGGGAACATGGCCAGCTTTAGCCGGGACGAGGGAACCTTCATGATGCCGTTGATGATCTCGTTGGTGGTCCCGTCCCCGGAGACGGAGACCACAACGTCGAAATCCTCCGCCCACTTGACCACCATCTCCTCGGCGTGCCCCGCCCGCTCGGTGAAGAGGGCTTCGTATTCAACGGAGGCGCGCTTGAGGCGGTTCAACAGCCAGATACCCTCCTCCTGGGCTTTACCCCCGCGGGACACGGGGTTCACGATGACCAGGTATCTTTTTCCCTCCACCGTCCTGGGCACGACGTGCACCCCCCGTAAGCGATATGCGCATGTAAGAAGACGTCGAGAACCGGCCCCCGTTCAAAGGATAAAGTAGGTTCCCCATTCTCGACACCCAGGGCTTTAAAATCATAGCACGGGACTCGAAGACGGTAAACACAATTACCTTTTGTGTTCGCTTTTCCCGGCCGAAATCGGCTGCGCGCCCCGGAACCCGCCGTTGACGTTTCCCCGGAGCATCCACATTCCCTCCGACGACGCGAATATCCGCTGTAGTATAATGCTTCCCGGTGAGGAGCCACCTCGAAAGGGGCATCTACGGCTACCGCAAATCGTGTCCTTTCCTCTCCGCGGAGGGGAACGAAGGGAGTGAGTATCTTGAAGATAGCCGTTACCGGCAAAGGGGGCGTGGGGAAGACCACGTTGGCGGGAGGTCTGGCGCGACTTCTGGCCGAGGAGGGTTACAACGTGGTGGCCGTGGATGCCGACCCCGACGCCAATTTAG
>JACVJF010000032.1 GCA_015711855.1 Candidatus Solincola quzhuomuensis | reverse complement strand
TCTTCGTGGCCATAAGCCAACACGTGGCCAGGAGGATTCGCAAGTACTACCGGAGGGAGGCGGAAGTGATCTACCCGCCCGTGAACACCTCCTGGCTTCACCCCTCCCCCAGCGTGGACGACTACTTCCTGGTGGTGGGGAGGTTGATCCCCTACAAACGAACCGACCTGGTGGTGCAGGCATTCAATAGGTTGGGCCTACCGTTGAAGATAGCCGGCACGGGATCCGAGCTGGGTTCCTTGCGGCGCCTGGCCCGCCCCAACATCGAGTTCCTGGGGCGGGTGAGCGACGAAGAATTGGCGGAACTCTACGCCCGGTGCCTGGCCCTCATATTCCCTCAAGAAGAAGACTTCGGCATAGTGCCCCTGGAGGCCATGGCCGCGGGAAGGCCGGTCATCGCCTACCGCGCCGGCGGCGCCCTGGAGACGGTCCTGGAGGGGGAGACCGGGGTCTTCTTCGACCGCCAGCACCCGGAAGAACTGATGGAGGCGGTGAGGAGATTCGACCCCGGTGAGTTCGACCCGGAACGCATCCGCCGACAGGCACTCCGTTTCGGCACCGACGTTTTCAAGGAAAAAATCCGGGGGTTCGTGGAAGAGGCCTGGAGCGGATTCAGGGGAGAAAAGCTTGCGGATACGAAGAGAGGGCACTTGGTCGAAGTTCCCTCGATAGGCCACAAGAAGGAGGGGGGAATGCATGGAAAAGCAGCTCACCAGGTTTGAGACCCCACATGCGGCTTGCCTGGAAAGAAACGCTCCGCCAACCATGCCGGAGATCGAGGAGATCTCCGACGAGGAGCTGGAATCCATAATCCGCGAAGCCAATGCGGGAGTACTGAGGCGGCCGTTCTCCCGCCGCACGGAGGCGATCACCCGTATCACCCTGCGCCTGGCGGTGGACGGCATGGCCCTGCTCGCGGCCATGTGGGCGGCTTACTGGGCCCGCTTCTACAATCCGCTGGTTTTGAGGATATTCCCACCGGAGAACGTCGTACCCTTGGGAATTATCGCTTCCACCCTTGCCGTGACCTCTCCCGTGCTCTTCCTAAGCCTCAAGGCGAGCGGGATGTACGACCCGTATAGCCGGGTCCGCCTCCTGGACCGCATCCCCAGGATAGTGGGCTCGGTCAACGCCTACCTGGTGTGCACCTTGATCTTTTCCTTCCTCCTCAATTCCACGGCCACTCCCCGAGGATACCTGGCGTTCTTCTGGGTCTTTTCTATTCTCTTCATCTTCCTGTCTCGGTGCCTTCAGCAGGGCGTGGCTCACCTGCTGGGTTTCGGTGACGTCATGATGCGCAACACCCTCATCGTGGGGGCGGGAAGAGTGGGCAAGTCGGTGGCCCGTAAACTGATCAAGCACAAAGGCTTCGGCCTCCGTCCCATAGGGTTCCTGGACGACGATCCGCTCTTCACCAAATTCAAGGAGCCCGAACTGCGCGACCTGCGCGTGCTGGGGAACCTCGATTCCCTGGCGCAGACCGTCGAGGAATTCAACGTGGAAAAGGTCATCGTGGCCTTCAGCCAGACCTCCTCTGAAAGGCTGCTGGACCTCGTGTCCCGGTGCAACGAGGCGGGTGTGGAATGCGCTATAGTGCCCCGCCTTTTCGAGGTGATAACCGACGAGATCGTGGTCAACGAGATCGGGGGTATTCCCCTCATCCGCCTCCGGGAAAAGAGGATCGGGGGATACAAGAGGGTCCTCAAAGCCATGGAGGATTACGTCCTGGGGGTGGCAATCCTCCTCCTAACCTGGCCCATCCTCCTGGTCACGGCGGTCGCCATCAAGCTGGACTCCCCTGGGCCGGTCTTCTTCCGGCACAAACGGGTGGGCAAGGACGGCAAGTGCTTCCACTGCCTTAAGTTCCGCTCCATGGTGGACGGAGCCCACAAGATTCAGGCCGAACTGGTGAACGGCAAGAAGGACAACGAGTTCGGCTGGCTCTGCTGGAAGGAAAAGGAAGATCCCCGCGTCACTCGGGTAGGGAAGTTCATCCGCAAGTACTCCATCGACGAACTTCCCCAGATATTCAACGTCCTCGCCGGTCAGATGAGCCTGGTGGGACCGCGCCCACACATCAAGGAGGAGGTCCGGCAGTACAAGGAGTGGCACCGCCAGCGGTTGAACGTCAAGCCGGGGATTACCGGCCTCTGGCAGGTGAGCGGTCGCAGCGACCTCCCCTTCGACGAGATGATCAAGCTGGACCTTTACTACATCGAGACCTGGTCCCTGTGGCAGGACATCAAGATAATCCTGCGCACCTTCAAGGCCGTAGTCTCGGGAAACGGGGCTTATTGACATGACGGGCTCGTAGGTTCGTCCCGAGGCGCTGCTCTTTTTCGTCGCCGGCAAAGGTTCGGGGAAGGTCGGAAAGGGATAGGGCGCAGGGGATTGGGGGGAGGCCGGGCGAGGACGATCGCCCGGCCTTTAACTCCCCGGCGCGGCAGACGCCGATTATCGCGGAGAGGGGACAAGATCGGCAACAGGGCGGAAAGGATTTCCGTCGACAAGAGGGAGCAGAAAAATTCCCAAACCTGGTGCTTCATATCTTCTTCTGAAAGATCGACCGTAGTTCTTTCGCGCGACTCGGGGCTGCTTATAATAAAGGCGTTGGTGTACGCTGCGAAATTGCCGATTATGGGGGCTGGGTTGAAGGTTCCACCGAGGAAATACGGACGCAAGGTGGTCGAGCTCATACGCGGCGACCGATACTCAGGGCTACTATTGGTCGTTCTGTCCTGCTTTTTCGTACTCCACCTTATAAAGAGTTTCTTTCTGAGAGTGCACGTGGACGAGGCCAACTGGTGGATGCAGAGCAAGCATCTTTCTGCCGGGTATTACTTTCACCCCCCTCTGACCGCCTTCGTCACCCGTTTGAGCACCTTCGTATTCGGGGAAGGAGCCCTCGGGTTGCGCGTGGCCCACCTGCTTCTGGCCACCGGCGCGCTGGGCCTCGCTTACCGTTTGGGCAGGGAGCTCGGATGGGAGGGCAGAACGTGCCTTCTCGCCGCCGTCCTCCTGGCCGTCCTCCCCCTCACCAACTACTGGACGACCATGGCGATGGTGGACACGCCCATGATATTCTTCGCCTTCCTGTTCGCCATCTTCGTCTGGCGCGCCGTCTCCGGAAAGGGCAAGAAGAGCTGGTATTGGGCCGGGTTCTCGGCGGGCCTCATGCTCCTCACCAAGCTGCAATCCTTCCTCTTTTTGGCGGGCATATTAGCCTTTCTCTCGACATCCCGCCGGCACCGCCGCTTCCTGAAGGAGAAGGAGCCCTACCTTGGCTTCGCCGTCGCCCTGGCGGTCATGATCCCCACCGTGATCTGGTACGCGTATCACCGCTTCGAACCCATATTATCCCAGTTGACCACCCGACCCGGATTCCTCGGCGCCGGCATCGTGGATTACCTCCTGGAGCTCGCCAAACACGTGGGTTGGGAGATGATAGCCCTTTCCCCCTTCGTCTACCTGTTCAGCCTTTTCGGGCTGATCTACGGGGGGTACGCCGGTTTTCGGGAGGAAAGGTCGGACCTCCTGTTCCTCTTCTGGCTCTCCCTTCCCGGCATCCTCTTTTTCACCGTGACCGGAGGGCCGCCGCGTTGGTCGTTCTCCCACCACCTCTTCTCCCTCATGCTGGCCACCTCCTCGCTCTTCATCCTTCTTTCCCGCAGCAAGCGTGCCTCCGTGGGGAAAAGGTGGAAGCTGATTTATGTCGCCCTTTTCCTGTTCCCGTCGCTTCTCATCTCCGGTTACGCCCTCTACGCCAACGCGCGGAATTCCTCCGTGCACACCGGCTGGGAGGGACTATCCAAGGAGGTGGACAAGCTGGGGTCGGAGATATATAGGGCCACGGGGGAGGTCCCGGTGGTGGCCGCGCCCTATTACTTCATCACCAGCGAGATAGCCTATCACAACCGCGGAAAACCGGCCATATACACCCTGGCCTTCCGAGTCTACGAGAACGAGGTCATGTGCAACGACAACAGCAACTACTCGCCCTGGGTCCCCCTGGAGAGCCTGAGGGGCAGGGATTTCATATTCGTGGACGAGAAGCTCAACCCGGACGGGTTCGACACCCCCCTCTCCTACTGGACGGATAAACTGCAGCCTTACTTCCGGGAAGTGAGCCCACCGGAAGTGTTTCGGGTGGAGGAAGACGGCGGCCACCGGTGTTTCTACATCTTCACCTGCTACGGCTTCCGGGGTCCAGACCCGCGCATGGACGAGAAGGGTGAGATAAGGAGCTACGTGGCCGGAGCTAGATGAACCGATTATTTCCTTTTCCTGCCATCAGCCCCCGGTCCGCCCCGTTCTCAGGTCTTTACCGTAAGTGGAGGGATCGGTCCAGGACCCTTTCCTCTCCTCCTCCTTGGAGAGGTCGTGCTCGGGCGGGGGTCCGTGGAAGTCGGCGGGGTTGTATTTATAGCCCACGTAATCCTCGGGGTTCACCCTTTTCCCCTCGACCTTAATGACCCGGCCGGGGTTTCCCACCACCACGGAATAGGGAGGCACGTCCTGGTTCCACACCACGGCGTTCAGGCCTATCTGGGCATACTCCCCGATGGTGGCGCTGCCGCCCACCATAGCCCCGTGGTAGATCTGGACGTAATCCCGAACGTCCATGAAGGGGTTTTCCTCCGGGAGCCCCACCGCTCCCACGGCCACGTGGGAGTAGATGCGCACCCCCCTTCCGATGCGCGTACGCCTCCCGATGAGCACGCTTATGGGGTGGTCGAGGTGAAAATCGGGGCCTATCTCCGCATCGGGATGGATCTCCACCCCGCAGAGGAAATAGTTGAGCCTGTAGCCCAGGAAGGCCAGGTTCACGTGGCCCTTCAGATATAGCCACCTGTAGATGCGGTAGAGGGCGATGGCCTGGTTGCCGGGGTGCAGGAAGATGTCCCGGATCAGTCCTCCCAGCCCCTTGCGCTTCAGGGCCAACCGCAAGTCTTCCAGAAAATGCGCCTTCTTCTCCTCAGCCATCAGCTCGTCCCCCTTTTCTATGTTACCTTAACCGCCCTTCCCCATCGGCTCCGCTTCCTCCCCGGAAGTCCGCGGATCCACTTCCTCACCGTATCCAGGGAGCCGTACTTGATCATCGCCGTCTCGTAAGGCCGGCTCTCCAGAAACTCCACCGTTTCCGGCTTTAGCACCCTCCTCCCCCTAAGGACATTGGGGAGCCCCAGCAAGGTATCGAATATCCCCCGGAAGAAACTCCGGAACGTGTGGTGCTTCACGGAGTAGAGGACAAAGAAGACCAGGTAATGGAAGGCCTTCTTCCAGGCCAAGGGAACCGGATAGAAACGCGCCAAGTACCACCAGCCCCCGGTCATGGTGATGTAGAGCCGATGCCCCGGGTCTCGCACCTCACGGGAGATCTTGTGGCGGATGACGGAGGCCGGGTGGTAGACGATGCGGTAGCCGCGGTCGATGGCTTTGGCCGATATGTTCCGCTCGAACTGGTAGAGGAGTATCTCCGGCTCTATGTAGTCGATCTCCTCCAGCACGTCTCGACGTATCAGGGCACCGTTGCCGTGGAAGGTGGGGACGTCGAACACTCCCTCCGAGGCATGTTCCTCGGGCGTGAACCAGCGCAGGGGATCGAAGACCTCACCGGTGTCGTAGTAGAGGTTCTTGGAGTGCACCACCGCGATGCGGGGATCGCTGGCCATAACCCGGACCATGCGTTCTAGGGCGTCCGGCTCCAGGACCCCGTCGTTGTCCTGGTGCAGGATGAGGTCCCCCGAGGCCGTCTTAGCCCCTATGTTCAGGGCTTGGATGACGATGTTGTGAGGGGACTGTATGAATAGGACCTCGGGAAACTCCTCTTTGATCATCTCTCGGGTGCCGTCCCGGGAGTTGTTGTCCACGACGATTATCTCCTCCACGGGATAGGTCTGGGCCTTGATGGCCAGGAGCGCCTCCCGCAGGTCGTCCTTGCGGTGCCAGTTCGGGATGACCGCGCTTACCCGCGGCCTGTATTCCGCTCCTTTCTCCGTCGCGGCTGGGCGATCTTCGCTTGCCCCTCTCTCCGCCATATTACGTCTCCTCCACTCCGGACCGTTCATGCCCGACATGCCAGCTTTTGCCATAAAGGTTTTCCTCCTCACATCCCTTTTCGTGCGCCCCTCCGAGCAACTTTATATTATCCGCACCGCTGGGCGACGCCGGGCCGTCCTTCACCTCGACACTTCGCGGAAGACCGTCAGGGTCTCCTCGGCGGATCGGCGCCAGGAAAAAAGTGACGCCCTCCTCATCCCCGCCTCGCCCAGTCTCCTCCTCTCCGCTTCGTCGGAGAGGAGGGCTGCCAGGACGCCGGCCATCTCCTCCACGTCCAGGGGGTCGAAGTAGGCCACGGCCTCCCCGCCCACCTCCGGGAGGGAGGTGGTCCGGGAGCAGGCTACCGGAACCCCGCAGGCCATGGCCTCTACCACCGGTAGGCCGAAGCCCTCGTACAGGGAAGGATAGACGAAAAGCCCGCAAGCGTTGTAGAGGAGGAGCAGTTCCTCCTCGGAAACGTATTCCAGGCGTAGGACCCTTCCCTCCATTCCGCAACGGAGAGCGGTGCCCCGGATGTCCACGGGCGGGGTGAAGGGGGCCGGGGTGCCCAGGATGAGGAGCTGCAGCTCCTGTCCCAGTTCCCTCTCCGCCCGGGAGGCCGCCTCGATGAGGCGTTCCAGGTTGCGGCGGGTGTGTATGGAACCCACGGTGAAGAGGAAGCCGGGCCGGAGGCCGAACCTATCCCGGATTCCGGAGAGGAGGCTCTCGTCCCGCACCGGCCGGAAGAGCTCGTCGGGAGCTCCGGGGATGACCGTGACCCGGGAGGGCTCCACTCCCAGGATCCGTACGATGTCCGACTTGGAATGCTCGCTCACGGTGACGATGCGCTCCGCCCGCCGCACCTCCCTCCAGAAGAGGTCGTCGAAGAGGAAGCGCCGGTCGGCGGCAAACCATTCGGGGTGCACCTTGAAGGTGAGGTCGTGGACCACCACCACCGAGGGGCACACCTTCAGCAGGGGCAGGAAATAGGAGGGCGAGAAATGCACGTCCACTCCCTCCCGGCGCATGGCCATGGGCAGCCTCAGATGTCTCCAGGTCAGCCCGGGCGCATGGGAAAGGACTCGCAGGCGCAGGCGCGGAGAGGCGAAGGGGAGGGGTTCTATGGGCTCCGATAGGTAGACGACGTATTCTTCGTCTCCCCCCAGGGACACCAGCTCTTTCAGGAGGTTCAGCAGGTACCTGGCCACGCCGTAGCGTTTTCCCTGCAGTGTCCTTCCCTCGACGCCTATGAGCATCCGCCTATCCCCTTTGGGCGAACCCCATCTTCTCCGGCTTTCACCCGTCCCGCTTCCCCTTCCCGCGAGCCAAGGCGCTCAAAAGCTCGGCTTCCATTTCCCGGCATACGAACCCCAAATCGAACCTCTCCGACACGCGCCTCTTGCCCCTCATCCCCATCTCCTTCCGCTCCCGGGGGTGCGAGATCATCCACTCCAAGGCCGTCGCCAAGGCCCGGAAATCGCCCGGAGGGACCAGAAGCCCGGTCAACTTATCCTCCACTATCTCCGGGACCCCGCCTGCCCCCGCCGCCACCACGGGAAGGCCCAGGGACATGGCCTCCACCAGGACCATGCCGAAGGGCTCGGGTTCCACGGAGGCGTGAACCAAGCAGTCCAGGGCGGCCATGGCCGCGAGCGGGTCGTCCACGAAACCGGTAAACAGCGTCTTCTTCTCCAGTCCCAGGGAAGCGCAAAGCCCTTTGAGCTTCGCCAGATACTCCCTCTCTCCGTAGATGACGTCGCCGACAAGCACGAACCTGGCCTTAGGATGTGCCTCCGAGAGCAGAGCGGCCGCCCTCAAAAAGACGTCGGGCCCCTTCCATTCCACCAGCCTGCCCACCATGCCCACCAGGAAAGCATCCTCCGGGATCCCCCACTCCTCCCTCTTTTCCCTCCGCCGGGCCTTCGCCTCTCCCTGCGGCTCAACGCCGTTGTACACCACCTTGATCTTGTCGCGGGGCACGCCCAGGTCGGCCAGCGCCTCTCTCACCGCCTCGCTGATGGCCAGAATGCGGCTGGCGAAGAAGGAGGCCGACGTCCGCAATAGGAACAGGTTGAGCCGGCTGAAGGTCGCCCTGTCCGGAATATCGTGAAACCTCCACACCACCGGTCTGCGAGCCAGCCATCCCGCCAGGCTTCCGTAGACGTCGGCCTTGGCGCTGTTGGTTAGCACCAGCTCGTATCCCTCCCGGATGATAAGCCGACGGAGACCCAGGACCGTCCATGTCATGTCCCAGGGATAGGCCGCCGCCGCCAGCCGGTCCCGGCCCAATGATTTCCTCCTCACCTGCAGGAGTCTGCTGGAAGGGAATCCCAGATGAACGCGTACTCCCAGGGATTCGGCCCTTTCCGCCAGGGGTCCCCGATGGGGAACGGCAAGTCCCGGGTCGAACTTTTCCCGATCCAGGCGAGCCAAAAGACCCAGAAGGACCCGCTCCGCTCCCCCCATGTCCACGGCGTGGTTGACGACCAGCAGGCGACAACCGGGCATCTCCCTGCTCACTCCTTACGGGCGGCGAGGAAAAGACTGCGTCCCCTCTCCCGGAATCCCGGGAGGCGGCGGAAGATCCGGTACAGGGGCACCCCCAAGGCCACGCTGATGCGGTCCCGCCAGAGATGCGGGAAAACGGTGAAGGAATCCAGCACCGTAAACCCGCCGTTCCTCACGACTTCTTCCAGTTCCTTCCTCTCGTATACCCGCACGTGCCCGGGATCCTCGAATATACGCGGGCTGGGGTAAAGCCGGTTGGGGGTGCAGATCGCCATGAGCCCGCCTCTACGGAGAACCCTCCTCCATTCCTTCAGGGCACCCGAAAGGTCCTCCAGGTGTTCCACAAGGTGGTGGCTGACCAGCCGGTCGAAGCTCTCGTCCGGAAAGGGAAGCCGGGCGGCGTCCGCCCGAAGGACTTGGCTGGAAGGTGCCGCCTGGGAAGCCAGGAGCACCGCCTCCTCCAGGATGTCCACCCCCAGCACCGTGTGGCCCCTGGCCGCAAGAAAAGCCAGAAGGGCTCCTCCTCCGCAACCGACCTCCAGGATGCGGCTTTCGGGAGCGGGCCGCAGCAGCTCGTAGAGCAAGCGGGCCTCGACGCGGAAGTCCCTGGTGGATTCGCGGTATCGGTAGTACCCCTCGGTGTATGGAGCCCTGCCGCGATTATCCGTCTCCAAGCGCATGCCTCCTATCCCCGCTCCGGGTTTCGTCACCGCCATTGCTTTTGGGGAATCGCCTTTTCCGGCCCGGTACGTCGTCAACTCCCCGTCTCCCCGGCCTTTTTCTTCTCCTTCCTCCTCAGCTTGAAATCGACGATGTAATCGAAGGGGGTGCCGGTCCGCAACTCCATCCAGTCCCTCACCTTTACCCCCGACTCCCTCCAGGTGATGATGTGATCGAAGGGGGTGGAAGGAGCCCGGGCCGGGTTGGGGTGGTCGTAATACTTCTCGGGATGGGCCAGGACGTCGGCCTGCCAGGACAGACCAAGCTCCTCGGAGGTGAACATCTTCACCGCCGGCACCCCTCCCACCACGGTATGGTCCGGGACGTCCTTGGTCACCACCGACCCGGGAAGCACGCCGCTATGCTTGCCGATGGTCACCCCCGGCATGATGAGGGACCGCGACCCGATGGCCGAATTGTAGCCGATGCGCGTCTCCTCCACCCGCATGGGCAGATCCGCCACGCTGTTGACGGCCGCGTCGTGGGCGTAGATGACCGCGCCGTAACCTATCTTCACGTAGTCCTCGATGACCACGTGCTGCGGGGCGGTGATCTCTATGTACACCCCGAGGTCCACGAACGCCTTCTCCGATATGCGGACCCCTCGCTTGCGCAAGAGTTTGATGCGCGTGGAGTGGTCGGGATGCCACATGGAGAGGATTATCAACAAGCGGTAATCGAGGAAGGCCAAAAGATCCAGGATGTTGTTGATCACCTTGCCCGCCAGAAGATTCCGCCCCAGGAACAGATATCCTCGGGCCAACTTTATCCACGACTCCAGCTCCATGCCCATCGCTCCTTTCGCCTGATCGCCGTCTACCCCTCAGACGTCGACGACCGTTCGCTCGCCTCGCTCATCCCTTTTTCATCGGCGCCCCACGGTCGAACATAAATTTATAATATCCCAGCATCATTTCCCGTGCCCGCTCTCCCGCCGGATATCCGTCCTTTCTCGCCCTCCCACGTCGCCGCGACCTCGTCGCTTGGAAAACAAACTCGCCACTAACGGTCGCGTCTTACCTGCTATAATGAACGCTGATAAAGAAAGGGGTACCGATACCGATATAATCACTCGGAATCGATTTTCGGCCCTAAGGGTCAAAAGAGTCGGTGACCCTCACAAAAAAGGAAGCGTGCGCGTCTCGAGGGGCCTGAATCTCCCGGAGAAAGGAACGGAAGTGAAACTGACAGACATCGGCCACGCCATCCGCAAGAGGTGGTGGATAATCGTGGCCGTATTACTTCTCGCCCTCCTGGTGTCGGCCATAGTCGTCAAGGTACAGGACCCCGTATACAGAGTGGAGATCGCCGTCTCCGCGACCGCACCTATAAACCCCACCACCAAACTGCCCGACGCCCTCACGCAGACCTCCTATATCGCCCTCATGCCCTCCATATCCAACTACACCGAGAGCCTGGGGGTGGCCGAGGCCGCCAGTAAACGCCTTTCCCAGGAGGGGATCGACATCCCCCCTCAGGAGCTCCTGAGGAAGGTGAGCGCCGTTCCCGAAGCCAATTCCACCTCGGTGAAGATAACCTTCAGCGACTCCAGCCCCACCCGCGTGGCGGATATCGCCAACGCCTGGGGGGAGGTTCTGGTCCTCAAGACCCTGCAGAGCGAGGCCAACGAGTTCTACGACCAGAACCTGAAGACCCTGCTCCTCAACGGCAACCTGGTCTTCACCAATCGGGCCGTTCCTCCCACCAAGCCCTCCCAGCCCAAGTCCGGCGCCTATCTTGCTCTGGGGGCTTTCGTGGGTCTGCTTCTGGGCTTGGGGCTGGCCGTCGTCCTGGAATTCCTCGACCCCCACTTCCGCTCCGCGAGCGAAGCCGAGGAGATACTCGGCCTGCCCGTGCTGGGGACCATCCCCAGGGAAAAGGGGGATCGCGCGCTCAAGCTCCTGCCCTACTTCGGAGAGGGTTCACCCGTCTGGGAAGCCTATTCGGAGCTCCGATCGGGAATAATCCTCACCCGCAAGGGTGAGCCTCCCAAGTCCATCCTGGCCGTTCCCGCCATACCCTTCGAAACCGGGCCCGCCGTGGCGGCCAACCTGGCGGCGAGCATCGCCAACACGGGCAGAAGGACGGTGCTTTTGGACTGCGACCTGCGGGACGCAGCCCTTTCCCGCCTGCTCGAAGCGGAGAGGAGACCGGGCATCTCCGATGCCCTGGAGGGCGGCAAAGATTTTCATGACATGGTGCTGGAGACGGGAATAACCAACCTCTATCTGGTCCCGGCCGGGAAGAAAAGGGAGAACTCCACCGACCTCCTCTCCCTGAAGTCCTTTTCCGGGGAATTGCAGGAACTGGAAGGTTCCTACGATCAACTGGTCCTATATGCTCCGCCCCTGGCGGTTTCCATGGACGGAGCCGTGGTGGCCGCCCAGGTCCAGGCCTGCCTGGTGATAATCGACATAGGTCTGGCCACCCGGGAGGTGGCCAGCGAGGCCATGCACAACCTGCGGCTCCTGGGAGTGGTCCCCACCGGCGTAGTCTTGGCCAACGTCAAGATCAGGGCCCGCGAGATCAGGCCGACGGCCCCGGCGGTCCCCACCGAGGCTCCGTCGAGGAAGGAACCCTCGACGAAAATAAGGGTTCCCGAGGAAGCGGAGCGGGCGAAAGAGCGGGCGGATTATCGACCCGCCCGACAAGCGAGGGATAGGGGCGCACGGGAAAGGGTCGCGGCGAAACCCGGTGAGGAGAAGCCGGACAGCGAGGCACCTCCGACCGAAAGCGGCGTGGTGGAGGAATTCAGGCGCATGGGGGAAATCGGCTCCCCCATACCCAAGACATGGCTGAGGGCCCTAAATTCCGACCAGCCCGACGTGAGGGAATCCGCCACCCGGGCCATAACCGCTTATTACCATGCCTTCCTGCGTCGCTACCGCATCAGTCAGGAAGACGCTTCGACCATAACCGAGTCCATTATCAGGATGGTTCGCCGCGAGGGGGAGTTTGCCGAGATGAGCGAGGCGGAGGCCCAGCGGCGGCTGCAGGATATGCTCGTCAGGGCGGGCGCCCGGCTCTCCGGGACTGGGGCGGAAAAAACCGGTGAGGAGCGAGAGGAAAGCGCCGAGGACACCGCCACCCCGAGGAAGGAAACGGTTACCAGGGACTGGAAACGCAAGGAGAAAAGGCGTTTCCGTTTGCCTGCGGGGAATAAGAAAGGAGAGACCGGCGACGCGACTCCCGGCGGGGAAACCCCCAGCGGTAAGGAGGACGAGGTCGACTGGGAATAGGAGACAACCCGGCTTAGACAAGGCCGACTCGAGGGCGCGATCAACCCGGAAGCGAGGCAGCGAGGCAGGAGGCCTTTTTTATTCCCCATCGGCGGGGGAAGGTGGCTCGCCGGCTGCGAAAGCCCCCTTGCCAGGGAACAAATAGGTGGAACGGTGGAAAGGGTAGGACGGCTCACCAAGAACACCGCCGCCCTGGTGACAGCCAGGGTGGTCACTTCGGGTCTCACCTTTCTTTTGGCCATAATCATCAACCGCAACTTGGGGGCGGAAAAAGCGGGCGTCTACAACTACGCTTTCGCCCTCTACACCATCTTCCAGGTAATCCCGGACTTCGGATTGGGTAATATTTCCATAAGGGACGTATCTCAGGACAACCGGCGCCTGCACCGTTACTTCACCAACATCGTCTCCCTACGCCTCCTCCTCGGATGTCTGGCCTTCCTCTTGCTGGTGCTGACCGACCTCGTCACGGTGGCCCTGCAGGGAACGGGAAACGTAGGCGGCGAGAAATTTTGGGTGGTCTTCACCGTTTCCTTCTGTCTGCTCGTGGAGCAACCCCTGTCCAATTCCCTGGCCGAAAGCTTTATCGCCCTGGAGAGGCTGGTCTTGGTGGCGGCGGTGTATTTGGCCATGGGAGTCCTGAGGGTAGCGGCCTCCATCTATCTGGTGACGTCCGGTTCCTCCCGGGTCCTCATCTACCTGGTGGCCGTCTACCTTCTGACCATCGTCTATTCCGTACTGCAGTTTTACCCCCTCTACCGCCGCATGCGGCGACGTATCGCCGCTCCTTCCGCCGAGGAAGCCGGCCTCGTCGCCGCCGAATCCCCGGCCAAAGCCCCCGATCCCAGAGGGGAATCCGCCATGGAGGCCCTGCATGACGACGTCTCTTTCATCCGTGGGGCGGAAAAGGGCGAGGGTTGCGGGGGAGATCCCTATTCGCCCGCCGCGGGGGCGGGAACCGTTCCCACGGGGCCGCCGTCCGAAGAGCCTAAAGCCGTAAGGCGCCTGGGCCCCTTCGTCTTCGAACCCACCCTTTGGCGTTATCTCCTACAAAGCGCTTGGCCCCTGGCGGTGGTGGCGGCGGGGGTCACCCTCTATGCCGGGATGGACGTTCCCATACTTTCATGGCTACGCGGTGACGCGGAGGTGGGGATGTACGCCGCCGCGGGGATGTTCGCCAAGGCCTTCGTCTTCTTCACCCTGGCGCTCAACATGGCCGTCCTGCCCGCCATATCCAAAGTGGGAGGCAGCCATCCGGAGAGACTTGGTATAATCTGGGAGAAACTTCTCAAATACGCCTGGCTGACGGTATCCCTTCTGGTGGTGGTGGTGCCCATCCTAGCCCGTCCCATCCTCATCCTCCAGAGCCAGAAAGACCCATTTATCGACGCCTGGCATGTCACCTGGCTGACCATGGCCGCCATGAACTTCACCTTCATGACCGCCATCAGCTTCCCCTTTTTCGTGGTCATCGACCGCCAAAAGATCCTAACCCGTCTGGTCGTGCTCTCCCTTCTTCTCAAGGGAGGACTGAACCTTCTCACCGTCCCCTTCCTGGGATATACGGGAGCCGCACTTTCCGTCCTCGTCAGCGAAGCCGTGGTCTTCGTCGTGCTGGCCTGGATGCTTTCTCGCGAGCTGGGGTACCGTCCCGACTTGGCGCGCCTCGCCCTACCCTCGCTTGCGGTCCTGGGAACGCTCTACGGAGGCGGGTTCGTCCTCTATCGCGTCCTCGCCGCCTGGAAGGAGACCTTCATGGCCTCGCTGCGTTATTCCCTCCTCATCTCCGCGGCACTCGTGGTCCTCTACCTCACCGCGGGCTCGGTCACCGGAGCCTTCAGACGCCGGGAGCTCCGGGAGCTGAACGAGCTTTTGACGGTATGAAAGGAGCGCTCTGGCATGACCGCTTTGGATTTCCCCGGAACGTCCCCGGGGCATGCGCCATCTATTGTAATATACGAGAGGAGGACCGTTATTCCGCCCGGTACCCGTCCGCTAACGAAGAATCGTCCCTCCGGAGGGAGGGCTTTACGCGGCCGAGGCCCGCTGCGCCCGGGAAGGAAAAAATGGTCTTCGGATGGGGATAAGGACTAGCCGGAGGTTCTTACCTTGAGGAATAAGCGACGGCTCCTTGCCATCTCGGTCGTAGCGCTTATCGCCGCCGTCACCCTGGCCGGTGGAGGATGCAGCTGTTCCGTAACCCGGATTATCGACCAGGCGGGGGTGACCGTACGCGGTCTGGCCGCCGCCAATGAGATAAACCAGAAGGCCAACCAGGGTTACGACGTGCGTCCGGCCAGAGCCAAGTGGATGGAAGCCCTGGATGCCTACAACCGCGGGGACTACGTACGCGCCAACCAGCTCATCGACGACATCTACAAACTCCTGCCCGGCCTGGAACGGGCCGCGGAGCGGGTCCATTACCCGAGCAGCGGAGGGTTGACCGTTTCCGGGCTTCTTTTCCGCCCCACCACGGGAGGGGGTCCCTGGCCCACGGTCATCGTCAACCACGCCGGATTCGGGACCGCGGGCGATTTCAGCGACGTGGCCCTCCTGATCCGCGACCGGGGATATCTGGTCTTCAACCCCGACTTCCGGGGAAGCGGAGAATCGCAGGGATCCCACGAGGGAGCCAAGGGCGAGGTCGACGACGTCATCGCGGCCATAGATTACCTCGAATCACGAGGCCTCATACTCGACGGTCACCTCGCCATGTACGGACAGAGCCACGGGGCGGCCGTCTCCGTTCTGGCCGCAGCAAGGGATGGGCGCATCCGGGCAGTGGTGGCGGAGGCCGGGTTTTACGATGCCGTCGACCTCTACAACAACGCGGTCGCATCCACGGATCCCAACGTGAAGAACCTACTTGACCAGCTGGTGTCCATGGTGGGCGGCACACCCGAACAGGTTCCCCAGGAGTACGCCGTACGTTCGGCCATCAACTACGTGGATTCCCTGCAGGCCGCCGTGCTCCTCATCCACGGAGAAAAGGACCCCCTATGTCCCGTGGGGCAGGCCCGCCGGCTCCACGAGGCTTTGCGCGCCGCAGGAAAGAGGGTGGAACTCAAGATCTATCCCAACGAAGCGCACTGCGTGAACGACCCGGCGGGAAGGCTGGAAGTATGGGAGCTCATGTTCGCTTGGTTCGAGAAATACATGTGATAAGGAAAAGGGTGGTATCGATCCTCAGCTCCGGAGGGGGAAACCCGCTTTGCGGCGGGCCGGTCGTGATTTTGCGGTGATGGAAATGAATTCCAATAGACCAGGGCTACCCGATCCGGTGCCCCCAAGTCTGTATACGCGAGAGTATTTCACCACCGATTGCGAAGGCTATCACCTCCTGGACGAAGGACCGGACAAGCTCCCCGACCGCATACGCGAGGCCCTGGACATGGCCGGGGATGTCTCCGGGAAGTGGGTTCTGGACATAGGGTGCGGTCGCGGCGAGTTGGTTTGTGAGGCGGCCAGGCGGGGGGCCACCGCGGTGGGCATCGATTACGCCGAGGCGGCTGTCGAGCTCTCCATGGAAAGACGCTCCCGCTTGGAAGACGAAGTGCGCGATAGGACGCGCTTCCTCCTGGCTGACGCCAAAGGGCTCGACTTTGACGACGGCTCCTTCGACGTGGTTTTTCTCATCGACGTCTACGAACACCTTCACCCCTACGAGATCGAGAGGACCCTGGCCGAGGTGCTTCGGGTGTTGCGGCCCGGAGGACGTTTCATCGTGCACACCGGACCCAATACCTGGTTTTACGGATTCGGCTATCCCCTGGTGCGCGCCGCCGCCCGCCTGCTTCTCAAAAGGGAGCTTCCCGAGAACCTCCGGGGCCAGTACGATGACGTCATGCACGTTAACGAGCAGAGTCCGCTCACCCTCGGCCGGGGCATGCGGGCAGCCGGTTTCCGTACCCGGGTGATCCCCCGCAGTTTCTTCGTGGGCATACGGCCGTCTGCCTGGGAAAAAGCGGTGATGAAGGTCCTCTTCGCCCGTCCCCTCGGATACTTCTTCTGCACCAGCCTGATGGCCGTAGGTTATCCGCGCCGCGGCGGCCGCGAAGCGGAGCTCAGGACGGGTAGGGTGGCGGACATGCTGCGCCCGCCGCGCGGAGGCCGGGTGCTTCTGGTGGGGGAAAGGGAGGGGAAGCTGGCCCGCATGCTGGCAGGGCTGGCCGAAACCGAGGTCGTCTGGGTTCGGCCCATACCCGCAGAGGCCTCTCCCGGCCATTTCCCGGAAGAGGTACGGAGAGGGGTGACTTGCCTAGCGGCCGAACCGTCTCTCCTTCCCTTCCCCTCCGATCACTTCCACGCCCTGTCCGCCCAATTCACGCTGGAACAGGTGGAGGACGTCCACGCCGTTCTGGAGGAATGGAAGAGGGTGCTTGCGGACGACGGCGCGCTGGTGGTCGTTTCCCGCAACGGGCTCTTCCGGGGGTGGGAACCGCGGCCCACGGCCGGAACCCGCCGTACCTTCACCCCCGCCTCCATGCGGGAACTCTTGGAACGGCACGGTTTCCGGTTGGAGGAAAAGACCACCCTTTTCCCGAACCTCGGGCTTCCCGCCCTGTACCGGGGCGATCAGGGATATTTCCAATACCTGGAAAGTATCCCCTATCTGCGCGGGAGGGGAAGGATAATGCTGTTGCGGGCCGTCAAAAAGGCCGGGGGAAGGGGCAGCGGTCCATGAGGGTGGGGATCGACGCCCGCGCTTTGGGCAACATCAACCGTAGGCGGGGCATCGGGCGCTACACGGCACGCCTGGTGGAGGCCCTGATCCGCCTGTCCGGCGAGGACATGCAGTTCTTCCTTTTCGGCTACGGGGACGCTCCGGGTGATGACCTGCTGGGGCCGAGAGCCTTGGAGAGCATCGTCTGGAAGAGAGTTCCCTATCTGGGAAATTATTCTTATCCGGGAATGCTGGCCGAACATCTTCTCTTCGCCCGCGAGGTGGCCAGTTGCGGCGTGGACGTCTTTCACGGCATAGACCACAACCTGAGCCCTTTCATCCCCGTTCCCTCGCTGGTCACCGTGCACGACCTTATCCTCCTGGTCCTACGTGGTCCCTACCTCGGCCCCACCGCCTGGGCCTGGATGCGCTTCCACAGGGCCGCCGCTCGACGGGCCCGCTTCGTGGTGGCCGTGTCCGAGAACACAGCACGCGACGTGGAACGCATATGGAAAATACCGGCAGAGAGGATAGCCGTGGTCCATGAGGGAGTGACCCCGGATTATCGGCCCGTGGAAGAGGAAAAAGTCGGGGAAGTGCTCTCACGATATGGGATCGTCCGTCCCTATTTCCTATACTTGGGGGGGTTCGACCCCCGCAAGAACCTCCAGAACCTGCTCCTGGCCTTCGGTAGGTTCCTCCTCTCGAGCGGGAGGGACTTCCGCCTGGTGATGGTCGGCGACCGACGCGGCTTCGAGGGATACCTGGACGATGAGGTAGAGGAAACGGGCCTGGAGGATAAGGTGGTCTTCACCGACTTCGTCCCCGAGGAAGACCTTCCCGCCCTGTACACCGGCGCCTCCGCCTTCGTCTGCGTCTCCCTCTACGAAGGGTTCGGGCTGCCCCTGCTGGAGGCCATGGCATGCGGGACCCCCGTGCTGGCCTCCCGTTCCTCCTCCATACCCGAGGTGACCGGCGACGCCGGCCTACTGGTGGATCCCCGGGAGCCGGAGGAGATAGCCCGGGGCATGAAGAAACTGGTGGAAGAGGACGACTTGAGAAAGGAGTTGGTGCAAAGAGGCCTGGAAAGGGCCTCTGCCTTCACCTGGGAGCGTGCCGCCCTTTCCATAATGGACCTGTATGAACGGGCGGGAGGTGGTAATCGGTGAGCGGGCTTGATCAACCCCTCCTACCGTCGGCCAAATGTTCCTTTCGGAGTGTAAAGGTGAGATTCTTAAAGATGTCGCCCGCGGTCGGGATTCGAGTTTAAAGTGCGGCCGATCGGGGTGCGAGGAGGTTAAGGAGCCGGTGCGGCCCGAGCTCCGGAGGTACGGAACAATAGGGTAATCCGGAACGGGGGAGAAGCAGCTCGCGGAATCGTCGCAGGTGGTGAACGGGAGCGAAGAGGGTGACAAGTATGGAGGCCTCCCGAATCCGGCGGAGGAAGTTCGGCCTGTCCCATTCCCGAAAAACGGCCCTGACACTTGCCGCCGTGGCCTGCTGCGGGATACTGGCGGGCCTCCTCACCGGTTACCTACCGGCCAAGGTGACTCTCTTTCTCGCCGGCGGTATCGTCCTCTTCGTGGTCGTCTACGAGCGGCTTTGGCTAGGCGTGGCCCTCTTCGTGCTCTTCAACCTCACCTTGCCCCAGGCGGGACCCAATTGGAACCTTGGTTTCCAGGTGGCCATGACCGGGGAGACCAGGGGCCTGCATTTCAATATCCACGAGATCGTCATGGCCGTGACCTTCGTGGCCTGGCTCGTCAAGGCCTTGAACGGGAAGGCGGAATGGAAGACCTACAACCCCATAACCATAGGGATTTTTGCCTATATCCTCACCTCGATACTCGCCAGCCTCATCGGCCTGATTAACGGAGCTCACGGCTTGGTGGTGGCCTTCCGTTTCGTGCGTACCGTGGTCTTCGCCTATATATTCTTCGTGGTCATAAACGTCGTGAGGACACGCCGGGCGTTCCGTAATCTGGTGATCCTGATGCTCGTATGCTTCACCCTGGTCGCCGTCTACGGCCTGGTGCAGAAGGTCATCGGTCAGACCAAGGCGGAATGGGTGGCCGAGCACGTCCTGGCCAAACTGGGCTACCCGGAATCCGTGAACTACGTGGCCGGGGAGGGGGTAGGGCAGGTCTACCGGATAAACTCGACCTTCCTCCATCCCAACGTACTCGGCGGATACCTCATCTTCGCCCTCCCCTTCTTCGTCAGCCTCCTGAGTCTCACCTGGAAGGCGCGGAGATACTATCTCTGGTTTCTCTTGCTGCTGGGCACGGGCCTAAACATGGTGGCCCTGTTCTTCACCGGTTCCCGCGCCGCCTGGGTGGCCGCAGGGGTCATAGCCCTGCTCTACGGTATATTCGGCTTCTTCGACCGTAGAATATGGCTGACGATGGCCACCGTGATCCTGGTGATAGCCCTGGTCTTCGTCATGATCAACCCGCCGGAATTCGTCAAAAAGCGGTTCTCCGGACTGAGCGCCAAGGAAGCGGCTCAGGTCAGGATCCACACTTACAGGCTGGCCCTCGATTATTTCTTGGAACACCCCATTTTCGGCATCGGTATGGGCATGGAGGGACAACGGATAATCGAGAACAACATCCGCCAGACCTGGGCGGCGGTGGAGAACGCCTTCCTCACCTATCTCGTCTCCCATGGAGCGGTGGGCTTGTCCGCTTTTCTGCTCCTGTTCGCCCTGTACTGGGGCATACTCCTCCGGACCCGTTCCCGCTCCCGGGACGAACCTTTCTACTATTATCATGCCGAGGCGTTCATCCTGGGAATGGTGGGCTATGCGGTGGCCAACATGTTCGGCGCCTGGCTGCTCTTCGCCATTCCCATGCTCACCCTGTTCTGGTACTACCTGGCCATGGGCGGGGTCCTGTACAGCCTGCACCGAGAGGAGGTACCGGAAGCGAGGCAACCGCTTTTTCAAAACCTCCCCGGGCTCGTTCCCGCCTCCCTCTCACCCGCATCGGGAACGGCCAGGGGCACACGGGATGGAGTCCATCCGGTCCCCGGCTTATCGGAACTTCGATGGTCCTCGATGCCGCCCTTCGGACAGTCATGAAAGAAAGGTGCTCCCTCGAGGGAGCAACAGAGTACGAAGGCTTCCTCTCATCTCCACAAAAACGTAACAATAGTGACACAAAGGGTTAAAACAACACCTGGACAAGGGATGAACATTCTGATAGATTTTTTCTGGATAGGGCAGGAAGAAGACTAAACTGGGTGGTCCCGTTTTGTTGCCGGTAAACTTTACCGCGAACCGCACAGGCCACGACGTTGCGGATGCGGCATTCGCGAATGGGGGTCGGAAGAGGGGGTTGTGGAGGCGCTCTTCCGGGAATCGATCCTCTTATGCATTGGCGACCCCTCGTGCTCCCGGCCGACGATACTCTGGGGGGTGTGGTTGTTGAGTAGATTCAAAAAGATCGCGCCGCCGGTTATCTTCCTGTTGCTGGCGGCCATGACCTTGACCTGGTTTACAGGTTGCGAGGTACTTCCCTATCAGGAACCGATCAGCGGCGGCATGGCCGTGCGCTACGACTTCGTCTCCACGGTGGATGGCCTCAACCTTCCCTGCAGCATCTATCTCCCTTCGGGATACAACCCGTCGCGCTCCTACCCCCTGTGGGTGGAGTTGCACGCTCTGGGAGGCATACCCCTAATAGACAACAACTGGATGAACATATTTTCCAATTCCATGAAATCGGTAGCCGACGAAAACCAGTGGATTATCCTCTCGCCCTGGGGCCGCAACCTGACCAGCTTCTACATCGACGGGGTCAGTAAGGATTCGGGGCCCAACCGCGAGCCCTTCATCGCGGACGACATGTCCGACCTGGCTGGATGGACCCCGGTGGGAGGAAATTGGTCGGCGGAAGGCGGGGTTTTCCGCCAGTCGGACCCTTCCGCTTCCTGGAAGGAACTGGTAAGAAAGGATTCCTGGGGCAAGGACTATGCGGTGAGGATCAGGTTCCGGGAGGTCAGCCGGCCGGGGAGCGCGAGCGCTGTGGGGATCAACGTACGCCGGGACCCCGCCACCGGCGACTCCTACCACGTGGACCTATACTCGGAAACGGTGAACGGGGTTACCAGCAAATACGTCCGCCTCTTCCACATATCCGGGGGAAACTGGAACCTCGTCCACCAGACCCCTTACGAGTGGGGGCCCCTCAAGCCGGGCGATCCCTGGATCAGCCTCCGGGTAGGCACCTATGCCGGTTATCTCAAGGTGAACGTGAACGACAAGCCCGTGAACCTTCAGCCCGGCGACGACAGCACGCCCTACGGAGACGGCCGGGACACGCCGGAACCGCCCATAGCCGGCGAGGTGTCCATATGCAGTTACGGAGCGGTCCACGAGTTCGACGAACTGCGCGTGCAGAACGAGCACCAGTTCGGGGAGAGAGACGTGATAGACTGCATCCTGCAGGCCATGGAGAAGTTCAACATCGACGAGGACCGCATCTACGTGTCCGGCCTGTCCATGGGAGGCACGGGAGCCTACGTCCTCGGCATCCACAACCCGGGACTGGTCACCGCCGTTTCCCCCAACGCGGGGGCCTCCGATCTGGTATACGACTACCAGTGGCTGCGGGAACACTTCCCCCGCAACTACGGCTATCCTTTCGCCAACGTCAACGACGCCCGGGTTCCCGACAACTGGGCCGCCATAGCGGGGAAAGAGGACGAGCCGGTGGGCTCGTTGGATACCCCCCTCATGCGGGACAACAGCGCCCTCTACGTGTTGGAAAACCTTGCCAACATGCCCATCCGCATCGTGCAGGGCCTGAACGACAGCAACTTCCCCAATCAGCACACGAACCTCACGGTCATGTGGTGGAAGCGCGAGAGCACCACTCCCGGGGACCGGTGGAGTCTGGTGGAGGCGCCGCCGCCCTATTCGCCGGCCACGTCCGCCTTCGCCAATGGAGGGGATATCCATTCCCTCCTCACCGCCTGGTCGGCTTACGGACCTTATTACTCGGAATACAACACCAGTCCCTGGGGCGGACACGGCTTCATGGAGCCCTACGCGGTCACCGCCGATTTCTTCGAGGCCCATGCCCGCAACCGCCAGCCCACTAAGGTGGCCTACAAGACCTACGACGACCCCGAGAGCTCTTCCTACTGGATGAGGATGAAGAGGTACACCGGGGCGGGAGAGGAGGCCGCCCTGGCCCGGGCCGGAATCGACCTATCCACGGGTACGATGGACGCCCATGTTCGCAACGTGGAGGAGCTCACACTGGATCTCTCCTGGGCGGGGATAGACCTGGAGCCAGGCAAGACCTTGACCATTCGCCTGGACTCGAACACCGATCCCAGCGCCATTCCCGTGACGGACCGGCTAGGCCGCACCGACCTGGTGCTGCTCCATGCTTGGTCCGCCGTGCCCGGCATGAGGGTGAAGCTCGACGGGACTACGCTGACGCAGGAAATCCATTATTCCCTGGAGGGGGCCCGTCTGCGCGTCCCCGACATAGCCTTGGATCGGCCGAGGACGCTCACCCTGGAGCTTCCCTCCCAGGTCCAGACCAACCTCCTGGCCAACCCGGGCTTCGAGGAAGTCAACTCGGACGGCGGCGTATCGGGCTGGAACAAGGTGGTCCTCTCGGGAGGGAGCGCGCGCCTGGAGTCCAACCCCATGCAATCCCACGATGGGGGACGATCCCTGCGCATTAAGGACCCCGCACCTTCGAGCGCGCCTTATATGTGCGCTTGGCGGAGCGATCCGATAGGCGGCATCCAGGGCGAGGCAGGATATTCTTTCACCGCTTTTTATCGCACCCGGCTTTTCCGGAATTCCTCGATTCGAATCGTCATATACTGGTACGACGTCGCCGCCAGGCTGCTGTCCACCAGCGTCGGCACGGTCGAGTCCCCTTCCGGCTATTCCACCCACGACTGGTCACCCGTTTTCCTGCAAGCTCAGGCACCCAAGGGCGCCGCCTCCGCGGTGGTCGGGCTGGAGACGATAGGCTCCGCGGAAGCCGCCGGCAGTGGAAGCGTGTGGTTCGACGACGCTTATTTTTGCCGTACGCCCTGACCCGCCCGGCGGGACAGGCTAGCCGGCGGGGCTAGAGAGCTGGAGAAAGGCATTTTTTTGAGCTTTGTGGCGCTCGGCGAGGATACTTATGGCCGTAAACGTAAAGACGGGAAATTCATCTGGACTTTCCCTTTTCCTTACAATCTTCTTTTCGACCTCGCTCGCCGTTAGCGTCAAGGAATTTGTGTCCACCGTTTAGCCTTCCTCCCCCAGCTTCAGTTTCGCCAAGCCACGAAGCCTTCTCTGGCCGAGCCTCTCATTCTCGTTCTTTAAGACAAGGTAGAGGACGGAGAGGAGGCTTTCCTCCGAGGAGAAGAC
>JACVJF010000031.1 GCA_015711855.1 Candidatus Solincola quzhuomuensis | reverse complement strand
CGCCGTCTCAAACCCGCGCCCGTCGAAGCGGATGAGTTCCGCGCGGCGCAGGGGAGCCGTTCCCAGGACCCTTCCCTGCAGGCGCGGGGCGCGGAGGGGGAAATACTCCGTGCCCATGGGCAGCCCGTCGGCGAAAAACTCCAGGACTATGCGGGCTCCGCTGGTCCCGTAGACCCTCCGGTTCCAAAGGGCTTTCCATATCTCCTCCTCGGTCAGCTCCTCGGCCCACACGGCGGTCAGCCCGCGAGGGTAAACGTCTATGGGATGCAGCCTCTCGTCCACCGCGTAATCGTGGCGATCGCTCCCGGCGACGACCCCCAAGCGTAGGCCGGCTGCCAGAGTTTCTTGGAAATAATTACCATATCCTTCCGGCGACCGGTCGTCGCGGAGACAACGCGGGAACCAGCCCCGCGGCCTTCCGTGGGTTATCGGGAAGGGTCCCCCGTAGGTCTCGGAAGCGCCGTGCATGCTGTAGATCTCCAGCAGCCTCTGCTGCTCGTTCTCCTGCCCCCACCAGGTATAGGAGAGGGGGATCCTCATTCTCACCCATTTGGCCCAGTTGAAGGGAACGACGAAGACGCGGCGCCAGGCGGTATGATGGGGCACCACCAATACGTCGTGCCGCCGCAACTTCTCCTCCAGCCCTTGCGGCGTGCTGCTCTCCGGACTCAACCAGCCGTGGATCTGAGGGTCGTCCTCCCACGGTGCGAAATAGACTCCCCGGTGTCCGTACCGGTGGCTCGACCATTCGTAACCCAGAAGGACCACGAACTCCCCCGGGCGGCTAAATTCCCGCCGCAACTCCTGGACCAGCCGCCATTCGTCTTCCCTACCCGAGGGCTCGAGGACCTCCATGGTGTCGTGCATGGTTACGGCGGCAAAATCCAATCCTTCCCGGTCTCGAGCGAGACGGTAGAACTCCCGGGGTTCCAGGTTACCGTCGCACAGGCAGGTATGCACGTGGAGGTCGCCCCAGAAAAGCCTCATCCTCTCCCCGCAGAGCAGCGGATTGCTCTCCCCGGCCAACCCTTCCGAGAGCGCGCGCAGGCGATACACCCCGGGAGCGGAAACCCGGAAGGGAACCACCTTCACCCCCGAGTCCTCCTCGCTGAACGAGACCTCCTGCGGTACCTGCATCCCCGGCGGGGGAAGGAGCCGCACATTCCCGGTGTAGGTGGGGTCCACCTCGCTCTTGTCGTCCACCGCGGAGAGGTAAAGCCTTCCCCTTCCCTCCCCGTCCACCGAGGAGAGCACGGGCCGCAGCGCTGCGGCCCCGCCCCCCACCGCCTCCAACACCGGGCCTCCGACGATGAACCGGTAAATCCCCGAGGCCCTCTCGTCCACCTCCACCGCCAGGTCTACCCGGCAGGGATGGGCGGGAATCTTCCATCCGCGGCTTCCACGACTCCGGTCGCCGAGGACGACCGTTATCTCATCCCCTTCCTGCAAGCGGTCCCCCCTCACCCGGATGCGTATCTTGCGCTGTTCCAGATATAGGTAACCTATATCCAGAGGATCAAGCCTTACCCCACATCTCCTCAGGAATTCCCTTCCCAGCAGCCGTAGGGCTCCTCTCAGGGGGAAATATCCCTGGGAGACCACCTCCAGCCGAGCCCTCCCGGAGGTGCGCAGGTGGCATGTGAAGTAATTGGGGAGGCGGGGATGACGGTTCTGCAGGAGGCCCCAACCGTGGGCGTAGAGGAAAGAGGGGCGTATGCCCCGATCGCCGAAATCGACCAGCCTGCAGAGGCCCACCTTCACCCCGCCGTCCTCCGAGATCCCGCCCGGACCGCACTGAAACCGCAGGGTCACCGTGGTATATCCCCCACCCGCCCGGACCCTGGAGGGTTCGACGGAGGCCGATCCTGGAGCCCTCTCCCTCGAGGGCTTGGGCTTACGTCCGGGTCGGAAGAACTCCGGATCGTACAGGTAATCCATTATCCCGAAGAAAAGCACGCCCCCAACGGCCGCTACCGTCCCGGCCACCGCCATTCCCACCCTCTTCAGAAGCTTTTTCATCTTCATAGGCACATTCCATATCCTCGACCCGGCTTTCAGGGCATCCCCGAACAAGGGAAGGCCGTCCGCGGATATTCTACCAGGGTCGTCACTCGAGCCGCCGCAGGGGATAGAGGATGTTACTCGAGGAAAACGAAGGCATAACGGTCCTGCCTCTGCTCGCGGTGGGTGAGGACCTCGATGGGCAACCCGAATCTCCGCACCGTGGCATACACGTCTATGCCCAGGAAATCCTCTCCCGGTCGGGCCCTTTCCGGTTGGGGACACTCCCGGCGGCTGGGGGCGGCACACACCTCGCATCCGTGGCAGTCGTAAAGGGCGAAGGCCCAGTAGTGACCGTCCAGGAAGGCGGCTCTCTCCACCTCCCAGGCGATGTCGTTGGCCAGTTCCTTGCGGTGGGTGTGGATGAGCAGCGCCACCCGGTAGCGACGCAGCAGGGGCTCGGCCTCCCAGGGCTTTATGAGATCGGGAGAGCATTTCAGCTGCCCGAACTCCGGGCACCCCCAGGCGCACTTGAGGTAGGTTCGATGATCGAAGACGATGTCCGCCACCTCGACGAGCATGGCGTCCTCCGCCCCCATGTCCAGGGCTTTACGCAAATACTTATCCGCATCCATCTGCTCGCTCCTTTCCCGGAAACCCTCTCCAAAGGATATCCGTCTTCGCCTGTTTTTTCCTCCCCTTCCCCGTCCCCCCGGGCTCCTCGCCCCGGAAGCCGGGCACGGCGCCCCGGCCCTCGGCGATAATCCGTGGGTCACCCCTTTCCTCCCAAGGGATCCACCCGGTTTTTCGGGACGACCCGGCGGCCCCTCCATCTTTTCAAACCGGAAAGAGCCCCCGGAAGGGTGCGGTCTCCTCCTCAGCGGGCCAGGTTCATGCCCGAGAGGGCGAAATCGCCCAGCAGGGAAGCGCGGGTCACCACCCCCTCCCCGTAGCGGTCGCGGAGGGCGTCCAGGACGGCGGTGAGCCTCTCCTCCCGGGAGTCCAGGCACTCCCAGATGGTGATCTGCCTCCCTTCCTCCCTGCGGCGCAGCTGGGAGACGGAGACCCCCACCGTGGTCACCGGCTCCGTCCACAGGCCGGAGGAGGCCTCCCTGCGCAGTAGGTCGCGCGCCGCGGCGTATACCGGAGAGGTGAGATCGGCGTACTCGGGCAAGGTGCGTGAGCGGGCATACCCCATGGCGTAGCCCACGCGCAGGCGCAGGCTCACCGTCCTTCCCAGGTACCCTTGTCGGCGCATGCGGCGCGTGACGGCATCGCACAGACCCAACAGGGTGTTCTCCAGGTATTCCAGGTCCCGGGTGCCGCCGCGCAGGGAAAGGCTATGGCCGAAGGACTTGACCTCCTGCTCCTCCTCTCCGGGCACGACCGGGGATTCGTCGCGGCCGTGGGCCGCCTCCCAGAGAAGGCGGCCCACGAGCCCGAACTTCCACTCCATCACCTCTCGCGGCGCGCGGGCCAGATCCCCCACGGTCTCCACGCCCATGGCCCGGAGGTGGCGCCGCATGCGCTCTCCCACCCCCACCAGCCGGTCCACGGGCAGGGGAGCCAGGATCCCCGGGAGCTGCTCCGGGATGATCAGGGTGAGCCCGTCCGGCTTCTGGAACTCGGAGGCCATCTTGGCCACCAGCTTGTTGGGTCCGATGCCCACCGAGGCGGTAAGGCCGAGTTTCCGGCGGATCTCCTCCTTGAGGTCCCGGCCCAAGCGCAGGGCCTCCTCCCATCGCCTCTCCTCCGGACGACACCGGCGGAGCAAGGGGGTAAGGTCCACGAAGAGCTCGTCTACGGAAAAAACTTCCACACGGGGGGAAAGACGCTCGCAGAGACGGCGGAGGAGGCGGGTGTTGTGGAGGTACTTGGGGATGTCGGCGTGTACGAAGCAGGCATGGGGACACCGGCTCCGCGCCTCCCACACCGACATGCCCGCCTTTATACCCCAGCGGCGGGCCTCGTAGGAGGCGGTGGCCACCACCCCGTGGCGGCAGAAATCGCTGGAGGTATGGCAGACCACCAGGGGGCGGCCCCGGTAAAGGGGCACATCCCTCTGCTCCACAGAAGCGAAATAGGCGTCCATGTCCAGGTGGAGGACGCACCGCCCCCTCTCTGCGGTGCGCCCCTGGTGGGCGGCGCGCAGAAGGCCGTGGGCGACGTACTGGGTCATCTTCTCCCCTTCTCCCTACCCCTCGCTGTGCACCCGCACCAGGCTCCAGGTCATGCCGTCGGTGGAGAAGCGGAGCTCGTAAACCTCCGGGGTGTCGCTCATCACCGAGTAATAGATCTCCAGGTAACGCCCCTTCAGGTCGCGGTAGCTGCCCAGCACCCGGCGTACGCGGTACTGCCTCCCCCGCCACAGGAAGGCGGTAGGCCGCAGTTTTCCGCCCCGGAAGACGGCCGACACGTCCACCGGCTCCTCGATAAGGGTGACCATCTCCTCCCTACCTCCTCTAGGCCGATCGCCGTTCCCGGGGAAACCTCCCCGGAGGGACGCGAGGAGGGCTTGCGCCCTCCTTGGATGCCTTTTCCCCGCGCCCGCGGCGCGGGAGCCGCTCGCTCAGACCCTCTCCCGCAGCAGGGAGACCACCTTTCCCACCACCCGGACTTCCGCTTCCCCCCTCCTCATCCGCAGGGGAGGATAGCGGGGATTGGAGGCCCGCAGCTCCACCGCCTCCCCCCGGTGCCGCAGCCGCTTGACGGTGGCCTCTCCGTCCACCAGGACCACCGCTATCTCCCCGTCGGCCACTTCCAGGTCCGGGTCCACCACCACCAGGTCCCCGTCGTTGATGCCGTCCCCGATCATGCTGTCCCCCTTCACCCGCAGGAGGAAACGGCCCTTCCCTCCCCAGCGGGCGGGGACCGGGACCCATTCCTCCACCTCCTCGGAGGCATAGCGCAGGGGACCCGCCGGGACTTCCCCCACCAGCGGGAGGTAGGCCACGCCGCCCCGTAGGTCTTCCCGCACCTGGATGGCGCGGGCTCCGGGGGCCCGGGAGATGAACCCCTTCCTCTCCAGAGCCTCCAGGTGGCGCAGGGCCCCCCTGGTGGAGGAGAGGCCCAGGGCCTCGCAGAGTTCCCGCACGCTGGGCGGGTAGCCCCTTTTCTCCAGGGTATCCAGGACGAACCCCAGGGCCTCTTCCTGCCGGGGCGTCAGGCCACCGGCCCGCTCTCCGCCCCCGGGCCTCCCGTCCCTCGCCCTGCTGCGCCCCATCCGGGACCGAGGATCCTTCACGCTATCCTCCACCTCCTGTCCCTATTATAGTAAACATTTGTTTATCAGTAAACACCTGTTTAGGTATGCCGGAGGGGGCACGGGGGACTTCGCCTCGTCCTCCGTTCCCCGCAACCGCCTTCCACGTGCCCTTTCCTCGCCCGGGCATGTTTCAAAGCCTGGGCCGGGGGGTAAATATTTGGTGGACCTTCGCCGCAGCGAGATCGCAGTGGTGTTTCCGAAGAAATACTGGAGGTGAAAAAATGGTGCGGGGACCTCACGGCCATGAGAAAACCGGTGTCGAGGTACTGAGGGTTCTCTGTCCGAAGTGCAACAACCGGGTGTCCATCGACCCGGGAGAGGATAAGGCCAAGTGCGCCAAGTGCGGGACTGTGGTGAGGCGTCCCTCCAAGGCGCGCTGATTCACCCCGCGGGCCGAACGGCCCGAAGGAAAGAATCCGGAAGAACCGGAGCCGATCATGGAAAACGAGGTACGAGAGGGAGCCGAACTTAAGGTCACCTTGGAAAGCCTGGGCGAGCTGTCCCTCATCGTCCTTGAAGGCGAGGTGGACGTTTACAGCGCCCCCAAGCTGCGCGACACCATAAGGGAACTGGTGGACGAGGGCCGGTACAGGATAGTGGTGGACCTGGAAGGGGTGGCGTTCCTGGACAGCACCGGATTGGGGGTCCTCGTCGGCGGCCTGAAGAGGGTGAAGAACCACCAAGGCGAACTGGGGATAATCTGCAACCAGGAACGTATCCTCCGCATCTTCCGCATAACCGGACTCACCAAAGTCTTTACCATCTACAGAACGCGGGAAGAGCTCTTGGCGAGCATCGAGGGGGCGTGAATTTGGGCGGAGGCAAGGACGTTTCTTTCGAGTTGGAAATACCGGCGATAGCTAAATACGTCAGCCTGGCTCGTCTGCTCGCCGGTTCCATCGCCAGGCGTATGAACTTCAGTGAGGACAGCGTCGACGACCTCAAGATAGCCGTCTCCGAGATGTGCACCAACGCCATCGTCCACACCGGGAACGGCACCACGCGCAGACCTCCCATCACCATACGCTATGTGATAGGCGAAGACCGCCTTACCATAGAGGTAAGCGACCAGGGGCCGGGGTTCGATCCCTCCCGCCTGAACGACCACCCCGAGGCCGACCTGCTGGACAAGGGTTTCGGGATCCCCCTCATCAAGAGCCTGGTGGACGTCTTCGAATGTCAATCCCATCCTCAGGGAGGGACGAGGGTCAGCATCACCAAGTACCTGCCCGGAAGGGGCGGAGAAAGCGGGCGAGCCACGTAGCGGAAGAGGAGCCAGCGTCGCGTTTGGCATGAAGCAAGCCGCGGATACCCCGCACCCGGTCCGAACTCCCGACACGTGGGGGATCGGCGGCAGTCCCGAAGGGGTCTTACCGGGCGGAAAGACGAATCGGGGAAAACTCCCGCATCCGGAGGGCCGGGAATCCATCCCCGGGAGTGGGCCGACGGCTGGGATCGGGAGAGGCCTAAACCGGGAGCGTTGTCTGGACCATGAGAAGGATCGGCCGAAAGACGGGCCCCGAGGCGGAAGACGATTATTTCCTGCGGTTACGCAAGGACATGGTGCGCACCCAGATCGCCGATCGCGGCATACGGGATCCCCGGGTGCTGGAAGCCATGCTCCGCGTCCCGCGCCATCTTTTCGTTCCCTCGGACCTGAGGCACCGCGCTTACGACGATTCTCCGCTCCCCATCGGGGAAGGGCAGACCATCAGCCAACCCTATATGGTGGCCTGGATGACCGAGCTGCTCGAGGTGGGCGAGGAGGACAGGGTCCTGGAGATAGGCACCGGCTCAGGATACCAGGCCGCCGTCCTCTGCGAGCTGGCCGGGGAGGTCTTCACCATAGAGAAGAATGCCGTGCTGGCCCGGGAAGCGGAGGAGAGGCTGCGGTCCCTGGGATACGGAAACGTGCACGTAAGGGTCGGCGACGGCACCCTGGGTTGGCCGGAAGAGGCCCCTTTTGAGGGAATAATCGTCACCGCAGGCGCCCCCTCCGTGCCCCAACCGCTGCTGGAACAGCTGACGGACGGCGGGAGGTTGGTGATACCCGTGGGCTCCGGCGGCATGCAGATGCTCACCCTGGTGCGGAGGAAGGGTAACAGCTACCAGACCAGCGAGGAAGGCTCCTGCATCTTCGTACCCCTGGTGGGGAAGTACGGCTGGCGAGATTCGGGGAGGAGCTGGGACGGGGGCTGGTAAGGATACGCAGCGGCCGACAGTGATATAATCACTCCATGCGCGAGATCGTGGTGGTCATCCCCACCTACAACGAAAGGGAAAATCTGGAACCCATCGTGGGGGCGGTCCTGGATCAGCCCCTCGACCTTTCCGTGCTCATCGTGGACGACAACTCTCCCGACGGCACGGGGGAGATAGCCGACCGCCTGGCCGCCGAAGATCCGCGGGTTGAGGTGCTCCACCGCGAAGGGAAGGGCGGCCTGGGAACCGCCTACAAGGCGGGTTTCCGCTATGCCCTGGATCGGGGAGCCCGTTACCTCTTCGAGATAGACGCCGACTTCTCCCACAACCCCGACGACATACCCCGTCTCTACCAGGCGGCCCGCAGCGCCGACGCGGCCGTGGGTTCGCGCTACGTGCGGGGCGGTGGGTGCGAAAACTGGAACGCCTTCCGCTGGATGATAAGCAGGGGCGGCAACCTGTACACCAAACTGGTGGCCCGCACCCGAACGGTGGACGCCACCTCGGGGTTCCGTTGCTATTCCCGCCGCGTCCTGGAAGCCATACCCCTGGACCGGGTAACCTCCCAGGGATACGCCTTCCAGATCGAGATGACCTTCTTGGCCGAGATCCTGGGGTTCCACATAGTGGAGGTCCCCATAATCTTCACCGAACGTCGGGGAGGGGAATCCAAGATGGACTCCACCATCTTCTGGGAGGGCCTGAGGGTGGTGTGGGGCCTGCGCCACAAATACGCCGACCTCGTGAAGGCCTGATGCCGCAGGCGGTTTCCCGTATCACCAGGTGATTATTACCGCAGGCCACCCTCCCCTGAATCGGATCGCCGATAGGGAGTACTCGATTTACCCGCGGGCCGATGACGTCCTTCTCCGGCATAGAAGAAGGACTTGCTTCCGGTGGGCCGTCCGGCGGTCTTCCGGGGAGTTCAGCCCAGTTCCTCCGTGTACAGGCGTATTTGGTTAGGACCCTCCGCGGCAGCCGCGGACAGCGCCGCAATCGCTTTCTTCAACAGGGTCTCCTCGCTGTCCGCGTTGGCCGGGTAAGCGGCGATGCCGGCGCATATGGTCAGGATCTCCACTTCTTTCTTCTCCCGGGAGGGGAAGGGGTATTCCTCCACCACCTTGCGGATGCGTTCGGCCAGGCGCACGGCACCCAACCTCCTGGTCTCCGGAAGGAGGAGGGCGAAAGTATGATCCTCATAGCGGGCCGCCGTGTCCACCTCGCGCGTGTTCCTGCTGATGATGCTCCCCATGTCCGATATCACCAGGTCCGCCAATAGGCGCCCGTTCCGGCGCACGTAGCCCTCAAAGTCGTCCAGGCGCAGGAACACCAGGCACACGTTGAGGCTGTAGCGGCGGGCCCGGCTGATCTCCTCGTGGAGGCGCTGCAGGAAGTAGTTGCGGTTGTAGAGGCCGCTGGCGGAATCTTTGACCACGTTGGTTTCCAGCTCGGAATAGAGTCGGGCTATGAGCATCGCCAGCCCGGCTTGGTCGGCCACGAGGGTTAGGGTGGGCAGGTGGTCCACGGGAAAACCCTCGTCCCCGCGCATCAGGGCGAGTATCCCCACCGCCCTGCCCTCGGACCTTATGGGCAGGGCGAGGAGGCCCCGCTTCCCCTCTTCTCCCCAAATACCGTGCTCCTCATCCTCGGGACCTATGGTTTTCTGGAGCACAATCCCCTCGTCGAAGGCCCTGCCGCACGTGGAACGGGATATGCTCAGGGTACCGCCCACTATCCTCTCCGCGCCCTTGCCCCTGGCCAGGACGACCTTGAGGGCGTCCACCTGATCGCCCGGGAAAAGGATCATCCCCCCCTCGCAGCCGGACAAGGCCATGGCGCGGTCCAGTAGCTGGGAGAGCTTGGGAAGGGGGTCGGAATAGGGTTCAACCACTTCGGCCCCCGAGCAGATGGCCGCGATCTCCTGGAGTTCTCCCCTTATCCTCCTGCCCTCCAGCAATGTCCTGGACAACAGTTCCAGCAGCCCTACGAGACCGGGGCTCTTCTCCACTTCCAGAACCTGGCATCCGGGAGGGACTTCCTCCGGACCGTCCACCCCTCCGGCCACCACCAGCAGGTCCGGGGACTCACGCAACAGGTCTTCATAGCTGGAAAAAAGCGGAGGCGTTTCCGCTTCCGGAGGCCAGTCCGGAGGGACTTCGTCGGCCAGCAACCCCACCACCCTCGCGTTTCCGCTCCAGGACAAAGCGCTTACCAGAGAGGCAAGATCGGTATGAAAACCAGCAAATGCCAATTTTATTTCCATATCTTCCCAAATAGAACGTTTTTCGGGCGAGCGTCCCCGCCTGATATGCGTAAACTCAAACTTCCAGCCCGCTATGATGGACAGAAGACCAAACCCTTGATGATATTTTAATTCATGTGAAACGTCTTTGGAAAGAATATCCTCCGGCGGCGCGCCTGTGCTCCTCGTCCACCAGGTAGATGGGGAAGGGCAGCTCGGCGCCGTCTGGTATCTTGTGTATGTACTTGCGGCGGAATTCGGGGTCCTGCATACGGCAGGTCATGGCCTTGCGGTCATATTCGGGGTGGACCTTCATGCGATGCCAGATGTCCCAAAGGGATTCCTCTTTGACGTTGCCGAAATGGAGGGGGGTGAAGTCGCAGGGAGTCACGAAGCCGTTGTGGGTGATATGGATCTGCCACTTCACCCCAAAACATCCCATGATGCGGGGGTCGTTCACGTGGCACATGAGGCAGATGCGCGGCCCTCCGAAGTCCTTCCACTGTTCCTCGTGGAGGACGCGAAAGGTCTCGCGCTCGGCATCGGTTAATATTAGCTCGTCCTGCTTGATGCACTTGCCCGTGGGCACCAGGTCGAACACGGTCAGCTCACGCACCCCGAGCCTCTTGCACAGGGCCAAGAAATCGTGATGGTAACCGCGGCGCACCCATTCCCGGCTCATATAGGTGGAGATACCCACATACATCCCCCTGGACACCGCCCTCTGGATGCCCTCCATCACCCGATCGTACAGCCCCGGCATACCGCGCAGCTGGTCGTGTTCCTCGGGAACCGGGCTGTCCAGGCTGACGAAGACGGTGTCGCATCCCGCCCGGTGCAAGCGGTCCAGGTTCTCCTCGGTGAGCAGGGAGCCGTTGGTGAAGAGGTCCGCCACGCAGTCGTTCTCCACTATGCGCCGGATGATCACCTCCAAGTCGGGGCGGAGTAGGGGCTCGCCGCCCGTGATGATGATGTCCGTGATCCCCAGCTCGGCGCACTGGTCGATCACGCGGCACCATTCCCCCGTGGTCAGGGTCCCCTCGCGGGATCGCCTGAAGGCGCTGCAGTGCACGCAATGGGCGTTGCATTCATGGGTCACGGCGATGGTCACCGCATGTGGACCCCACTCCCTTCCCAGCCCGCGGTCGATGATGTTCCGGTAGAACCTCTCGTAAGCCCGGGATTTTACCGGAGGTAAGTGATAGGAAAAACGATCCGGCCGTGCGAAGCGGATGAAGGGCATGTGCGGTCCGATGTTCTTGAGGATCCAACCGCCGGCCACCATGAAAAGGGGAAAGGTGGGCGGACCGAACATCCTGTAGAACTCACGTCTGAGACGGCGGGTCAGCTTCGGCCTGACCCGCCCTCCGCTCTTCGAAACCGGGGCATACACGGTCTGCTTCTCCCTTCTCCGATCCTCCCTCCCTGGGGCGGGCCAATTCGGCATTATACAACAATCTCATATTCGGCGATTGACGGTCCGACATTAATAGATAGCAAATTATACTATATAGTCATTAATAATAACTATTTTTATGGGAACAAGACCTCCCGGCGAATCCAGATTCGCCCTGCGGAGTCATCGGTTTCCGTCCTCGGAGAGCTCCCCGACCGTTTCCTCCGTCCCATCCCAGCCTTCTTTGGATTTTTCCAGCTCACGGCCCCCGGCGATAACGCGCGGCAAGGTGGTGGCCAGAAGGCTGGCGACCCCCACCCCCAGCAGCACGAAGGGCAGGGTCCTGGAGGCCACGAACTCCAGGGAAAGGGCGATTCCGGTGAGCAAGGCCGTCCAGAGATAGATTATGAGCACGGCCTGTCTCTGGGAATGCCCGATGTAGAGGAGGCGGTGGTGGATGTGTTCCTTGTCCGCGTAGTGGAAGGGTTTCCCCTTGCGGGCCCGGCGGAGGATGGCCAGGCCGGTGTCCGCGATGGGCACGGCCAGGATGATGATGGGGGTGAAGAGGGTGGCCACCGCCGTCCTTTTCAGGATGCCTTGGATGCTCACCGCCCCCAGGATGAAACCAAGGAACATGGCTCCGGAATCACCCATGAAAACGCTGGCCGGGTTGAAGTTGTATCTCAGAAAGCCCAGGCAGGCCCCGCCAACCGCCGCGGATACCACCATGGCCTGCAGGGTGTTGGAATCAGCACCTATGCGCGATCCGTAGAAGAAAAAGGCGGCGGCGGTTATCGCCGAGACCCCTGCCGCCAGTCCGTCCAGGCCGTCCAGGAGGTTGATGATGTTGGCGAAGGCCACCATCCAGACGACGGTCAGAAGGATGGAAAGGAGGGGGCTGGCGGTGAGGTCGATGACGTTTCCGCGGGGCAGGGCCACCGTGCTTATCTCCACTCCGAAGGAGACCAGGATTAGGGCCGCCATGACCTGCCCGACCAGTTTCATCCACGGGGAAAGGTGGCGCATGTCGTCCACGGCGCCCACCATGGCCATGAAGGTTGAGGCCAGGATGATTCCCAGCAGCTGTAAGGAGGAGAGGGCGTCGGACATCCCCTCCGGACGAGCCAGGGCAGGAACCGCCCGGACCAGGAGCTTCGCCGCGAGAATGGAGAAGACGACCGCCGCGAGTATGGCCAGGCCGCCCAGGCTGGGGGTGGGACTCTCGTGAACCTTGCGGTCGTGGGGCATGTCCACCGCTCCCATCCACAGGGCTATGCGCCGGGCCACCGGGGTCAGGAGCAAGGCCAGGAGCAGCGCGCCGCCGAAGGTGATCAGGTAGATCAAAGTTCCGCCTCCCGCATCGAGGCACTGGCAAACGCCCGGAAAAACCCCGTCCCAACGCCGGTCAAGGATATTCCCCCTTCCCCGGTACGCACCGGAGATCCAGCCCGGCCTCACGGGCCATCTCTTCGGCCAGGGCATCTCCGTACCCCTCGCGATAGTACACGCGGACGATGCCCGCGTTGATAAGCATCTTCGTGCACAAGACGCAGGGTTGGTGAGTGCAGAAAAGGGTGCCGCCCCTGACCGCCGTCCCATGCAGGGCGGCCTGGACGATGGCGTTCTGTTCGGCGTGCAGACCCCGGCAAAGCTCGTGCCTCTCCCCGGAGGCCACGCCCCGTCTCTCCCGAAGACATCCCACTTCTTCGCAGTGAGGGAGTCCGCTGGGAGCGCCGTTATATCCGGTGGACACGATGCGTTTCTCCACGACGATTATGCAGCCCACCTTGCGGCGCAGACATGTGGAACGCGTGGAGACCTGTTCGGCTATGGACATGAAATATTCTTCCCAGCTGGGCCTGCTCATGGCCGACCTCCCGGTGCCCCGGGCTCAGAGACCCGGGTAGAGGGGGAAACCGGCCAGGAGCTCGTCCACCCTGCGACGCACCCTCTCCATGACCTCCTCCGATCCCAGGTTGAAGATCACCGTGGCCACCAGGTCGGCGATCTCCACCATCTCCTCTTCGCCCATACCCCGGGTGGTTACCGCCGGCGTGCCCAGGCGTATGCCGCTGGTCACGGCGGGGGGTTTGTCGTCGAAGGGAACGCTGTTCTTGTTCACCGTAATCCGCACCGCATCCAGTGCCTCCTCCACTTCCCGGCCGGTGAGGGCCTGGGGACGGAGGTCCACCAGGAGGAGGTGGGTGTCCGTCCCCCCGGACACGACGCGCAGCCCCCTTTCAGATAAGGCCGCGGCCAACCTCCTGGCATTTTTTACCACCTGGCGCTGGTAGGCGGCGAACTCCGGCCGTGCGGCCTCTTTCAAGGCCACCGCCTTAGCCGCTATGATGTGCATGAGGGGACCCCCCTGGACTCCCGGGAACACGGCGTGGTCCAACTCCTGGGCGTAGCGTTCCCGACAAAGGATCATGCCGCCCCGCGGACCCCGCAGCGTCTTGTGGGTCGTGGTGGTCACGAACTCCGCGTAGGGCACCGGGTCGGAATGGATCTTGGCCGCCACCAATCCGGCGAAATGGGCCATGTCCACCATGAGCAGGGCTCCCACCTCGTCGGCGATCTCCCGGAAAGCCCGAAAATCGATGTCCCGAGGGTAGGCGCTGGCCCCGGCTATGATCAGGCGGGGTCGGCACCGCCTCGCTATCTCCGCTATCTCCTGGTAATCGAGTTTCTCCGTCTCCCGGTTGACCCCGTAGAAATGAGCCCGGTAGAGGGCTCCGCTGATGTTGGCGTGAGTGCCGTGGGTGAGATGGCCGCCCGCCGCTTTGTCCATACCCAGGATGACGTCGCCGGGCTTGAGAACGCAGAAGTAAACGGCGAGGTTGGCCTGGGCACCCGCATGCGGCTGCACGTTGGCGTGTTCCGCACCGAATAGTTCCTTGGCCCGCTGGATGGCCAAGGACTCGGCCACGTCCACGAACTCGCAACCCCCGTACCACCGGCGTCCCGGATATCCCTCCGCATATTTGTTGGTGAGGATGGAGCCGGCCACGGCCAACACGGCGCGGGAGGCGAAGTTCTCGGAGGCGATGAGCTCGATCTTGCGTCTTTCCCGCTCCAGTTCGGCGCGGATGGCCGCGGCTATCTCGGGGTCCACCCGCTCGATCTCCTCCCAGTAGTCCATCATTCTCCTTTGCCGCGCGATTCCTCGATATCAGCCATCTTGCGCAGGCGGCGGGAATGCCGCCCGCCCTCGAAAGGCGTCTCCATCCATACCCGAAGGATCTCCTCCGCCATCCCCGGTCCGATCACTCGCGCCCCCATGGTCAGCACGTTGGCGTCGTTGTGCAGGCGGCTGTAGCGCGCCGTGTAGAGGTCGTTGCACACCGCCGCCCTGATCCCGGGCACCTTGTTGGCGACCATGGCCATGCCGATGCCCGTGGCGCAGACGGCGATACCTCGGTCCGCCTCCCCTTCGGCCACGCGTCTGGCCACCCGAAGGGCGTAGTCCGGATAATCGCAGGAATCCTCGGAGGACGTGCCCTCGTCAAGGACCTCGTGTCCTTCCCGCCGCAACCACTCGGCCACCAGCCGCTTGAGGGCATACCCAGCGTGGTCGCACCCCAGGGCCACCTTCACGACGATCGCCTCCCGGTTCTACCCGCCAGCACCGAAAAAGCTTCGAGTTTCTCTCGGGCCGTCCTTACGCCCCCGGCGGGGCTCGTCGCCGAGACGGGTGTTCCCGTTGGTTTCATGGCAGAATATTCCAAAATACCGTTGCTTACGATTACCATATGCTTTTCAACCCGCTTTTCCCACCATCTCATCCTTCTCCGGCGGCCGCCCGAAGAGGATGCGGGTTACGAACCGCAGGGCCTTGTCCAATTCCTCGGCCACCTTTATGTATTTGTGGAGCGGTTCCCCAATGGGGTCCATTATATCAAAGGATCCGGAGTCCATATCCACCAGGTAATCCTCGCCGCGCAAGCCCATCCGCAGCATCTCCAGGACCATCTTCAGGCGTTTCCTGAATTCTTCCTCCCGGTGCACGGTCTCCTCCCCGAGTCGGGAGACGATCTCCCCCTCCCGGGACGCCAGGTATTTAAGGGTGGTCGTCTTCCTCAGCGACGCGGGCTCCAGCCTCTCCACGCTGAGCAGGTGTTCCCTGGACATGGCCAGCACCAGGTCCGCACGCCGCAATCTCCCGGGGGTCAGAATCGATGCCCGGTGCTCCCCAAGGTCTATTCCCCACAGGTCCAAGGCCTGGATGGAGGAAACCGTGGCCGCATTTCCGTCTACGGCGCTTGTGCCCGCCGAGGAAATACTTAGGAACCGGAGATGCGGGTAATCCCTCCGCAGCAGTTGACGGAACAAGCCCTCCGCCATGGGGCTGCGGCAGATGTTGCCGGTGCATACGAAAAGGACTTCCACCAAGCGGACCCTCTCCTCAGCGTAGCCCTTCCTCCTCGCCGCGTAGCGCTCTCTCCAACTCCTCCCGGCTTATATCCCCCTCCCTTAACAGGGTGATCCCGTCCTTGCCCAAGAGGGCTACGGTGGAAGGCCTCCCCGAACCCGCCTTCCCCTGGTCCACAGCCAATTCCACCTCTTTCAGCAACGCATCCGGGATCTCCTCGAATATGGAAGGCGCCCTCTCCCCCGAGAGGTTGGCGCTGGTCATGGCCAGCGGTCCGTGCTCGGTCAGCACTTGAAGGAGGAAGGGATGGTCGGGAACCCTTATGCCCAGGCGGGTGGATCCCGGAGCCACCCACTCCACCCACTCCAGGGGAGCCGCTTCGGCCACTACGGTGAGCGGACCCGGCCAGAACCTGGCCAGCCGGAGTAGGCGGCTTCTCTCGGTGGGGATCACCAGCCCGGCCGCCTCCGCCGCATCGGATACCACGGCGACCAGGGCCTTGGCGGTATCCCTTCCCTTTATCCTGAAGATCCGCGCCACCGCCTCCGGCTGGTCCACCCGCGCGGCTAGCCCGTAAACGGTATCCGTGGGCAGGATGACCAGGCCGCCCTCCTTCAGGCACTGCCCGCATATCCGCAGCAGCCGGCTCTCGTCTTCGTGTCGATAACGGATTATCCTGGACATAAGGCTATTGTAGACCATCTCCAGCCTGGCCTTCCCGTCCGGGAGCCGGTCCCTCGAGGTATGCATCGGTCGCCCGCGGAGAGGACCCGGGCACCCGGGGGTGGAAAAGTGCCGTAAACATCGCGGCGCAAGGGAAAGAGACGCACCAGGTCCCTTCGCGGCGTAACCTCTTACTCGAGCCGCATATAAAAAGGGTCACGCTCGCTCTGCCGGCGAGTGAGACGACTCGTCGGAGAGAAACGGCGTGTGCCTACCGTGCGAATAACCGTCTCCTAATGTAGCGGACCCACACTGACGATAAATTAAACTCGGAAGGAGTTCTCGACACGGCTCGAGAAGAAGGATGAGGAAATCGGGGCGCTTGCGGTTACGGCGCGTACCCGCTCCTGAAAAGTCATTAGATGGTAAGATATGGAAGATAATCAGACACCGGGTCCGCCCGCGTCCGGGGGAGGCGAAGCGGCGGAGGATATGGCTCGTCGTGCGGTGGAGCTGCTCATCGCCCTCAACGCGGCCATGACCAACATTCGTATGTACCCTCCCACCAGCGACATGATCGGCGCCTCCGTGGACACCGCCTATGCCCGCCTGGATCCGCTCCTGGAAACGACGGGGAGCCTTACCCTCGGCGAGGCCGACAACCTTCTCCTGGTCAACGGGGAAAAGCTGCACGACCGCGACCAATCCCGCCCCCCGGTGATCTCCTTCCTGGAGGGCCTGCGCAAGCGGGACGTCTACAGCATCACCTTCAACCGGGGCTTGGAACGGGAGGAGTTCCTGGAATTCCTCTATATCATGGCCCGAGATCCGGAGGAGATCCGGCGAGCCGGCGGTCTGGCCGAAGAGGTCGCCCGGCGAGGATGCCGACACATACAGGTCAACGAGCGCCGTTTCGTCTCCATATCCGAGGACGAGGTCATCGCGGCGGAGGTCGCGGAAGGAACCGGGGAGGAGGTCACGGTCCGGGACGAGGAGCTGCTCCGCCTGGAGGAGAAGCTCAAGGACGAGCGCTTCGTGGGCTATATAACCGGGCAACGTAGCCGACTGGAGACCGGGGAAGAGACCATACGGGACGTTATCTCCAACCCCCCCCGCCTGGGGATGCTCCTCCGCCAGGCGGTGAGGGAGATCATGGTGGAGAAGGAGGACCCGGAGGAGGCCCTTCAGGCCGCATGCGCCGGTCTGGAGAGGGCCTCCCTCCTCCTGGAAGAACTTCAGGACGAGGACCTTCGGGTCATGGACGGCGAGGCGGTGGCCAGGGCGGCGGCTTTCCTGGAGCCCTCCGAACTAAAGGACTTCCTCATCCTGGACAGGCCGGAAGCCCTGGAGAGAGCGGCCCCCCGCAAGAAAATCCTGGAAAATCTGCGGGAGAACAAGGTCATGGACCTACTGGAGAGCGTCATCCGCGAACACGATTACCTACGCCGCCTCTCCGACGAGGCGGAAGGTCCCCTCCCTCCCGACCAGGAGATGCGGCTGGAGAAACTCGCCGCCCTCGTGGACGAGATATACCAGGCCTCGGTGGGCAAACCCTGGGAGTCCAAGGTCAGTGACCGCATCTTCCAGGCGGACATGTGGAAGAAGATCGTCGACGGGAAGAGGGAAAAAATGGGCGCCGGGGACAGTACCCTGGTCTACCAGATAAGCAGCATGCTGGTGAGCGAGGGTCTGACCCTGGACGTGGACGAGCTGTCGCGCAGCTTGACCATCGACGAGAACATCCCTCGCATCCTGCAGAAACTTTACCGGGCCAAGCGTCCGGAGGCGGTGCTCAAGCTGGTGGAGGTCCTGCTGGACAACTTGGAGGACATGAGCCCGGAGATCCGCCTGAAGACTGCGGAGACGCTGCGCAACATCCCGGACGCGCTGGAGATGAGACGCCGCCTGAAGGAGTTCCCGGTGGCCTACGAGATGAAGGACCGGCTGCTGGAACGACTGGAGAAGGAGCGCGAGATCACCGAGATATACACCACCCTGGCCGGATGCCTCGCCGTCCTGGCCCAGACCTTCATCATGTCCCAGGATTACCGCTCCGCGTTGGAGATAATCGAGACCTTCTGGCGACACCACGGCGCGGAGGAAGAACGCAAGATTGAGCAGCGCAAGGTGGCCATGGATGCGGTGGTCACCGTGGCCAGCCAGGAAGTGCTGGACTTCCTGACCGACGTGCTCCGCGAGGGCGACATCCAGACCATAACCGAGGTGGCCGAGCTCCTCATCAGGTTCGAGGACCGCTCCGTGCAGCCCCTCATCCGGGTGCTCAAAGAAAGCGAGGACATGCTAGTCCGCAGGGTTACCTTCGAGGCCCTGGAAAACATCGGCAAGGACGCCATACTGAGCCTCATAAACGACCTGGAGAAATACAACCCCTGGCACATGTACCGGAACATCATCTCCATACTCGCGGAGATCAGCAACCGCTCCATAATCCAATCCCTGGCCCGCTTCATAAAACACCAGAACCCCGAGGTACGGCGAGAGACGGTGAAGGCCATATCCCGCATCCGCTCCTCGGAGACCACCTCCCTCCTGGTGGAGGCCACAAAGGACCGAGACGAGCGGGTGCAGATAGAGGCCTGCTTAGGGCTGGGTAGGGTGAGGGATGTGAGCACCGTACCCGTGCTGGTCGAAGTCATCAGGCCGCCTCGCTCCTTTCGAAGGGAGCGACGGCGCAGCGTCGAGGTCAAGGCGGCCGCCCTCTGGGCCCTGGGAGAGATCGGCGACTATTCCGCCGTCCCCTACTGCGCGAACATCCTGCGCCGGGGTTCTCGTCTCCCCATCCGCCTGGGGAGAAATGACCGTCTGCGAGTGGCGGCAGCACAGGCCCTGGGCAGCATAGGGAGCGAGGAATGCCGGTCCATCCTGCAGGAGTTCTCCTCCGACCGCAGCGAAGAGGTGCGCAAGGCGGCGATGGAGGCCCTCCGCCGCCTTAAGCGACGCAAGGCGGTTACCGAATCGCCGTCACCGGATTGAGGGTGGGATTTCCTGGCCGGCCGACCTTCGCCGCTCGACCCTCCGCGGGACGGGCACAAAACATCCGAAAAAGCGGCCCTGCCGTCCGTCCGGGGGCATGGCCTCCCGAAGGGTCGCTCGCCCCAATAGGGTCTCGGCGACGAGGTTGGGGCGCACGGAAAAACGAGGATAGCCTCCTCCGACGGCCAACCCTCGCTTTCCGCCTTCCCGAGAGCGGGCATAACCCACCCGAACGACCGGCCCTCTCTTTCTTCCCGGGGATATTAACCGCCGGGAGGGATCGCCCGCCCTTACCGGACCTCGGCGGCGAAGATGGGGGGCACGGAAAGATGGGTGAGGGTGAAATCCCTACCCAGGATCTTCGCAGCAGCCTTCCACGCCTCTTCCAGGGAAGCCGCCCACTGGAAACCCATTCTCTCCACCACCTCACGCCTTTGGGCACCCACGACGATGACCTTCGCCAAGTGCTTGAGGGCCAGTCCGCACCAGTACCACACGTAGAAAGGATGCACGCCGTGGTAGGAATGCTCGTTCCGGTAAGCGTGGATGTACTCCCGCCGGTCGGCGAAGTCCTCCTCGAAGCGGATCTCCATCTCCAGCGGGTCGTGCGTCTGGGAGAGAACCCTCTCGAAGAACTCGATATAGGGGAGGTGATGACGACGGTGGAAGCCGGGAAGAAAGGGCTGCATCAGGACAAGGACCCCTCCCTCGCGGACCACGGGTCGACCCAGGTGCAGGTTAAAGACGTAGCCCAGGGCGGAGTTGGCGGCAAGCAAGGGGTTCATGCGGGAAAACGCGGCATAGGGGCAGATGTTGGGCAAAGAGAGAAAAAGGGCGTCGCTCTGCCCCTCCACCTGAACGTTCTGCTGCCTGAACAGCTCTCTCAAGGTGTCACGATGGACCTCCCCGGGAAAGCCGGCATGGACGGCTACGGGTGCGTAAGCGCTGCGCAGGGCGGAGGAGACGGCTCCCTTCAGCGCCTGGGGAAAGAACCTGGACAGCTTGAAGACCAAGGGAACCCTTCCCCGGGACAGGGAGAGGTAGCCCTGCAGGAAACCGGGCCACACCCGATTGTTGAGGACCGTCTCCACGCTGAGCAAGCGGGTGTGGCGGGACAGGTATTCCCCTTGTTCCCTGAGGATGTCGTGGAAGCGGCTGGAAGGGTCCATGACCGAACCCCCCTCGGTGAGTACCCTGGGGTTGTGATGGGCGCGTATGGCCCGGTAGGTCCCCAGGCCCACCAAGTAGGATTTCCAACCGCCGTTCATGCTCGTCCAATTGACGTTCACGTAGACGGTGAGGTCTGATTCCAATATCTTCCTGTTTACTTCCACCGGATACCCGTTGGCGGTGACGCCCAAGTCCACGACGCCCGTAGGGTCCTCGGCGTCGTGGTTGCCGATCCGGGCGGGGCCCATGACCGCCCACACCCGCCTTCCCAAAAGGTGCCTGAGTTCTCGTTCCGTCCACTTGCGGTGGAGGCCCACGGCGCAAACCAGTTCGACGTCCTCCCGACGTACCCCCAGGGAGAAAAGCTCCCGTAGCACGGCTTCCACGGCCGGTCCTCGGGGATCCCTCCATGCCGGGGGGAGGGGGAGGCAAGGATCGTCGAAGGCGATGGTCACCCGCGATCCGGGGCCCACGAGCTCGGAAAGAGGGGAGCAACCGACCGGGTCGCGCAAGGCCTCCCTAACTCTACGTGGGTAGTCGTGAAGAGGGGGAAGAGGCGGGGGGGCCTCTATGACCCTGGTGCGGTCCGGTAACTCCACCCGTATAAGGTCGTCCCCGAAGAAGACCAATCTCCGCACGACCTACCCCCTTTTCTCATCCCCGCATGGGAGACATAGCTCACGGCCGCGTCAACCCATGGCTCCCGAAGCCATTATCCTGTCCACCTCCGCAGGATCCTTCTTCAGGACCTCCTGCAGCAGCCAGCGGTTGTGTTCCCCGAGTCCGGGAGCTGGACCCCGTGGGCGTATGTCGCTCTCCGCCGCTTTTATGGCCGGACCGAAGATGGTGATGGTACCCGCCCCCGGTTGCTCGAGATCCACCAGCATCCCGCGGGCTCGGGTGTGGGGATGTTCCACCACCTGCTTCACGTCCTGGATGGGAGCTCCGGGGACCTCGTATTCCTGCATGAGTCCCCACACCTCCTCAGTGGTCAGGCCGGAAGACCATTCCTCGATGATCTCCTTCAGCGCCGGCTCGTTGGCGTTGCGGGCCATGAGGTCCCGGAAACGCTCGTCCTCGGCCAGTTCGGGACGTCCCATGGCCCGACAGAGATTGTGGAAGGGATGGTCGCCCACGCAGATGATGAGAACGAAGCCGTCTCGGGTGCGGAAGGTGTCGAAGGGTGTCACGTACGGATAGCGGTTCCCGGTGCGCTGGGGCACGTTCCCGGTGACCGTATAGTCCACGAACTTGGCCTCCAGGAGGTTGATCCCCACGTCGTACATGGAGAGGTCCAGGTAATCTCCCTTCCCCGTCCTCTCCCGGGCGAAGAGTGCGGCGCACACCCCGAAGGCGGCGTAAAAGGCGGTGGAGATGTCCACGATGAGCGTCCCCGAACGGAGGGGCGGCCCCTCCGGGGTCCCGGTGGTGCTCATCAAGCCGCTCATGGCCTGGATAACGGCGTCATAGGCGGGCAGATGAGAGAGCGGCCCGTACTGACCGTAACCGGATATGGAACACATCACCAGCCGTGGGTTTATACCCTTCAAGGTCTCGTAGTCCAGCCCCAGCTTCTTCATCACCCCGGGCCGGAAGTTCTCCACCAGGACGTCGGATACCGCCACCAACTCCTTGAAAAGCCCCACCCCTTGGGGGTTCTTGAGGTCCATGGTGACGCCCTTCTTGCCTCGGTTGAGTACGGCGAAAGAGGCGGACACGCCGTCCTTATAGGGCGGGAAAAGCCTGGCCTCGTCGCCCAAGCCCGGTCTTTCCACCTTGATGACCTCCGCCCCCATGTCCGCCAGGAAGAAGGTGCAGCCCGGGCCGGCTACGGTGGTGGTGAAGTCGATGACCCTGATGCCCTCGAGCATGGAACGCATGTTCTCCCTCCTTACTCCTGCCCGGAAACCGCCCGGGGAAGACAAGCAAACTTCGGCCACAAATATAGATTTTTCCCACCGGGCATACTTTATAACCGCGAGCATCCCCCGCATATACTCGGGTCCGCGATGTGGCGCCCTTCTCCGAGATATGGGAAGATGGCTGCCGAACGCCGAAGCGATAGCGGGTGATCCAAAAACCTTTGGCCGCTGAAGCCGGGGGTGGATTATAATAGCGCCCGGAAAACACCAGGAGGACGCAGTGGGCGCATCGCCGGAATCGCTTCGTTTCCGCCCGGAAAGGAGGGTTATGGCTGGCCTTTCGGGAAGGGCGCGCCTGGTTCTCGACCGCCGCCTGAGCATGTCCAACCTCTTCGAGAAGCTGGCCGTGGCCTTCGGGGAAGCGGTCGCCCTGGAACTCCATGACCCGCTCAGCCCGCCCTCCTTCCCCCGTAGGGAGGTCACCTTCCTCGAGGCCCTTCGCTTCACCAACCTGGCCTCGGAAGCCCTGGTCCGGGACTTGGACCTGGTCAAGGGAGAACGGGTTCTCGTCATGTGCGGCGAGGCGGGAAAGACGCTGCTGCTGACGGTGGCGGCGATCAAGGCGGGGGGGATCGCCGTACCCGTGGAGTTCCCCCTATCGAAGGAAAAATATTTCCACCTATTCCGCGGCTGTGGAGTCACGGTGGGGCTTTGGGGAACTGACGGTTCCGGAGCGTCGAAGTTGTCTCCCTATTCCTTTCCGGTCCGGGGGAGGGCGAGATGGATGTTCCTCGAAAGTGCCCCGGCGGGACTGGCGGGTCCCGTACTGGAAGATGCTATGTCCGTCTCCTCGGGATTCTTCCTCCCCTACACCCTCAAGCCGACCAGCGTGGTCTGCCTGTCCGCCGAGGAGGCGGAAGGACAGGGCACCCGCTGGGTGATGGCCACCAACCGAGGCCTCCTGCACGCCGCCAGACATCTGTCCGGATTCCTACCGGTAAGACCGGGGGAGCGTTGCCTTTTCTCCCTTCCCGCCGACCGCTCCGGTTCGCTCGCCGCGGCCGTGCTGGCCCTCTGCGCCGGCCTCCGCCTCACCTTTCCGCGAACCGCGACGGGCGCGGAAGTGGTGGACCGAGCGAAAGAGCAACGGCCCGCGGCCCTATGGGCCTCGGCGGAGCAAGTCCGCTCGGCGGCGGAACGGCCGAACGCCTCCTCTTCGCTCTCCTCCGTACGCCTGTGGATGATCTGCGGTAGACTAGGCGACCAAGGCCTCGAACTGGTAAGGGAATGCGCCGCCCGGCGCCGTGCCGGTAAGGCCCGCGTGTTCCTTCTGGAATTCCTCTCCTTTCGGGAGACGGCGCCCCTGTGCGCCTTCCGCGTCAGCCTTCTCGGTCCGACAGGCGAGAAGCGCACCCCCTTCCTGACCCTCCCCCCAAACCGGGGCAAGGTGTCGGAAGCGGCCGGCTCACCCGCCGTTTCTGCGGGGAGGCCCGTGCTGTTCCTGCGGGGTCCCTCGGTCACCCCCGGCTATTGGAACGACCTGGAAGAATCTCTACGCTCCTGGAGGGGCGGCTGGTTTGCGACCGGCATCCCCGTATACGCTCCACCGTCCGGGAGCCTCGGCAACATCTTCCATCATCCCTTCCGTGTCCCGGAAACCTGCACGGAATGAGCACGATCGTCGTTGCCTCGCTGAAAGGCGCGTGCTAACATCGTTCCCGAGACGTTTCGACCGTCGGCTT
>JACVJF010000030.1 GCA_015711855.1 Candidatus Solincola quzhuomuensis | reverse complement strand
GAAGCCTGGTGTGATAGATACTGGTAGTGGTTCCAACTGAACCCTTCATTTGGACACCTCCTTGCTTCGCTTCTTGTACTACAAAGCAAGTATAGGGGGTGTCCACCATGTTTCTGAACCTGGGCAGGGCGCTACGCTTGGGGGACGAGTGAGATAGTATTAACCCTTTAGCGGAGCGGGCGGACGCACGGGCGCGCTCAGTTGAGCAGGGGTTCGACGTGGTTCTTGATCTTGACCTTGATCCGGCAGAGGGCGTTGTCCACGACCTTGGTATCCCGCTTTATCTCCCCGGCGATCTCCTTGTAGCTCTTGCCCTCGAGGTAGGAGACCAGCACCTTCCACTCCAGTCCGCTCAGTTTTTCCTTGAGTATGTTGATGATGCGCGTTACCTCATCCTGGAAGATGAAGAGTTCGAGGGGATCCTCCACTTTGTTGCTCAGCCCGTTTCCGGCGTAGTAATAGACGTCTCCCCCTTCCTCGAAGGTGTTGGCCTCCAGGGGCCGGTAACAGCTCAGCGGGTTGTGCTTCTTGCGGGTGTGGGTCTTGACGGCAGTGATGATCTGGCGGGTAATGCACAGCACGGCGAAGGAGCGGAAAGAGCATAGGTCGTTGAACTTGTAGTCCCGGATGGCCTTGTAGAGACCGATCATCCCCTCCTGGATGGTGTCGTCGTGCTCCGCGCCGTCCAGGAAATAGGACTTGGCCTTGACGTGAACCAGGTATTGGTACTTGTTGAGAAGATAGGCTTCGGCCTGGGAGTCTCCCCTCCGGATGCAGGCTATGATGTCCTCGTCGCTCATCTCGTCGTAGGAGGCCTCCAGGAAATAGGGCCTCGTCTTCTCCTTGACCGGCAACGGCACCCCTCCTTACCGTACAGCCCACATCTTGTATTTTGATTTTGATGATAAACCATATATATTGATTTTGTCAATATTTTGTGGAAGGAATCTTGGAAAGATACAATATAATGTATAGACGTCGGACAATATACAGGGGAGGACGCCGGAGTGGCGTTTCCGGCGGTGGCGGGAGTGGGAGATGACTTGAGGGGATGCGGGAGCCCCGAATCTGACCCGGCGGATGCCGTCCGCCTCAAGGTCCGGTCGGACCTGGAAGCCCTGCGCCGCGCCGTCCTTCGGTGCGCGCTCTGTCCCGCCGGGGAAAGGAGGTTTCCGGGGTCCGGCCCCGTGGGGGCGGAGGTCTTTCTGCTGGCCGGGTTGCCCGGACCGGGAGCCGTACCCTCCAACCCCTGGGGATATTGGTGGGATTTTATGGAAAGTGAACTGGACTCCTGGGGAATCAAGAATGACATGGTATATTTTTCCACGGCTCTGCGTTGTCAGGCGGAGAAGGTGACCGCCGAGCGCCTCCGGAGATGCGCTCCCTATCTCGCGGAAGAGATACTTCTGGTGAGACCGAGACTGGTCGTGGTCTCCGGGAGGGTGGCAGCGGTGGCCCTGCGCCTGGCTTTGGGCGACGAGGTGCCGGATGGGCCGCGAGCGGGGGATGTGGTGTCCGTCTACGGGACCCGCTTCCTCTTCCAGATCGACGTGTCCCGCCTGCCGGGGGATCCCCGGTCCGTGGAGATATTCCGACGGGTGCTGGGGAGGGGAAAGGAGCTCTTGAAGAGGGAGGATGGGAAGTGCTCACGGGGACGGTCCCCTGACCGAAGTTGAACATATTCCGGTCTTCTGTTTTACTGAAGGGAGAAACGGGAAAAGGCAAGCGGGCTTACCGCCCGCGGACGTCGCTCAAGGGTGTGTGGGCCCACGGAAGCGGGGGTAGTCAAGATGGCTTGGAGGGAGACCCTGGAGACCCACCTGGACAAATACGCCCGGCTTTTCCGAGTCCGCACCATGGTCATATACATATTCCCCCTGACCCTCGGTTTCGCCGGGGCGGCCCAGACGGGAGGGGACGCACCGGGTTGGAAGGTGGTCCTGGCCTACCTGGCTTTCCTGTGCGGGTCCTTTTTCTCCAGCTCTCTCAATTTCTACGCCGACGTGGAATCGGATCGGCTGCACAACGACATGTACAAGGGAGACCTGCACATGTCCGACCAGCCTTTCGTGACCGGTGAGATGGGAAGGCTGGAGACGGCGCTGCTCTTCCTCCTCACCGCTTTAGGGTGCGTCGTTTTTTCGCTTTTGGTGGGATGGCCGTTCGCCGTCTTCATGGTCGGCTCGGTGGTATTACTCGGGGTGCTCTATTCCCACCCCTGGTTCCGCTTCAAGAACAAACCGGTCCTGGACATAGTGACCAACGCCACGGGAGCCTGCACCCTGCTCATAGCCGGATGGAAGGTCCTGCAGCCGGACACCTGGCCTCCCGTCTGGCCGCTGGTCTACGGGTTTCTTTTCGCCTCCACCCTGTACATGCCCAGCGTGGCCAACGACGTACCCTTCGACGCGGCGGCGGGTTTTCGTACCTCGGGGGTGGTCTTCGGGGCGGAAAGGCTGCTCAAGGCCATGATCCCCATGTGTGTGGTACTCGTGCCCGTGGCGGTGGTCAATTACGTCATCCCCCAGAGCTGGATCTTCAAGCTCTTCATCGCCCTGGCCCTGCCGGGGGCCCTGGTGTTCACCGCCGGCATGCATATCCTTTACCGCCCTCCGTTCATACGCTTCAACGCCTCGCTTTTGGTCTATCCTTTGGCCGCGCTCCTCCTCTTCTATTTCGTATACGGGATGAATACCGTCCTTACCAGGTAGGCTGGGGCTCCGCTCTCAAAGGATTCATAACTCACCATTCCTTGGCGAGAGGAGTCAGGTTCTTCCCGGGCGTTCTTCCCGGCCCTTGGCCTACTTCGATTAGCGTGGAAGGCCGTTTCCACACCCGTTCTATCGGTGCGGACGCGGCTAAGGTCCGTACTGACGGAAGGTCTTTAGGTGCCCAGCTCGGCGGAAAAGTCCTTGTAAGGATGACGATAGCGGCGGCCGGATACCTTCTTCATTTATATTATAAATTTCATTGTTAAAACTCTTGACAATATTATTATAAAAATATATATTAAATTCAGACTTAAATTGAAACAAATAACGGAGTCCTGACGTCGAAAGTGTGGAAGACAAACCTGGGGCGCCGTGCCTGGCGTCGGTTCAGGACGGGAGCTTAACGATCGGTTTCGGAAACGGGAACGCGAAGATTGTGATTAAGCAGGTAAAGGAGGAAAGGGAAAAATGGCGAAAGCAGTGGGAATCGATCTGGGTACCACCAACTCGGTCGTGGCTATCCTCGAGGGAGGGGAACCCACGGTCATCCCCAACAGCGAGGGTGGGCGGACCACTCCTTCGGTGGTGGCCATATCCAAGACGGGAGAGTGGTTGGTGGGACAGGTGGCCAAGCGACAGGCGGTCACCAACCCGGAGAACACCGTGCTCTCCATCAAGCGCAAGATGGGGACCACGGAGAGGGTGAAGCTGGGGGGCAAGGATTACACCCCGCAGGAGATCTCGGCCAAGATCTTGCAGAAGCTGAAGGCCGACGCCGAGGATTACCTGGGCGAGAAGATCACCGACGCGGTGATAACCGTGCCCGCCTACTTCAACGATGCCCAGAGAACGGCGACCAAGGAGGCCGGGCGCATCGCCGGGCTTAACGTGCTGCGCATCATCAACGAGCCCACGGCGGCAGCCCTGGCTTACGGTCTGGACAAGGAGAACGACCAGACCATCCTGGTCTTCGACCTGGGCGGAGGGACGTTTGACGTCTCCATCCTGGACATCGGGGACGGCGTCTTCGAGGTCAAGTCCACCGCGGGCAACACCCACCTGGGCGGTGACGACTGGGACCAGCGCATCATCGACTGGATGGCCGACGACTTCAAGGCCAAGCACGGCATCGACCTCCGCGAGGACAAGATGGCCTTGCAGCGCCTGAAGGAGGCGGCGGAGAAGGCCAAGATAGAGCTCTCCACGACCACGCAGACCAACATCAATCTGCCTTTCATCACCGCCACCCCCGAGGGGCCGTTGCATCTGGACATGACCCTTACCAGGGCGGAGTTCGAGAAGATGACCGCGGACCTTCTGGAGAAGTGCGTGGGTCCCTTCAAGCGGGCCTTGAAGGACGCCGGACTGGAGCCCAAGGATATCGACCACGTCATCCTGGTGGGCGGTGCCACCCGTATGCCCATGGTCCAGGACTTGGTGCGCAAGCTCATGGGCGGCAAGGAGCCCCACAAGGGCATTAACCCCGACGAGGTGGTGGCCATGGGTGCGGCCATACAGGCGGGCGTGCTCAAGGGCGAGGTAAAGGACGTCCTGCTTCTGGACGTTACCCCGCTTTCCCTGGGTATCGAGACCCTAGGTGGGGTGTTCACCAAGCTCATCGAGCGCAACACCACCATCCCCACCCGGAAGAGCGAGATCTTCACCACCGCCGCCGACGGGCAGACCAGCGTGGACATCAAGGTCTACCAGGGCGAGCGGGAGATGGCCGCCTACAACAAGCTCATCGGGAACTTCCAGCTGGTGGGCATTCCGCCGGCGCCGCGGGGCGTGCCGCAGATCGAGGTGACCTTCGACATCGACGCCGACGGCATACTGCACGTATCGGCCAAGGACCTGGCCACCGGCAATGAGCAGAAGATCACCATCACCGCCTCCAGCGGGCTGACCGAAGAGGAGATCGAGAGGATGATCAAGGACGCCGAGGCCCACGCCGAGGAGGACCGCCGGCGCCGCGAGGAGGCCGAGGTGCGCAACAACGCCGACAGCCTGGTGTATACCACGGAGAAATCCCTCCGCGAGCTGGGGGACCAGGTATCGCCCGACGATCGTAAGGCCATCGAGAAGGCCCTGGAGGACGTGAAGGAGGCCCTCAAGGGTTCGGACGTGGACGACATAAGGCGCAAGACGGACATCCTCATGCAGGCCTCCTACAAGCTGGCCGAGCACATGTACGCCCGGGCCAAAGCCGAGGGAGCCCACATGGGGCCGGAGGGCGACGGGAGCTACGGGGCCACGGAGGAGGCCGAGGGTGAGGTCATCGACGAGGCCGACTACGAGGAGATGTGAGGGTGAATTGAGCCGCGGCCCGGTCCCGGACCGAGCCGCGGCCATGAGATAAAAAACGAGGAAAGGAGTGATGGGTATGGCTATCGTGAGGTGGGATCCCTTCCGGGACCTGATGACCCTGCAGGACGAGGTGAACCGGCTCTTCCGCCGCAGTTTCTTCCGTGGCGTGGAGCCCGCTTCGGAGACCCTGGCCACCTGGGCGCCGGCCATCGACATGTACGAGACGGACGACAAGCTCGTGGTCGAGGTGGAGCTGCCCGGCCTGGACGCCAAGGACGTGGACATCTCCCTTGAGGACGACATCCTGCACATCAAGGGAGAGCGCAAGTTCGCCTCCGAGGTGAAGGAGGAGAACTACCACCGCATCGAGCGTGCCTACGGCATGTTCGAGCGCACCATACCCCTACCGAGGAAGGTGGACGAGGACAAGGTGGTGGCCACCGTCTCCGACGGAGTGCTCCGCATAGATATGCCCAAGGCGGAAGAGGCCAAGCCCAAGAAGATCCCCATCAAGGTGGAGGGCGAGAAGAAGGAGTGAGCCCTGCACCCCGCCGAGGGTAAGAGGTCTGGCGAGGGGGCTGGCCGCGAGGACCAGCCCCCTCCGCGGAGACCGGGGGAGCAAAGAGGTGAGATCTTATGGTGATGGACGAACGGGATAAGGAAAAGGAGGAAAGGGAGAGGAGGACGGGTGAAGCCTCAGGCGGTGAGGAAACGCCGAGGGACTCCTCCGCTCCCGAGGGACCTGGAAAGATGGTCGGCGAAAGCCCCGATCCTCGCGAGGAGAGGAGGCGGGAGGTTCACCGCTTGACCAAGAGGGAGCTGGAGGACATGGTGCTGGACCTAGAGGAGAAGCTCAAGGCCGCCGAGTCCAAAGCCAGGGAGTACCTGGACGACGCACAGAGACAGAAGGCGGAACTGGAAAATTACCGGAAGCGGATGATCCGGGAGCAGACCCGCATAGTGGAGCAGGCCAACCGCCAGCTCATAGCCAACCTGCTCCCGGTTATCGATAACCTGGAGAAGGCCATGGAAGCTTGTCCCGACCGGGAGGATGCCTTGGCCCGGGGCGTGCGCATGGTCTACCAGCAGCTCATGGACATCCTGAAGAAGGAAGGCCTGGAGGAGATCAACCCCCATGGCCACCCCTTCGATCCGGAGGTCTGCGAGGCGGTAATGGCCGTGGTCAGCGACGACCACGAGGACCAGACGGTGGTGGAGGTGCACCAGAAGGGCTACAAGTACAAGGGAAACCTCCTCCGCCCGGCTCGGGCCACGGTGAGCAAATGCGAATAATGGGGTCGTATCTTCGATCTTCGGTCGGAGGAAAATGCCGAGCCGTATCCCTTCCCCTGCTACCGGTCAGGCAGGGGAGGGCGAAGAAGAGGGTTCCGGGGCATGAAGGCCAGGGATGGTGCGAAGGTACGACCCCCATAGGTAGAGGCGATGAAAGGTGAACGGGTACAAGGATTATTACCAGATTCTGGGAGTTAGCAAGGACGCCACGGAGAAGGAGATAAAGGACGCCTATCGGCGCCTAGCCCGCAAATACCATCCCGACGCCAATCCGGGGGACAAGAGCTCGGAGGAGAAGTTCAAGGAGATCAACGAGGCCTACGAGGTTCTCTCCAACCCGGAGAAGCGCCGCCAGTACGACTCCGGTGCCATGTTTATGGGCGCAGGCGGGCCGGGGGCGGGGTTCGGGCCCTTCGATTTCTCCTCCTTCGGAGCGCGTCCCGGTACTCGCACTTACACCTATACCGGTGACCTGGGGGATCTAGGAGACCTCGGAGACATACTCAACCTGTTCACCGGATTCGGCACCGGAAGGCGTCGGGAGAGCAGGAAGGGAAGGGACATCTCCACCGATGTGACCATATCCTTCGAGGACGCCATACACGGGGTTACCGTCCCCCTGACCATAACCGGCCGCACTCTCTGCCCCACCTGCCGGGGAACGGGCGCCAAACCGGGAACCCTGCCCAAGACCTGCTCCACCTGCGGCGGGCGGGGGACCGTATCCCAGAACCAGGGACTTTTCGCCTTTTCCCGTCCCTGCCCTGTCTGCGGGGGTAGGGGCACGGTGGTGGAGGACCCCTGTGCTTCCTGCCAGGGCACGGGGGCGGTGGAGATGTCCCGCAACATCAAGGTGAAGATACCGGCCGGGATAAACGATGGGGGGAAGGTCCGCTTCCCGGGCAAGGGGGAAGCGGGACCCCCGGGAGGTTCGCCGGGTGACCTGTACGTTAACGTGCACGTAAAACCGCACAGGTACTTCAAGAGGAAGAACGGGGACATCCTCTTGGATCTTCCTTTGACCTTCGCCGAAGCGGCGTTGGGGACCACCGTCGAGGTTCCCACCATCGACGGCAAGGTCAAGCTGAGGATCCCGGCGGGGACTCAGGACGGCAAGAAGTTTCGCCTGCGGGGGAAAGGGGCCCCACGGGCGAAGGGTAAGGGCAGCGGCGACATGATCGTCACCGCACGCGTGGTGGTGCCCAAGAAGCTCACCTCCAAGGAGAGGGAGCTCATCGAAAAGCTCCGGGACTTGGAGAAGGAGAATCCCCGCGCCTTCCTGGAAGCGTAGGTGATGGCGGATGGACGAAAGGGTTGTAAAGAAGGACAAGGGGAAGAAGAAGGGGACCAGCAAGGAACCCCTCTACATGATAAGCGTGGCCGCCCGGCTGGCGGACGTGCATCCCCAGACCCTGCGCATTTACGAGCGCAAGGGACTTCTGAACCCGGCGCGGGTGCGCAACCGGAGGCGTTATTCCGAGGCGGACATAGAGCAGTGTCGCCTCATCCAGGAGCTCACCCAGGAGATGGGGGTGAACCTGGCCGGAGTGAAGATGATCCTGGAGATGCGCGAGCGCATGGAGGCCATGCGGGATCGCATGGAATCTCTAGAAGAGGAGCTGGAGTCCCTGAGGAAGGAAATGGAGGAAAGGGTACGACAGGTACGGGAGAGCTTCCGCCGCGACATCGTTCCGGTGGTCCGCGGCGAGTTGATGTCTCCCAGGTACCGAGACCCTTTCCGGGCGCTGAGGAGTGAGCGCGGTGCACGGTGATTCCATGCCTGGTAACGGGCACCACATCCGCGATTGTCGTGGCGCAAGCCGGTAATTTACGGGTGTCGGATGAGGAAGAGCGGAACCTCTCCGGCCCTGTCGAGGGATTCGTCCCCTTCCTGGGGGTTGATATACAAGGGCCCCATACGGGGCCTCGGCGGAAGACGATTCCCGAAACGGGTTAAAGCATAACGGCCCAGCAAGGGGTCGGTGGGGAAGAATCCTCCGAGGGGGATATGAAAACGATGAGGTTGACCGGCAAGAAGTACGAGGGCGAAGACGGAATGAACCTAAAAGGATAAAAAAAGCGACGGGGGATACCCCGCAAGGAGGTAGATAGCATGATAAGTCTGGATAAATTGACCATAAAGGCGCGCGAAGCCCTGGCCGACGCTCAAAGACTGGCCGGGGAACGACACCATCAGTTCATAGAGCCGGAGCACCTTCTCCTGGCCCTGCTGCGCCAGGAGGGAGGAACCGTGCCCTCTCTCCTGGAAAAGATAGGCGAGGACCCCGGTTCCCTGGCTTCCGACTTGACCGGATACCTGGAAAAGATTCCCATGGTGACCGGCGCCGTGGGCCAGGTGCAGATCTCGCCCCGCACCGCTTCCGTCTTGGAGGCCGCCCTCTCCGAGGCGGATAAGCTCAAGGACGAGTACATCTCCACCGAGCACCTCTTCCTGGCCCTGGCCGAGGAGAAGAGGGGCGAAGCGGCGGAGATACTCCGCGGCAGGGGCATCGACCGCGACCGCATCCTCCAAGCCATGAGCGAGGTGCGGGGGAGCCAACGCATAACCGATCCCGAAGCCGAGGAGCGCTTCCAGGCCCTGGAGCGCTTCGGGCGTGACCTCACCGACCTGGCGCGGCGGGGCAAGTTGGACCCGGTCATCGGGCGGGACGCGGAGATACGTCGCGTCATGCAGGTCCTCTCCCGTCGCACCAAGAACAACCCGGTGCTCATCGGCGAGCCGGGTACCGGGAAGACGGCCATCGTGGAGGGCCTGGCCCAGCGTATAGTGGAGGGCGATGTCCCCGAGGGTCTGAAGAACAAGCGCATCATCGCCCTGGACCTCGGGGCCCTGGTGGCCGGGACCAAGTACCGAGGCGAGTTCGAGGACCGGCTCAAGGCGGTGCTCAAGGAGATCACCGACGCCGAGGGTCAGATCATCCTCTTCATCGACGAGCTGCATACCCTGGTGGGAGCGGGAGCGGCGGAGGGAGCGGTGGACGCCTCCAACATGCTCAAGCCCGCCCTGGCTCGCGGGGAGCTGCGTTGCATCGGCGCCACCACCCTGGACGAGTACCGGAAGTACGTGGAGAAGGACGCCGCTCTGGAGCGCCGCTTCCAGCCCATCTACGTGGGCGAGCCCGACGTGGAGGACACCATAGCCATCCTCCGGGGCTTGAAGGAGCGCTACGAGGTGCACCACGGCGTGCGCATCCAGGACTCGGCCCTGGTGGCGGCGGCGGTACTCTCCGACCGCTACATCTCAGACCGCTTCCTCCCCGACAAGGCCATAGACCTGGTGGACGAGGCGGCCTCCCGCCTGCGCATCGAGATCGACTCCATGCCCGTGGAGATCGACGAGGTGGAGCGACGCATCAAGCAGCTAGAGATCGAGCGCCAGGCCCTGAAGAAGGAGAAGGACAAGGCTTCGCGCGAGCGCCTGGAGAAACTGGAGGCGGAGCTCGCCGAGCTCAAGGAGAAGAGCGCGGAGATGAAGGCCCACTGGCAGGCAGAGAAGGAGTGCATCACCCGCATACGCCAGCTCAAGGAGCGCCTGGAGCAGATCCGCATCGAGGAGCAGCGCGCCGAGCGCGAGGGCGACCTGGAGAAGGCGGCCCGCCTGCGCTACGGCGAGGCGGTGGAGGTGCAGAAGGCCCTAGAGGAGGAGAACCGTCGCCTGCAGGAGCTGCAGAAGGAACGCAAGATGCTCAAGGAGGAGGTGGACGAGGAGGACATCGCCGAGGTGGTCTCCGCCTGGACCGGCATCCCGGTATCCAAGCTCCTCGAGGGAGAGGTGGAGAAGCTCATCCACATGGAGGAGCGCCTGCGCCGGCGGGTGGTGGGCCAGGACGAGGCCCTGGAAAAAGTATCCAACGCCATCCGACGCGCCCGCGCCGGACTGCAGGACCCCAACCGTCCCATCGGGTCCTTCCTCTTCCTGGGGCCCACCGGCGTGGGAAAGACGGAGCTGGCCCGGGCCCTGGCCGAGTTCCTCTTCGACGACGAGCGGGCCATGGTGCGCCTGGACATGAGCGAATACATGGAGAGACACACCGTCTCCCGGCTCATCGGCGCTCCCCCGGGGTACGTGGGCTACGAGGAAGGAGGCCAACTCACCGAGGCGGTGAGGCGGCGTCCGTACAGCGTCATACTCCTGGACGAGATAGAGAAGGCGCACACCGACGTCTTCAACATCCTCCTGCAGATCCTGGACGATGGACGGTTGACGGACGGACACGGAAGGACCGTGGACTTCAAGAACACGGTCATCATCATGACCTCCAACATCGGCAGCCAATACTTCCAGGAGATGGCCGGGAGGAACAGCGAGGAGGTCCGGGAGCTGGTGCTCGAATCCCTCAAGGCCCACTTCCGCCCCGAGTTCTTGAACCGACTGGACGAGATCATTATCTTCAATCCCCTGGGGATGGAGGAGATCAAGCAGATCGTGGACATCCAGGTGGAATACCTGCGCCGGAGGCTGGCCGACCGCAAGCTGGACGTACGTCTCACCGAGAGGGCCAAGGAGGTGCTCGCCTCCGAGGGCTTCGACCCCCACTACGGGGCTCGGCCTCTAAAAAGGGTAATACGCCGGGAGATCGAGGATCGGCTGGCCCTCAAGCTCTTGGAGGGCGAGTTCCGAGAGGGCGACCTCATCGAGGTGGACGTGGACGCCGAGGGGATGTTCACCTTCACACGCGCCGGCGAGTCGGTCTACGCCGAGGCTTGAGCGATCTTGCCGCGTAGCGGACGCTGCCTGTGCCGCGGTTGAGATATAAAGGCCCTCCCCCTGCCGGAGGGGGAGGGCCTTCCATCTTGTCGCATTTGCAGGTCACGCCGCGGGCGAGACCCGCACCCTAAGGGTGTCTCCTTCCAGTAATTCCCACTCCGCGGTGGAGTTCGTCCCCATAGCCCTTTCGAAGCTCCCCTGGAGGAGCCCCACCAGGAGAAGCTTCATGCAAGAGTTCTCCAGGAGCATGGAGGCACCCTGCCCGTCCATGGAGAACTCGCGTAGGTTACCCAGGCCCCGCACGGCCAGCTGCTCGCGGAGCTCGTCGAACCCGCGGGTGAAGTCAACGGGCGTGAAGCCCTCTCTCACGTAACGCCTCTGGGCGTCCACCACCAGGCGCGGTATCTCCTCGCCAAGCTCCCATTCCAGGGCCTGAAAGAGGGTATCCATTAGCCCGGGCCCCAGGATGGTCATACGGTAGCCGTTCTCCCGGTTGGTTATGATCCCGTCCTCCAAGTCCCAACTACACACGGAGGAGACGAGGAGAGGGACGCCGCACGTGGAGCATCTCTCCAGGAGTAGGTCGCCCTCGCGCGGTTCGTAGAGCTGCATCTGGAGACGCTCCTTGACGACCTCCGGATAGGTGGTCCAGCCGGTGGTCAGCTCGTACAGCCCCGGGGAGACCTCCTCGTAGGTGACGGAATGCTCCCCTCCCACCGTGGAGGCGATCACCCCGGCGAAAGCCCCCGAGGTCTCCAAGATGGAGAAGGGGCGGAAGATGCTGATCCGGCAGAAGTCGTTCTCGTCGTTCTCGTAGCGATAGTCCAGGAAACGGTACTTTCCGTACCCTATGGTGTGGCAGAGGTCCATCACCCCCTGGGAGAAACTCGGGATGTCCATTTTCTTGCTGCGGATAAGCTCCTTGACCGTTTGGGGTATGAGGGTGTCCATGTACAGCTGGGTGGCACGAGCCACGATGTTGATGACCAGGTGGTCTATGGATATCCCAATGGCCCGGCCGATGTCCCTCAAGAGGGGGTCAAGGTTATCGCTTTCCACCATAGCCATGCGCGCGGCGTCGTTGGTCCCTTGCACGATGTCCCCGTTGGTCAGCCACCTGTTCAACGAGGCGAAGGCTTCCGGAATCCCGCATCCCGCGCACGTTCCGGTCTCCACCATGCTTTTCTCCTCCCTTGGCTTCCTCGAGACATGACTTCTGCAACTTCACCCCCTTCCCATCACGATGTCTATTATCGGCAACGCGGGGCGATAATTTCACTTTCCTACGGATCGTCGGAGCATCTACGGCATTCGGGCGGGTTCCCTTGCTCTCTCCGGCGATCCTCTCGGGCTTTTTAGGCGGGGAGATACCGAAGTGCGGACGGCCTTGCCCGTTTCGGGGGGCATGGAGACGGGATGCCGCCGGGGGGCCGGTTCAAGTTGAAGCCGAAGCGATGGCGATAAATAATAGCGGCGTAATGGAGATTTATGTCGGGACGGAGAGGCTGGGGAAAAGGGTCCCGCGGCGTGAACACCACCGGAACTTGGGAGGAAGGGGTGTCCAAAGGATACGACGTGGTAATCGTGGGGGCCGGGCCTGCCGGAATCTTCGCCGCCCTGGAGTTGGTAAAGCGGGACGGGGTGCGGGTGCTCATGCTGGAGAAGGGTCCGGACATCGAGAAGAGGGAATGTGCCGCGCGGAGGGGAAGGTGCCGAAAGTGCGAGACCTGCGCCATCACCAGCGGATGGGGGGGCGCGGGCGCCTTCAGCGACGGGAAACTGTCCCTCTCCCCCGAGGTGGGAGGATGGCTACAGGAGTACGTGGGGACCCGTATGCTCCGCGAGCTCATCGAACGGGTGGATCAGTTGTACCTCGAGTTCGGGGCTCCCTCCACCGTCTACGGGGAGGACAGCGAGAAAGTGGAAGCCTGGAGGAGAAAAGCGGTCCTATCCAATCTTATTCTAACGCCCTGCCCCTTCCGGCACCTGGGAACGGAACGGTGCCGCGAGCTGCTCCTGCAGTTGCACCGTTTCCTGAAGGAAAGAGTCGAGGTGCGCACGGAAAACCGCGTGGAGTCGATCCTGGTCTCCGGGGGCCGGGTGGCGGGGGTCCGCCTTTCGGGCGGCGAGGTGGTGAAAGCGCCCTACGTGGTCATCGCCCCAGGAAGGGAAGGTGCGGACTGGTTGGTGGGCGAGATGGAACGTCTCGGAGTCCCGGTTCAGAACAACCAGGTGGACATCGGCCTGCGCGTGGAGGTGCCTGCCGCGGTCCTGGAGCCCCTTACCGATGACCTTTACGAGCCTAAACTCCACTATTTCACGCGCCGTTTCGAGGATCGGGTGCGGGTATTCTGCATGAATCCCTATGGTGAGGTCTGCATGGAGCGTTACGGCGACGTGCTCACCGTCAACGGTCACAGTTACGCCGATCGGCGCACGGAGAACACCAACTTCGCGCTCCTGGTGAGCACCACCTTCACCGAGCCCTTCAAGGAGCCCATTGCCTACGGCAAGTACATAGCTAGGCTGGCCAACCTTTTGGGGGAGGGCATACTCGTGCAGCGGTTGGGCGACCTTCAGGCGGGGAGGCGTTCCACGGCCCGGAGGATAGCCCGTTCCACGGTGAGGCCCACTCTATCCGAGGCCACTCCCGGAGACCTCAGCTTCGCCCTGCCCTACCGGTATATAAGCGACATCCTGGAGATGCTGGAGGCCTTGGACGAATTGTGCCCGGGCCTAAATTCCCGCGACACGCTGCTCTACGGAGTGGAGGTTAAGTTCTATTCCTCCCGGCCCAGCTTGGACCGCCGCCTGCAGACGGAAGTACCCGGACTCTATGCCGTGGGGGACGGGGCGGGGATCACCCGAGGCCTGGTCCAGGCCTCGGCCTCGGGTATCATCGCCGCCAGGTCCATCCTCGACGAGATGAGTCATGCCTGAAGGGAATCCCGGACCATCCACCTGCTGTATCCACCGACTCCTGCTGATGCTATAATTTTGCACCGTGCGGGCAGGCCGCCGGTGGAGACGTCCGCGTACTTCGGGGCAGAGGCCGGTCGGCGCATTTCCGGGGGTCGCTATCGCCTCCGGAGGAAGGAAGAGAGGTTGTCATGCCCGGAATCGTGGTCGTGGGAACCCAATGGGGTGATGAGGGGAAGGGGAAGGTCATCGACCTCCTTTCCGACGATATGCACATGGTGGTCCGCTTCCACGGGGGGAACAATGCCGGCCATACCATCGCCTGGGACGGCGAGACCCTTAGACTCCACCTGGTACCCAGCGGCATCCTCTACCCGCATATCATCCCGGTGATCGGAAACGGCGTGATCGTCAACCCCTCCGTACTACTGGAGGAAATGGAAAAGATCGAGAGTATGGGATTGGATGTGGGACGGTTGCGCATATCCTACAACGCCCATGTTATCCTTCCCTTCCACGAGGTTCTGGACGGGCTTATTGAGGAGAGCAGGGGATCCAGCAGCCTGGGTACCACCCGACGGGGGATCGGGCCCACCTACGCCGACAAGGCGGCTCGGACGGGCCTGAGGATGCAGGACATGATGGATCCATCAGTGTTCAGGGAGAAGGTATACCGGGCGGTCGAGGAAAAAAACCGCATAATAACCTGCGTGTACGGGGCCAATTCCCTTGACGCGGAGAGGATAGCGGACGAATACGCCGGTTACGCGGATAGGCTGCGCGGTTTTCTCACCGACACCTCGCTGCTGGTCAAGAAGGCCTTGCGGGAAGGGAAGAACGTCCTCTTCGAGGGTGCCCAGGGATTGATGCTCGATCTCGACCACGGCACCTATCCCTACGTAACCTCTTCCAACACGGTGGCTGGGGCGGTCTGCGCCGGGGCCGGGGTGGGACCGCGGGACGTGGACGAGATCATCGGTGTGACCAAGGCTTACGTCACCCGGGTCGGATCCGGACCTTTCCCCACCGAGCAGGATAACGAGGTGGGAAGGGCCATGCAAGAAGTGGGCCGGGAGTACGGGACCACCACCGGGAGGAAGCGCCGTTGCGGGTGGTTCGACCTGGTAGTGCTGCGCTACGCGGTGCGGCTGAACACCCTCACCAGCCTGGCGGTGACCAAGTTGGACGTCCTCTCCCAGTTCGACACGGTCAAGGTTTGCGTGGCCTACCGCATAGGAGATAGGGTGCTCGATGAGTTCCCTCCCCTCTACGACGATTTCTCTCACTGCCAGCCCGTTTACGAGGAGCTCCCGGGCTGGAAAAAGGATATCTCCGGGGCCTCGCGCCTGGAGGACCTCCCCCTGGAGGCCAGGGATTATCTCCAGTTCATCAGGGAGAGGGCGGGAGTCCCCATCAGGCTGGTGTCCGTGGGCCCGGAAAGGCAGCAGTCCATCTTCCTCGATGGGGGAGGGGAACCCTTGCGGCAGGGGCGCTTCCTCTTTTACGACGACCTCCCGCTGTGACGCCCGATTTACAAGAGATCTGCGGTTTCTGCATCCCCGGGAAACAGTGCTTTTGAAGCACGGCTCCTCTCGGTATCGACCTGCGGGCGCCCCGGTAACACCTCCTTGTTTTCCCTTGCTGCGGTTGACTTTTTGTGGGGTGAGCAAAGGGGGAAACGAAGGCGCAGGATCCCCCCGCGTTTGACCTACGTTTGCGGTAGCTGGAAGGTGGGGGAGACGGCCTGGATTTGCTGCTCGACCCCGAGAGCCTGCGGGAGTTGATTGAACATCAAACCGGGTCTGTTGCTCATCACCACCCCGCTGGGTGCCGCGGCCGCCGCGTCCAGCCTCATTTCCTTGGGGACTAGCCCACTTAGCCCCATCATCTTCGTGATGCCCGTGCTCATGGCTGCCACCTGCGGTTACATCCAACCCTGCACGCGTTAATTCGCGTCGGTACGGTCGATCTCCACCCCCATGTACAGTCCCATACCGGAGTCGATCCGACAGAGGCGATGCATGTCGCTCTGCTCCTAAGCATGGCTGCCGTACTGCGCCGCCCAGGCATCGGCTATCTCCCAGACGTTCTTTTCCGTGTCGAATTCCACCACCGTCCTCCCGTTGAGCTCGGAGGTCACATCCTTGGCCTCCTCTATGCCCTTCTTGAATTTCTTGAACATGCCCACGATAAACCTATCCCTTCCATTTTCCGCGGGGTTTTTCTGTCTGGTGGTTTTAGGTGTAATCGAGGCCCTGGTTGGTGTAATAACCCCATACGACTACTTAAGCGTAGCATTTAAGGTGTCCGCCATGTTTATGAACCTATACCCTTTCAAGGGTATCGATGCAACGAATTCCTTCGTCCACTTCTCGCCACACAAGGAGATATGGCGACCTTTCAATCCGTCCGTGGAGGTGTTCTTTGAGTTGGTGGCGACCTATGTGCGCCGCCTCGAGACCTGGAAGGAGAGACATTCTTTTCTATACATCGATTCTTTTCTATAGATCGGCTAAACGAGCCCCGGTGGAGGGTCATATCGTTGTATCATCTCCTCATGTCCCCCAATGGCAGCGGGGACGCGTGGACGCATCCCGAAAGCGCTGGAGGAGCACGCGGTGTAGAGACGGATAGAAATGACCGCCTTCGACCTCGAGCTCGAGGGCTCTCATCGACGACGGCCCAGTGGCCGTAAGGGACGTCGTCAACCTGGATGAAATAGGGAAGAGGCCGGGACGGGCGGCGGGCGTCGATTCCTGGTAGATTCCCAGGATGTGATGACCGTGAACTCCGCGACGCGCCTCGGAGACTCGGACACCGGAGAGTGGACGACGCTCGCCCTGGTCCTCAAGGCGGCGAAGGATTGTCACCCCAGGCCATAAAATATTAGGTTGTAGCTTGACGTCGAGAGGGAGGTGGGCATGAAGGTCCTGGTGGTGGGAAGCGGCGGGCGGGAGCATGCCCTGGCCTGGAAGATCTCGCAGTCCCCCCTGGTGGAAAAGATATGGTGCGCGCCGGGGAACGCCGGTATGGCCTCGTTGGCGGAGTGCGTGGACATCAAGGCGGAGGACATGGAGGCCCTGGCGGATTTCGCCTCGCGGCAAGGCGTCGACCTGACCGTCGTGGGCCCGGAGGCCCCGTTGGTGGCCGGGATCGCCGACGTTTTCCGGGAGCGTGGCCTGGCCCTTTTCGGCCCCGATCGCCGGGCCGCCCTCATGGAGGGGAGCAAGCACTTCGCCAAGCGGCTCATGCTGGAGGCGGGCGTTCCCACCGGGCGGGCGGAGGTCTTCACCGATTACGAGGAAGCGGCGGAGTGCGTTAGAAGGAGCGGTCCCCCGTACGTGGTCAAGGCGGACGGACTGGCGGCGGGCAAGGGCGTGGTCATCGCCCGCGACGAACGGGCGGCCTACGAGGCCCTGCGCGCCTGCTTTCTGGAACGGAAGTTCGGGGAAGCGGGGGACAGGGTGCTCATCGAGGAATTCCTGTCCGGCCAAGAGGTCTCCGTGCTCAGTTTCGTGGACGGGGAGGAGATACTCCCGCTGGCGCCGGCCCAGGATTACAAGCGGGTGGGGGACGGCGACACCGGCCCCAATACCGGTGGCATGGGCTCCTATTCGCCGGTGCCCCTGATGAGCGAGGAGGATTACCGCCGCGTGGTGGAGGAGATACTGCGGCCCACGGCGAAGGCCATGGTCTCCCGAGGCATTCATTATCGCGGGATACTGTACGCCGGCCTGATCCTCACCGAGGAGGGTCCCAAGGTCCTGGAGTTCAACGTGCGCTTCGGGGATCCGGAGACCCAAGCGGTGCTGCCGAGACTGAAGAGCGACATCGTGACGGCCATGCTGGCCACCCTGGAGGGAGGGCTGTCCGACATCGACTTAGAGTGGAGCGAGGAGTCCTGCGTCACGGTAGTGGTGGCCTCGGGAGGGTACCCAGGAGAATACCGTCGTGGTTATGCGATAGAGGGCCTGCAGGAAGCCGGGTCCCTGGAAGGGGTTACCATCTTCCACGCGGGTACCAAGCTGGGTGCCGACGGCTCCGTATTGACCGACGGGGGAAGGGTGCTCAATGTGAGCGCCCTGGGCCGGGATTTCCGTGAGGCCCGGGAGAAAGCCTATCGGGCGGTGGAGCGCATACGCTTTCAAGACATGTATTATCGAAAGGACATAGCCCTGCGGGTCGTGGATATGGCCTAAGGTACAGGTACCGGGGTGCCCAGCTCGGGCCGTCTTTGAGGAATGAACCCTCCAGGCGGCCCCCGCTGGTGGAAAAAGGTCTTTCGTGTCTTTACCCGGAAGAGGAGGTGTTGAGTGTGGCGCCGGTGGTAGCTCTGCTCATGGGATCGGAATCGGACCGAGAGCGTGTTCAGCCCGCTGAGGACACCCTTCGGGAGCTGGGTATCGAGGTGATCACCAGAGTTATATCCGCCCACCGCCAGCCGGAGAAACTGCGCGGTTTCGTGGAGGAAGCGCCGTCCCTGGGAGTAGAGGTCATCATCGCCGCCGCGGGCATGGCCGCCCACCTGCCGGGCGTGGTGGCCTCCCTGACCACCCTGCCGGTCATCGGCGTCCCCCTCTCTTCTCCGAACCTGGGCGGCCTCGATGCCCTTCTTTCCATGGTCCAGATGCCCCGCGGGGTTCCTGTAGCCACGGTGGCCATCGACGGAGCGGTAAACGCTGCCCTTATGGCCGGCTCCGTGTTGGCCCTGAAGTACCCGGAGATCGCGGAGGCTTGGCGGGCCTACCGCCGCAAGATATCCGGGGGCTAGGTCGCTCCCTGGCTAGGCAAACGGAGTCGGAAAAGCTCTGTCACGAGAGGAGTGAATGGAAGATAATATAGATGCCGAGGCCGGAAAGCATGGTAAAGGCTGGTAGGATATGATCCCGCGTTACACCCTTCCCGAGATGGCCGCCGTGTGGAGCGAGGAGAACAGGCTCCGCAAGTGGCTGGATATCGAGATACTGGCCGTGGAGGCCAGAGCCCGCCTGGGGGAGGTGCCCGAGGAAGCCCTGCAGGAGATAAGGTCCAGGGCCTCCTTCGACCCCGAGCGCGTGCGGCAGATAGAGGAGACCGTCCACCACGATGTGGTCGCCTTCCTCACCAACGTAGCCGAGAACGTGGGCGAGAACTCCCGCTACATCCATTACGGTATGACCTCTTCCGACGTCCTGGACACGGGTCTGGCCCTGCAGATGCGGGAGGCCATGGACCTCATCATCGAGGAGGCGGTCTCCCTTGCCGCTACCCTAAGGTCCAAGGCCTTGGAGTTCCGGGACGTGGTCATGGTAGGGAGGACCCACGGTGTGCACGCCGAACCTATGGTACTCGGGCAGAAGCTCGCCCTATGGACCTTCGAGATGGCGCGCGATGTGGAGCGTCTGCGGAGGGCCCGGGAGGTCATCAGCTACGGGAAGATCTCCGGGGCGGTGGGCACCTACGCCCACCTGGATCCCCGGGTGGAGGAGTACGTGTGCGGGAAACTGGGGCTACGACCCGCCGAGGTCTCCACCCAGGTCCTGCAGAGAGACCGACACGCCGAATATCTGTCCGCCATCGCCATAACCGGCGCCAGCCTGGAGAAGTTCGCCTTGGAGATACGCGGGCTGCAGCGCACCGAGGTCCGGGAGGCGGAGGAACCCTTCCGGGAGGGCCAGAAGGGATCCAGCGCCATGCCCCACAAGCGCAACCCCGTTCTCTGTGAACGCATCTGTGGCCTGGCCCGCATCCTGCGCGCCAACGCGGTGGCTGCCCTGGAGAACGTGGCCCTGTGGCACGAGAGGGACATATCCCATTCCTCGGTGGAGAGGGTCGTCATACCCGATTCCACCACCCTTCTCCATTACATGCTGGTCAGGTTCCACGAGATCCTGCGCGGCCTGCAGGTCTACCCCCAGAACATGCTCCGCAATCTGGGGTTGACCCGGGGGTTGGTCTTCTCCGAGGCCGTGCTCCTGGCCCTGGTGGACAAAGGGCTGACCCGGGAGGAAGCCTACGCCATCGTGCAGCGAAACGCCATGGAATGCTGGGGATCGGAACGGGATTTCCGAACCCTCCTCCTGGAGGACCCGGAGGTGACCGCGCGACTACGGCGGGAGGAGATCGAGGCCTGTTTCGACGTGAGATCCCACCTCCGCCGGCTGGAGCGCGTCTTCGAGCGCTTGGAGCGGTTGGAAATATGAGGTAATAAGGTCAGGGCATGGAGAAGAAGGAACTCATCAGCGAGGGAAAGTCCAAGCGGATCTACGCCACCGACCAGCCCGGGCAGATCATCCTCGAGTTCAAGGACGAGGCCTCCGCCTTCGACGGCAAGAAGAAGGGGATAATTCCCGGCAAGGGTAGGGTGAACGCCCGGATGTCGGACATCGTCTTCCGCCAGCTGGAAAAGAGAGGCATACGCACCCACCACTTGAGGCTCGTCTCCGAAAGCGAGACCCTCGCCTGGCGTCTGGACATGATCCCCATAGAGGTCGCCGTGCGCAACTACGCGGCGGGAAGCCTTGCCGAGCGTCTTGGTTATCCGGAACGCACGGAATTAAAATCCCCTCTGGTCGAGTTCTATTACAAGAACGATCGTTTGGGGGATCCCCTGCTCACCCGGGAGCACATCCGCGAGTTGGGGCTGGCCAAGGACGAGCAACTGGACGAGATGGCCTCCACGGCCCTTCGGGTGAACGAGATCCTGCGTCCCTTTTTCGAGGCTCGTGGCCTCATCCTCGCCGATTTCAAGCTGGAGTTCGGGATGCGCGAGGGGAAGATGCTCTTGGGCGACGAGTTCAGCCCGGACGTATGCCGCCTGTGGGACGCCGAGACGCTGGAGATAATGGACAAGGACCGTTTCCGCAGGGACCTGGGCGGGGTCGAGGAGGCCTATGCCGAGGTGCTGCGGAGGATAATGGAGGAGGAAACGGGCATGACCGTGTACGTGTACGTGACCCCCAAGAAGGGAGTGCTGGATCCCGCGGGACAGGCAGCGTTGGGAGCACTCAAATCCCTGGGCTTCGACGAGGTCGGCGACGTGCGCATAGGTAAATATATAGTTCTCAAAGTGCAGGGGGTGGAGGCGGAAAGAGCAACGGAAAGGGTCCGGGAGATGTGCGAGCGCCTGTTGGCCAATCCCGTGATAGAGGATTTCCGCGTGGAGATTCAGGAATGACGTCGTTTTCCATGACGGGCCCCGGCCGGGGCGGGAGTCGGAGTACGGACAAAGGACCCGTTGCCGTGATTCCCGAGAGGGTCTTCCGGGATGAGGGACACTCTCCGGAGGGTGGACACGGTGGGGCGGGAAGGCCCGGAAAGTACCGGTAAGAAAAGGAAAAGGAGAGTTACCCATGAAATTCGGCGTAGTGGTCTTCCCCGGTTCCAACTGCGAAGCCGACTGTTATTACGTGGTGGACAAGGTCCTCCGAGAGGACGTGGATTACGTCTGGCATCGGGAGACGGACGTCTCCTCCTACGACTGCCTTATCCTCCCGGGCGGGTTTTCCTACGGCGACTACCTTCGCTGCGGTGCCATCGCCCGTTTCAGCCCGGTGATGGAAGCGGTGGCTGATTTTGCCAGTCGGGGCGGGCTGGTGATCGGGATATGCAACGGATTCCAAATCCTTTTGGAGGCGGGCCTGCTTCCCGGGGCCATGCTCCGCAACACCTGTCTCCGCTTCATCTGCCGGTTCGTCCACCTGAGGGTGGAGAACGCGGATACTCCTTGGACAAACCGGGCGAGCCTCGGGCAGGTGCTGCGCATTCCCATTGCCCACAACGAGGGCAACTACGTGGTGGACCCGGAGACCTACCGGAGGCTGGAGGAGGAAGGGAGGATCATCCTGCGCTATTGCGACCCCGAGGGAGAGGTCACCCAGGAGGCCAATCCCAACGGGGCAATGGGCAATATCGCCGGTATCTGTAACGAGGGCTTCAACGTCTTTGGGCTCATGCCTCATCCGGAAAGGGCCAGCGAGGAGATACTGGGCAGCACGGACGGACTGGTCATATGGGAATCGGTCATGGCTTATAACCGGGAAAAGGGGTAGGTTGAGATCATGGCTGAGCTTTACGAGGAATTGGGACTGACCGCGGACGAGTACCGCGACATCCTCCGCGTGCTGGGACGTGAGCCCAACAAGGTGGAGTTGGGCATGTATTCCCTCATGTGGAGCGAACACTGCTCCTATAAGAGTTCCAAAATGGTCCTATCCCAACTGCCCACGCGGGCTTCCTACGTCTTGCAGGGACCGGGGGAGAACGCCGGGGTTATCGACATAGGCGGGGGTCTGGCAGTGGTCTTCAAGATGGAGTCCCACAACCACCCCAGCGCCGTGGAGCCCTACCAAGGCGCGGCCACCGGTATCGGCGGGATCGTGCGCGACATCTTCACCATGGGAGCGCGGCCCATCGCCTGCCTCGACCCCCTGCGCTTCGGCGACCCGTCCAAGGCCAGGACTCGGTACCTTCTGAGCGGCGTGGTGGCCGGCATAGCCGGATATGGGAACTGCCTGGGCATACCAACCGTGGGCGGGGACATATACTTCGAGCCCTGTTACGACGAGAACCCGCTGGTGAACGTGATGTGCATAGGTATAATGCCCAAGGAAAGGCTCACCCGGGGAGTGGCCAGCGGCGTGGGCAACGCGGTGGTGCTCATCGGGAACCGCACGGGCCGGGACGGTATAGGGGGAGCCTCCATACTGGCCTCCCAGGAATTTGACGAGAAGAGCCAGGAGAAGCGACCCAGCGTTCAGGTGGGCGATCCCTTCACCGAGAAGCTGCTCATAGAGGCCTGCCTGGAGCTCCTGGACAAGGGACTGCTGGTGGGGCTGCAGGACCTAGGGGCGGCGGGGCTTTCCTGCGCCTGTTCGGAGACGGCGGCCAGGGGCGGCGTGGGCATGAAGGTCTGGCTGGAAAGGGTCCCCCTGCGGGAGGAGATGGAGCCCTTCGAGATCATGATCTCCGAATCCCAGGAGAGGATGCTGGCGGTGGTGGAGCCCCGTCACCTGGAGGAAGTGCTGGAGGTCTGCCGCCGATGGGGACTCAACGCCGTGGTCGTGGGCGAGGTCACGGAGGGAGACCTGCTGGAGGTCTTCTGGTACGGGGAGAAGGTGGCTGAGGTTCCCGCCTCCACTCTGGCTACCGGTCCGGTCTACGATCGCCCCGCGGAGCGGCCGGCCTACCTGGATGAAGTTTGGGCCGTGGATTTGGAGTCCCTCGACCACCCCTCCGACTACGGCAGGGTGCTCCTGGATCTCGCGGGAAGCCCCAACCTCTGCGACCGGAGATGGGTCTACGAACAATACGACCACATGGTTCAACTCAATACGGTGGTCTATCCGGGTTCGGATGCCGCCGTGCTGCGCATCAAGGGCACCAGCAAAGCCCTGGCGGTGTCCTGTGACGGCAATTCCCGTTATGTGTACCTGGATCCCTACCTGGGCACTCAGATAGCGGTAGCCGAGGCGGCACGAAACGTGGTGGCTGCGGGGGGAGTGCCCATGGCGCTCACCAACTGCCTGAACTTCGGCAGCCCGGAGCGACCCGACATCTTCTGGCAGTTCAAGGAGGCGGTGAGGGGGCTGGCCGAGGCGGCCCGTTTCCTGGAGCTTCCGGTGGTCAGCGGCAACGTGAGCTTTTACAACGAGTCCTTCGGTGCGGCTGTCTATCCCACTCCCGTGGTGGGCATGGTGGGCCTCATCGGCAACCTGGCCCATCGCCGCACCATGGGATTCCCGGGAGAGGGGCTCTTGGTGGTCCTCCTGGGAGAGACCCTGCCGGAACTGGGCGGCTCGGAATACTTGAAAGTCGTGCACGGCCTGGTGGCTGGCAGACCTCCCGCTCTGGACCTGGATCGCGAGAAGAGGACGCAGACCACCTGCATAGAGGCCATCCGCAGGGGGATAGTCAGGTCGGCGCACGACTGCTCGGAGGGAGGGCTGGCCGTGGCCCTCCTGGAGTGCTGCTGCGCGGGGGGGATGGGAGCCTCCCTCAGGGTGGATACGGAGATCGCCCCTCATGCCTGGCTCTTCAGCGAGAGCCAGTCCCGCTTCGTGGTCACCCTGGCCGCGGAGGACCTGGAAGCCATGCAGGAGCTGGCGGGGTCGAGGGAGGTACCGGTCGTCGTGCTGGGCAGGACGGGAGGAGACCGGTTGGTGGTGAATGACTGGATAGATCTGGAAATAGCGAGCATGAAGGAGGCCCGGGAAGGAGCCCTGGAGAGGCTACTGAGCGGGGAGACGGCATGATCGGTGGGGGCACCGCGAAAAGCCCTTCGCCGGGAGGAGTGATGTGGCGGCGGAGGAAGACGCTCCGGGAGAACGGAAGGGCGAGGTAAATCGATATGGGCCTGGAGATTCACGATCACTGCGGGGTCTTCGGCATATATACCCGCTCCGACGACGTGGCCAAGCTCACCTATTATGCGCTCTACGCCTTGCAGCATCGCGGGCAGGAGAGCGCGGGCATCGCCGTGTCCGACGGAAAGGAGATCATGCTGCTCAAGGACATGGGCATGGTATCCCAGGTTTTCAGCGAGAGGGACCTGCAGAGCTTGAAGGGTCACATCGCCGTCGGCCACGTCCGCTATTCCACCACCGGGTCCTCCTATTGGGAGAACTCTCAGCCCATACAGGTCCCCGGGACCAGAGGTTCGGTCGTCGTGGCCCACAACGGGAACCTGGTCAATACCGACGAGCTGCGCAGTGAGCTCAAGGATCAGGGGGTACGATTCCGAACCACCTCCGATACCGAGGTCATAGCCCTCCTCTTGGCCCGCTCCCCGGCGGAGGATATCCTGGGGGCCGTCCGTGAAGTGATGCCCCGCCTGCAGGGCGCCTACAGCCTAGCCGTCATGACCGAGGACACCTTGGTGGGCATCCGCGACCCTCACGGCATCCGCCCCCTGTGCGTGGGAAAGTACATGGACGGATACGCCGTGTCCAGCGAGAGCT